>SFLA01000007.1 GCA_004553575.1 Clostridiales bacterium
ATATCTTAACCCGAGTCGTGTCGCCGAAAATCTTATAAAGATCGGCAAGATCGCACAGCAATGTATCTGTCGGCAGATCGTTTTTAACCTTCGCAAGCATCGCTTCGTGATCGTGCGTCATCATATTCGCGCTCCTTCATATGTTTTATTGTTCATATGATAGCACGTTCATATATTCTTGTCAATACCAATTTTAAAATTCGGGATATTTCATGAAGCAATATCAACGGCAGAATTGTTTTTTGTATATCTGTATTGATAAAATAACTTCGGAATGATATAATACTACCGTGAATGTTCGCGGCTCCGGAATCCGTATCTGCAGCCCCGGCGCATGCCGCAGACGGAGCTTACAGCCCGCGCTGAAAAGACAATATATTAACATATATCAGGAGGAGCAAATGTACTGCACTAAAAAAGTTACCGACGATCTCACCTGGGTAGGCGGCAATGACCGCCGTCTTGCGATGTTCGAAGGAGTGTATTCCGTCCCCGACGGTGTTTCCTACAATTCTTACCTGCTCACCGACGAATCAACCGTACTGTTCGATACGGTTGACAAAGCAGTAGCACGTGTTTTTTTCGAAAACATCGAAGCGGTGCTGTCCGGCAGAAAGCTTGATTATCTCGTAGTTCATCATATGGAGCCGGATCATTCGGCGACAATAGCGGAGCTGATTCTGCGGCACCCTGAAACTACAATAATATGCACAGCCGCCGCGAAGGCAATGATAAGCCAGTTCTTCGGTGCAGACTGCGGCTTCTGTATCAAAACCGTAAGCGAGGGAGAAAAACTGGTCACCGGAAGACATACCCTGCAGTTCTTTACCGCGCCCATGGTGCACTGGCCCGAGGTTATGGTCACTTATGACGAAACCGACGGTATACTCTTTTCCGCCGATGCCTTCGGAACCTTCGGCGCGCTCAACGGAGCGATATTCGCCGACGAGGTGGATTTTATGCGGGATTACCTTGACGAAGCCCGCAGATATTACTGCAACATCGTCGGAAAATACGGCGCGCAGGTGCGCACGCTTCTCGGCAAGGCGGAAAAGCTCGATATCCGTATGATCTGCCCGCTTCACGGATTCGTATGGCGCAGAAATCTTAACGACTATATAGATAAATATCGTCTGTGGAGCGGCTGCATCCCGGAGAAAAAGGGTGTAATGATCGCATACGCGTCAGTCTACGGCAACACCGAGAATGCTGCGGAGATCCTTTCGTCCCGCCTGCGTGATTCCGGTTGCGAGACGGTTATGTATGACGTATCCGTAACCCCCGCATCCGAAATAGTAGCCGCCGCCTTCAAGTGGAGCCATTTGGTCTTTGCCTCAACCACATATAACGCCGGAATTTTTATAAGCATGGACGAGCTTCTGCGAGATCTTGCCGCGCACGGAATACACGGACGCACCGTTGCGTTTATCGAAAACGGATCCTGGGCGGCAACCGCCGGAAAGCAAATGCGCGGCATAATATCCGAATGTCGCGATATTACGGTGCTGGATCAGACTGTCTCATTAAAGTCGTCGCTTAAGCCCGGGCAGTCGGAAGACATAGACCGCCTCGTATCGGCTATACTCGAATCCGATTCTTCGCTTCGTGTCCCGTCAGTACCGGCAGGCGATGTAGATCCGAAAGCGCTGTTCAGCCTGTCCTACGGTCTGTTCGTACTGTCCGCACGCGAAGGCGAGCGTGACAACGCCTGTATCATCAACACCGCACAGCAGCTTACAGACAATCCCAGATGCATATCGATAACGGTGAACAAACGCACTCTCACCCACGATATGATATGCAGTACCGGAGTTTTCAACCTGTCAGTGCTCACGGAACAGACTCCGTATTCGGTATTTCAGCGCTTTGGATTCGCATCCGGCCGCGATACCGATAAGTTTGCAGGATATGGCGAAACCGACAGAACCGTAAACGGACTGTCCTTCGTACCCGAGTATTCGAATGCGGTTTTATCCTGCAGAGTGATAAACGAGCTTGACTGCGGAACTCATACCCTGTTTACCGCGGCTCTTACCGAAGCGAGAGTGCTTTCGTCAGCTCCCTCCGCCACTTATGCATATTATTTCGCAAATATAAAGCCGTCCGCAAGCAAAACATCCGATCCCGTTCCGGAGACCGATCCCGTTCCCGCTCCCGCTGCCGAAAAGAAAGTTAAAAGATACATCTGCCGTATCTGCGGATATATCTACGAGGGCGAGGAGCTTCCCGACGACTTTGAATGTCCGATATGCGGACACGGACCCGACGACTTCGAACCGCTCGACTGATACGTCTTAAGCCTATTTCGACCGCCGGAATACCCGGCGGTCGAAATTATATAATAAAAGCCTTGAATTATGCCGCGTAATGCGTTATAATTGTCTTCCGGATGCTCTGAAGTCGGGAGGAACCTGAATGAAGATTCTGCTTATAAACGGATCTCCCAAATGCGGCCAAAGCGATACCCTGCAAATAACAAACGCATTTATCGACGGAATGAATGACGTATGCGATTGTGAAGTCCGGAGTATCGAAGCGGTTAAACTGAATATCGGCTATTGCACCGGCTGTCTTTCCTGTATGAACAGAGGCAGGTGCGTGCTTAATGACGATATGGCGGACGTTCTGTCGGCGTTTGCCGGAAGCGACCTTATACTTATGAGTTTTCCGCTTTACTGCTATGGCGTCCCCGCGCCCATGAAAGTACTGCTCGACCGTCTTCTGCCCCTTTCCTGTGCAGAAATGATTGCGCATGACGGCAGGTATTCACATCCGGTCCGCACCGACCTCTCTTCACTGCACTTCGCGGTGATAAGCGGCTGCGGATTCCCGAACACGGAGGGCAACTTCGAGCCTCTGCGTCTCCAGATGAACCTTATGTTTCCGTACAACCTGTTTATGCTTACCGTAGCGGAGGCTCCGCTTTTCAACGCTCCGGAGGCGGCTCCTGTCACCGTTCCTTATCTCGATAAGGTGCGCCGTGCCGGACGCGAATACGCAGAGTCTTTTTCGGTATCCGATAATCTTATGAGCGAGCTTGCCATGCCGATGATCCCTACACAGACATATGCCGATATCTGCAGCATGAATGCAAAGCAGAACTCCCGATAAAAACCGCAGAAGTGATTTTTGTCGCTCAGCGGCAACGAAAAACTGTTTTACTATTGAAAAACGCCGTTATTTGTGATAGCATATAGGAGTATATTTGCGCGGACAAGCCGCGCTGCCCGTCGTTTTTGCCGGCGTAACGCCAGAACGGAGCGGAATACATGGAAAAAGAGAAATCGAGATTCATTCTTTGGGTGGAGCATGTCTGGTGGGCGTACAAATGGATGATAATCATCCTCGGGCTTATCGCGGTGTTCGTAGTTGTGGCAATCGTATCGTCGATAACCAATACCGACCCCGACGTCAACCTTATGTATATAGGTCCGCTTACCCTTTCGGAATCGATAGAAGCGAAGCTGAACGATTCGGTTAAAGACATGATACCTGACGCCAATGGCGACGGTAAAAAGCATATCGGCCTGTTCGAGCTTGCCGCCGAATCCAGATATTACGATATGCCGGTTCTTGAATCCGGCGATTACGTTTCGGACGGTGAAGTTATCCTTGCCGATACCTCCCGCCAGCTCGAGTATTCGCGCGTTCTGCTCGACGCGGATACCGACGATTCCACGCTTGAGCGGTACAAGCTGGAGCTTATGGTCGGCGATTCCACCATCTTTTTCATAGAAGAGTATTATTACGACATCGGACTCGATATGGGGATATTCGCAAAGCTTGAAGACACGGTGGATTCCGGGCTTATTCCCGAAGATACAAAGGACGAGTATTCCGTTTATCTTAAGGACCTTGCCATATACTCGCTGCCCGGTTTTTCTTCTATGGACGGGAACACCGTGGTTTGCATACGCGCCTACCCGGATACCGCCAAAGGGGAGCTGACCTACGGCCGCTCCTACGAGCAGTATCTCGCCAATGTCGAATTCTTCAAAGCGCTTTTAGGCTATACTGATTAAGCCGAAACAAATATACCCTTAACAAGGAGACAGCAATGAGCAAATCATTCAGGAAAAACGAAAAAAAGATTACTATCATCTTCTTCACCGTGGTGCTTGCCATACTTATCGCCATGGTCGCGTGGATCGTTGTTGACGCCATAAGCGCCACCTCGAACTTCTTCAAGGATCAGACCTTCGCAAAGGCGCTTGCCGACGCTCTCGATTGCACCGCCTTCAGTCTCGACGAAGACGATATCAAGGATTTCGAAGTCATGGTAGTATCCTGCTATGTTTCCAACGATTCGTCGAATAACTACAGCATCTATACGGTACCGTACGTCACTCTCGGAAAAGCGGATTACGCCGATTATATTATAGAGAAAATGAACACGATGTACGACGAAGAAGAAAACGACGAGGAAGACGAAACCTCCTCCGACTCTTCGGATACCAGCAGCGACGAGCCGAAGTTCGACACCGTCACGGTATACGCGGCGCCGACAATGCTTGAAGACATACTCAAGTTCACCAATCTCCGTGTATTCTCCGCTATCGACAGCAGCACCGCTTACAGCATAAGCTACGATACCTACTACGCCAATATGTACAGCCAGTATCTCGGCGGCGGAAGCACCATTACCGCCTCTTCGCTGTTCAGCAAGCTGGTTCCCCAGGGGCTTACCACTCTTAACGATCTTGCTCCGCTCACCAAGCTCGAGTATATCGGACTCGCCTATTCCGGCCTCACCAATTTCGAAGGTATCGATAATTTCCCGAACCTCGCCGTGCTTGACGCAACCGAGGCTTCGCTTACCACTGTCGCCGGTGTGGAAAAGGCGTCCGGTCTTATCGGACTTTATGTCGGCGGCAACGAGCTTACCGATATATCCGGCGTCGAAAAGCTGGACAAGCTCCAGACTCTTGAAATAGCCTCCAACAAAATAGAAAAGCTTCCCGTTCTCACTTCGGGTTCGCTTATAAACATTTCGATGTCCGAGAATTCGTTCACCTCACTCAAGCTCGACCTTCCGAACCTCCGCGAGCTTTATGTCAGCGGCAACGATCTCAAAACGATCGAGCTGAATCTCCCCTCGGCAACCACCGTGGATCTTTCCGGCAACAGTCTTACCGATATATCTTCGCTTGCGGCGTCACCCCTGCTCGAGAACCTTGTACTCTCCGGCAACGTCGAGCTTACCGATATTTCGCCGATTTCCGGTTGCACCGGGCTTAAGAGCCTGTATATCGTCTTTGAAGATAAAGACGAAGGCAAGCTTTCCGACATATCGCCTCTCGCCGGCATGACCGGTATGACCGACCTCAGCATAACTTATACTCAGGTCAGCGACATCTCAGTGCTAGCCGGTATGACCGAAATGAGCAATCTCACCCTCGCCAATAACCTTATTGACGACATTTCCGTACTCTCGGGAATGACAAAACTCACCACTCTTAATCTTTCCGGCAACAGCATTGAGGATGTAAGCCCGCTGTCCGATATGAAACTCCTCACCACTCTTAATCTCTCCGATAACCGCATCGCAACGGTTGCGTCACTTAAGAATTCGTTCGACGCCGAGGTTATAACCTCTATCGATCTGTCCGGCAACCGTATAAGCGACTTCACGCCGCTTGACGGCTACTCGAAGGCGACAATAAATAAGGACGACAACGGAAACGACAAGGAAACCTCCGACACCGACGCGTCCGAAGCCGACGAATCCTGAATTCCGGCATCTGCCGAACTCTTAACGGAAAAACACCCCGCAGATATCGTGTTCTGCGGGGTTACCGAAAAAAGGCGGGACGGAAAGAATCATCTTTCCGTCCCTTGATACATAAATAAAAAGGAGCGCCAGACATGCCCGATATGCTTGTCAAGCTGTACGATCTTAAGGATAACAGCGAACTTTACACAGAGCTTGAAAAACAGGGGATACGGTTATTCCGCCCTATGACGCCTAGCCAAGATAAACTTCGCGCCTTCATAACCCCGTTATTCGGAGACGGATGGTCAAACGAAATTAGCACCGCCTTCACCCGCTTCCCCGTTTCCTGCTTTATCGCATACGATACCGAGGAAAAGAAGATTGTCGGCTTTGCCGGTTACGATTGCACAATGCGCGGTTTCTTCGGACCGACCGGAGTCGATCCTGCCTACCGCGGAAAGGGAATCGGAAAAGCTCTGCTGCTGAAATGCCTGGAGGCAATGCGCAACGAGGGTTACGGATACGCCGTAATCGGCGGCGCCGGCCCGGTTAATTTTTACGAGAAGTGCTGCGGCGCAACGGTAATAGAAGGCAGCATTCCCGGCGTATATGAAGACCTGATCTGAAAGGAATAAACTAAATGAAAGTAAGAGCCGGAATAGTCGGCGCTACCGGAATGGTAGGTCAGCGTTTTATAACCCTGCTTGAGAATCACCCGTATTTTGAAGTAACATGTCTGGCGGCGTCGTCAAGAAGCGCAGGAAAGACATATAAAGAAGCGATGGGCGACCGCTGGAAGCTCGCCGTGCCGATGCCCGAATACGCCGCGGATATGCCCGTATATGACGCAGAGGATATCTCCTCCGTCGCGGCGCAGTGCGATTTTGTGTTCTGCGCCGTGGACATGAAAGGCTCCGCCATGACGGTCCGCGAGCTCGAGGAGGCGTACGCGAAGGCGGAGATACCGGTGGTTTCCAACAACTCCGCAAACCGTCACACGCCCGATGTACCCATGATTATACCCGAGATCAACCCCGATCACCTTTCGGTAATCGATGCGCAGCGCCGCCGTCTCGGAACGAAGCACGGGTTCATAGTTGTAAAGCCTAACTGCTCAATACAAACATATGTCCCCGCTTTGACACCGCTGTATGACTGCGGAATCGAACAGATATGCGTAAGCACCTATCAGGCTGTATCCGGCGCGGGAAAAACGCTCGATACCTTCCCCGGAATAAGCGACAATGTTATTCCATATATAGGCGGCGAGGAGGAAAAGAGCGAGCGCGAACCGCTTAAGATATGGGGCAGCGTCGTTAACGGCGAGATAGTACCCGCCGCAGCCCCCGTCATTTCCGCACAGTGCGTGCGCGTGCCGGTTTCGGACGGACACCTTGCTACGGTCAGCGTAAAATTTACCGCTCCGCCCACCCGCGACGAAATACTGTCACGTTGGAATGCCGCAGTTTTCGAACCGCAGAAGCTCGGACTTCCCAGTGCCCCGGAAAAATTCATAACCTACTTTGATGAGCCCGACCGACCCCAGCCCGTGCTCGACCGAGACATATACGGCGGTATGGGCGTGTGCGTCGGCAGGCTTCGCGAAGATCCCATATTCGATTATAAGTTCGTGTGCCTTTCGCATAACACGCTCCGCGGCGCTGCCGGCGGCGGACTCGAAACTGCCGAGCTGCTTTACGCCCGCGGTCTGCTTTCCAAATGATCGCCCGCACAAAAGCTCTCGTCTGTGCCATAGCCGCGTCCGCACTGCTGCTGGCCGGGTGCGATCGTCCGGGCGGCTGCTCTGACGATCGTGTATGTGACGAGAGCTCCGTAAAAAGCCGTATCGAAGAGATAGGCGTAAGCGCAGAGGGTGAGCGTCTGGTAATCGAAAAGCCCTCCGACGACGTGTACGGAAGCACCGTATACTTATTGTTTGAGTTTGACGGAGACACGGTATCCGAGTACTGCTACGAATTTTATTCCACACGCTCGCAGTATGAGAGCGCCGTTGAATATTATTCGGCCGCATCGGTAAGCGAGGTTTACCGTCTGGTCGACAGCGATGACGACGCTCTTATGGTCAAGATAAAGACGGTATCCGTCGATTACGACGGGGATATCGCCGCTCTTGAGAGCAAGTATTCGTCCGACCATTATGCCTCTCAGGGCTATAAGATAATTAAATAACTCATAACGGCACCTAAAAAGCCCTTCGTTAAACGAAGGGCTTTTTTGCGTTGTTTCGGCTTGCCGAAGCTACGGTCAGATGTCTGAAAACAGCTCGTCGGCCTTACCGATACTTACCGGAGGACGCGGTGTTATCTTAAGCAGATCCAGCCGGAATCTCCTGCAGTGACCGCGCGGAGAGGTCTCCCCCTTATACAGGCAATAGCATTTATCGCTGTCGCCGTCCGAATGTACACAGTATACGCATATGTGTTCGACAGACTCCGGCATTTTTCTCACCTCATGTTCATTATATCCGCCTTGCCCGGCTTTGTCAAGAGATAAGCGCAAAAGCGGACATCAACGACGCGGTTATAATCCTCGCAAGCAGGAACGGACGCATCGACAGCTTTTCCCGAATAATCGCCGCCGTCTGCATTATCACCGAAAGCGACCCGAAACCGAGCAGCAGCGCACAAAGCGGAAAAGCTGTTCCCGGGCTCATCCCTTTAATAGCCGCAATCCCGCTTGAAAACTCAAACAATCCGGTAACAAGCGCACGTACGGCCGTGCCCTCCGGAAGCAGCGAAGCCGCAAGCCCTCCGAACAGCGAAAAGGTTATTACAAATCCGCATATTTTTACCATAGTGATCGCACTGTCGCCAACCGCTTCGGTAATGCCGTTTCCTGCCGGCAACAGATTTATGTCCGGCAGGGAGCAGGCTTCGCCCTTCATATACACCGGATACAAAAAGGCAGCCGTCACCGCCGCGGCACACAACTCAACAGCCAGAAGTCTGAATCCGGCTTCCGTGCTTCCAAGTACGTTCTTTCCGGCAAATGCGGCAATAAACCCCGCGCTCGCATTATTCCCAACCGCACACAGATATTCCGCTCTTCGTTTTGATACCGCTCCACGCTCGTACAGCATCAGCCCGAGTTTTGCACCCGTCGGAAACCCGCACACAATACCTATAATAACAATAAGCGCGGTGCCGGAAACCGGGCGTGCACAGGCTCTTGCCGCCGACGGAGATGACATTACACGCCGCGAAAGAACCATAAAAATAAAGAGAGACGGCACGACGCTCCTTGCACAGAATACAATACCGTCGGCTACGGGCCCTGCAGCCCTATCCGGACGTATAAGAAAATAGATAAGCAGCGCCGTAAACACCGTGTTTGCGGCTGTTGAAGCGGTTCTCCTTAAGGTTGGATTCATAAACACAGCCTCCCGCAAATAATATATATCCGGAGGTGCCGTAAATATGAAAAACCGGCTTGACGAAATTATCGGAGCCTTCGTCGAGATCCGCGGCAGCAGCAGTCTGCTGGCCGACGGCATCGACGGGCTTATTGAATACGGCAGTGAACGGATAGTGCTCTCAATGGGAAAGCTTACTCTCACTGTCCGGGGCAGCGGACTTACGCTGCGTTTTTACACCAAAACAAAGATCGGAATAGAAGGCGATATTTCGGGGGTGGAATATGAACGGACTGCTTCGTAGAATACTCGGTTCATACGAAATAACCTTGTCCGGCTCCCGCACGCCGGAATTCATAAATGCCTGCCTGGAAAAAGATCTGTTCTTTTATTCTCCGTTGCCGCGCGACGGTGAAATGACAATCCGTGCAAGCTTGTTTTCCTGCGAAAAGATAATCCGGCTCGCCGATGAATACGGTATCTGCGCAGAGATAACCGACCGAACGGGCGTTCCGTTTCTGATATCCCGTTACCGGCACCGATACGGAATCATGGCGGGACTTATCGTCTCTGCCGCATTGCTGTTCGCCTCCACCCAGTTTCTGTGGGATGTCCGTGTAACCGGCAATGTGAAGGTAAGCGAATCCGAAATCCTTACCGTGCTGGAAAAGCACGGCGTGGCGGATGGCACATATATCCCCGGGCTTGATGTTGATCTTGCATCCGAATACATACTTATAGATTACCACGATCTTTCCTCGCTGTCTATAAATATAAAGGGTACTGTCGCTTATGTCGATGTTATAGAGCGTGTTCCTATGCCCGACCCGATAATCCCCGAAGGGTACTGCAGTCTCGTCGCATCGGCGGACGGAATTGTTACCCGGGTCGAAGCGGCAGCGGGACATCCGGAGGTATCCGCAGGTCAGGTGGTAACCGAAGGACAGCTACTTGTAAACGGAATAGTCGAAAACAGCCGCGGCGCATATCGGCTTGTAAACGCATACGGCTTTGTATACGCCGATGTGCGTCACGAATACACGGTTGAAATACCTCTTACAACAAGCGAAAAAAGATATACCGGAAGTACCGAGACAAAGACGCAGATAAGCCTTATCGGTATGACCGCAAATCTGTTCGTATCGGAAACCCCATCGTTCGAATACTGCGACGCGACTGCCTGCGAAAGCGATATTGTACTTTTGGGCTTTCTTCGTCTCCCCCTGACCGTATCCAAAACCGTGTTCCGCGAATATATCCCCGAAGAAATTACCGTAAGTCCGGATACCGCTCGCAGTAAGGCATATGCTCAGTACGCGCTTATCGAAGAAGAAATCGACGGCGACATTATGTCGACTGAATTTTCCGAAAGTTTCGATAATGAAAACGGCGTGTACGTACTAACCGCACACGTCGTTGTAAACGAGAATATTGCCGTGAGATCCGAAATCGAGTTTATTGATCCTCGGATCGGGCGATCCTGAGCAGCGACATAACAAATATCTGCGCCGCCTTAACCACTTCCTCGCGAGACAGGTATTCGTCCCTCTCATGAGCACCGCCCTTGCCTTCGCCGAAGGCACCGCGATACTTTTCGATCGTCGCGCCGAAGGCAACGGTGTTCTTCAAATATCTTGCGTAGGTGCCGCCTCCCATCGTGTACGGAGCGCAGCTCACGCCGAGAACCTCGGAGCAGGAATCGGTAAGAGCGCGGATACGCCTGTCGTCAGCCGAAACATGATATCCGGGCGACGGGCTGTACACCTCTGCCGAAAAGCCGTGTTTTTCGGCTGATTTCTTAATACTTTCCGCAATACTATCGTAGGGAGTCGACGGGATATACCTGACGTTGAAGTTAGCTTTAAGCACGCCTTGCTCGCAGCCTGCCAACCCGCAAATGCAGGTGAGATAGCCGAAATCTTTATCCGTCTTATCGATTCCGAATATTTCCCCTCTGTACTGAGAACAGGCTTCCGAAAGAAAGCGCAGTCCCTCGGTATCAGCAAGTCCTTCCGAAATAAGATATTTACACAGCACTCCGACAGCGTTAACGCTGTTCTCCGGCATCGATGCGTGTGCGCCCTTGCCGGAAGCGGTGACGACCAGCTTATCACCGTCGCGGCTGATTGTTATTCCCGGAGCCGGCGACGGATCGCGGTCGGTAATAACGGTGCAGCTTGCGGAATCTGCCACTGCGTTGCTTACGGTACCTCCTCTGAACGATACTACCCCGCCGGGAAGCTCTCCCAGCATTATGTCAAACGAAAATATCCCCTTTTCGCCGATACACACCGGAAATTCGGCGTCGGGAGTGAAGGAAAACTCCGGAACTCTTCGCACCGAAGCAAAGTGCTTAAGGTCGCTGCTGCCGACCTCTTCGTCGCATCCCATTATAAGTCTTACCGTAAACGGAAGCTTTTCGCCGCTCTCCTTAAGATATCTCATTGCGTAAAGCGCGGTCAGCAGCGGGCCCTTGTCGTCCTCGGTGCCCCGCCCGATATACTTTCCTCCGTCAACCGTAAGTGCGTACGGCTCGTAGCTCCATCCGCCTCCGCACGGCACCACATCGAGATGTGCGACTATACCGATTTCACGCGGGTTATCCCCGAAAACAAGCGACCCGCAGTAATAATCGTGATTTTCGGCGCGAAATCCGTATTTCTCCCCGATCGCCAATGCGGTTTCGAGAACTCTGCCGCACTCCCGCCCGAAGACATATTTGCCGTCCGCGGCACCGGCTACAGACGGGATTTCGATAAGCTCCCTGAGATCGCTTTCAAACTGTTCCTCTACGGCGGGATCGTCCATATACTCTTTTACCTTCTCGGCTATATCCATTTCGGTTACTTCCTTTCGTATACGCTTCTTCCTGTGCAATCGGTTCCGACAAACAGCGGAAACCTGTCAAATGTAAGCTTCTTTACGGATTCGCACCCCAGCTCCGGAAACGCGATTTCCTGCAGCGATATTATGTGCTTTGCCGCAAGCGCTCCTGCTCCGCCGAGAGCCACGAGATACAGCGAACCGGTTTCCCGGATTGCCGTCCTCACCGCATCGCTCCGCTCGCCCTTGCCGATAGTTGCGGCAACACCTTCACGGTAAAGCCTGCCCGCCCAGGCGTCCATGCGCCCCGCGGTTGTCGGGCCGAACGACCCGCATACCTCGCCCGGCCGCGCCGGTGTCGGTCCCGCGTAATATATCACCGCGTCGGGCAGCGGAAACGGAGCTTCCAGACCGCGGTCGAGCATATCGGCAATCTTTGCGTGTGCGGCGTCACGTGCCGTGTATACAGTGCCGGAGAGATATATACTGTCGCCGGCTCTGAGCGATTGCGCCCACTGCCGTATTTCCGAAGTATGATACTCCATTTTCAGCACCTCGTAAATTTCATTACCAGACTGTGCGGAAGCAGCTTTCCGAGCACACGGTACAGCTTGTAGAAAAGTTTTTCGGTGTATACCGGACTTCCTCTGTCGAGCGCTTTAAGACTGTTAACGGCGGTTTTCTCCGGGTCGCAGTACGGAAGGGTGTCAAATGTCCTCGACCTGCCCGGGCTGATACCGGCACTACCGAGAAATTCGGTGCTCATCGGACCCGGGCATACCGCCGTAACGCCGATTTTTCTCGATTTAAGCTCCTCGCGCAGTGCGCGTGAAAATGCCATAACATATGATTTGGTCGCGCAATAGACGGACATCCGCGGCGTAGGCGCGAACGATGCAATCGAGCACACGTTGATAATCCCAGCCTTCTCCGGCATATATTTAAGCGTCATGGCTGTCACCGCGGTCAGCGCGCCGCAGTTCAGATTGCACATTTCCCGCTGTACCAGCGGGTCTATATCGGCAACACAGCCGAGCTTTCCGAACCCGGCGTCGTTAATAAGAAGTGTCACCTCCGGGGAGCGCTCCGCAAGGTAATCCGAAAAGGATTTCAGCGCATCCTTCTCGCACAGGTCAAGAGGCAGAACTACGGTTTTGTCCCTTCCGATCTCCTCCGCAATACTCTCAAGCCGGTCGGCTCGCCGTGCTATAAGCCAGAACTCCCCGGTGTCAGGGTACCGCTTCGACGCCGCGAGCGCGTATTCCCGGCCCAGCCCGGACGACGCTCCGGTAATTATTACGGTCTTCATTTTCATGCCTCCGCTTCACGGTGTTATAACTTATTTTACCACTGCATAGCGCTATATGCAAATCTTTTTTACAAAAACGGGGTGTTTTTTTGCTGTCGTTCGTGCGTGAGGTGCTTTGGTCGCTTCCGACCGTCGCACTGCTCACAGCCGTCGGAGTGTATTTTACCGTCAGAAGCAGGTTTTACCAGATCCGCGGCATAAAGCATATACTTACAAGCGTGCGATACGGAGGAGGAGAAGGTATATCACCCTTTTCCGCTCTAATGACCGCGCTCGGCGGAACGGTCGGAGTCGGCAGCATAACAGGCGTGGCATATGCTCTTACCGCCGGAGGAGCCGGCGCCGTGTTCTGGATGTGGGTGACCGGATTCTTCGGCATGATGCTTAAGTATGCCGAGGTATACATGGCTGTACTGTTCCGCAAGCAAACTCCCTGCGGTTATGACGGCAGCGCCGCCCGTGTGCTTTCGGCAGCCGGAAAGCCTTTTGCGGCGGGATTGTTTGCGGTATTGTGCGTTCTCGCTTCGCTGGGCAGCGGAAATCTGGTTCAGGCGGGGGCGGTCGCGGAAGCGGCTGCGGAAATCGGAATACCTCCGCTGCTGTGCGCCGCACTCACCGCCGCACTGCTTGCTCCTACCGTTTTCGGTGGGCAGAAGCGTATTGCCGCAGTTAATTCAGCGGTGCTTCCGGTGTTTTCGGCTCTGCTTATGCTGTTTCTTTCCGCCGCGGTGATTCTCAATCTTCGCGGGGTTCCGGAGGCATTTTCGGCAATATTCCGCGAAGCCTTCGGAATCCGTCAGGCAGGAGCCGGTATAAGCGGTGCTCTGATCTCAATCGCACTGCGAACCGGTGCAACACGCGGTGTATTTTCCAACGAAGCCGGAATGGGCTCGTCGCCTATCGCGCACGCTGCTTCCCCATCGGCGGACCCGCAAAAGAGCGGTGATTTCGGGGTTATTGAGGTTTTTATCGATACCTTTCTCGTAAGTACCTTCTGTGCCGTCGCACTGCTGTCCGGCGGTTTTGACACGGTAACGGAGATGTTTTCCGAGCTGTTCGGAGTTATCGGATCGGTTTTCCTCACCGTCTCATTGCTGGTATTCGCCTTCGCATCGATAATAAGCTGGTGCTTTTACAGCGAAGGCTGCATACGCTTCCTGTTCGGAGACCGACGGCTTCCCCGAACTCTGTACCGCACGCTGTCCGTCGCGGCGGCGTTTGCCGGATGCATTATTCCGCTCGCTTCGGTGTGGGATGCGGCGGATATATTCAATGCACTGATGATTGTGCCTAACCTGTACGCATTAATTCTGAAAAGAAAGGACATATCATTTTGAATGCTAATGCAATGACACGCGGGCAGCTTCTCGCGTCCGTGCACGGGAGCGAAGCCGGTCTGACCTCCGAGGAGGCGAAAAAGCGCCTTGCCGAGGGAGGAGGCAACCGTCTCGTTTTCAAAAAGAAAAAGAGCTTCATATCCCGCATATTTGCGTCGCTGTGCGACAAAATGATAATAATACTGCTGCTCGCGGCGGCGGTAAGCTTCATCGCGTCGCTTATCGGCAGCGAATCTTCCGCCGATCCGATTATTATCCTTGCAATAGTACTGCTCAACTCCGTAATCGGATCGCTTCAGGAAGGCAAGGCGGAAAAGGCGCTTGAAGCACTGAAAAAGCTGTCGTCACCGGAGGCACATGTACTGCGCGACGGTACCGAAACAGTCATTCCGTGTGACGATGTTGTTGTGGGCGACGTTCTGCTTCTGCGCAAGGGAGGATACGTTCCCGCCGACGCTTATCTGCTCGAGGCTAACGAGCTTGCCGCCGACGAATCCTCTCTTACCGGAGAATCACTCCCCGTAAGCAAAAGTACCCAGCCTACTTCAGACGGAGCGCACATAACGGAAATGCACAATATCGTACTCTCCGGCACCGTTATTACCTCCGGAACGGGAAGAGCCGCCGTTTTCGCCGTCGGAATGGACAGCAGCGTCGGGCGTATCGCCGGCATGATCGATACCTCAGCACCCGATCGGACTCCGCTTCAGAAGCGGCTTGCAAAAACCGGCGGTATGCTCGGAAACGCCGCCCTGTTTATATGCGCTCTCGTCTTTTTACTTTCGCTTATGCGCGGACTTCCGCCTCAGGAAATGTTTCTGACTTCGGTATCGCTTGCGGTTGCCGCCATACCCGAAGGGCTTCCGGCAATAGTGACCATTATACTCTCCAACGGCGTGCGGGAAATGGCGTCGCGCAAGGCGGTGGTAAAAAAGCTTCCGGCGGTAGAAACACTCGGCTGTGCCGCGGTTATCTGCTCCGATAAGACCGGAACTCTTACGCAGAACAAAATGACGGTAACCGAACACCGCGGAGACGCGGGCAGGCTCGCATTGTTATGCGCTTTGTGCGGAAACCGGGATTCACCTACCGAAAATGCACTCGCAATGTTCGCGGAAAAAAGCGGAACCGACATTTGCGGCGCAACACGCAAATACCCCCGTATGCGTGAAATCCCGTTTGATTCCTCTCGCAAATACATGATAACCGTTCACCGCGCACCGGGCGGCTTTCTTACGGTAATTAAAGGCGCTCCCGAGGTTGTCCTTCCGAAATGCGGCGGCGAACCGGAAATGCGCACGACGGCCGACGAAATGGCATCGCGGGCATTGCGGGTACTGGCTTTCGGCATGTATTCGTCAGCAACCGAACCTGCCGACCCCTCCGCGTGCCGATTCACCTGTGTCGGATTGTGCGGAATGATCGACCCGCCTCGCCCGGAGGTGTACGAATCCGTACGCCTTTGCCGCCGCGCCGGTATAAAGCCGGTAATGATAACCGGAGATCACCGCGATACCGCTGTCGCGGTTGCCAAGAGCATAGGCATATGCCGTGAAGGCGACCGGGTATACACCGAATCGGAGCTGGCAGGTATGGATCTGCCGACGCTCTCCAAAGCGGTTAAAGACTGCAGCGTGTTTGCGCGCACCACCCCGGAATTCAAGCTACGCATCGTCGACGCATATAAATACGGAGGTTCCGTCGTTGCAATGACCGGCGACGGGGTTAACGACGCTCCCGCACTCCGCCGCGCTGACATAGGCTGCGCAATGGGTATTTCCGGAACCGACGTTGCCAAGGAAGCGGCGGACATCATCTTGACAGATGATAATTTTTCGACTATTATAGAAGCGGTAAAGTACGGGCGCGGAATATACGCAAACATACGGCGTGCGGTGCACTTTCTGCTGTCGTGCAATATCGGCGAAATAATCACCGTTTTCGCTGCAATACTTTTCGCCCTGCCCTCCCCGCTCGCCGCAATACAGCTTCTGTGGGTCAATCTCGTAACAGATTCGCTTCCTGCTGTCGCTCTTGGAATGGAAAAGGTATCGGACAGGGTTATGAAGCGCAAGCCGGTACGGCAGAACGAAAGCCTGTTTTCCGGCGGCGCCGGGGTAAAAATAATGCTCGAGGGCACGTTTATCGGTCTTCTCGCGCTTGCCGCATACCTTATAGGCAATACTCGCGGCAATCCGGCTCTCGGGCGCACGATGTGCTTTGCGGTGCTGTCATATTCACAGCTTTTCCATTCGTTTAATATGCGCTCCGAGCAGCCGTTTTCCAAAGGCGGACTCCTGCCGAACCCGGCGCTTGTAATATCGTTTTTCGTCTGCGCCGCCCTTCAGACTGCAGTACTGCTGTTCCCCGTGACAGCCTCGCTTTTCGGAGTTTCCCCGCTCGGCACCGCCGAATGGCTGTGCATCGCCGGTCTTTCGTTCGCGCCGATTCCGGTTTGCGAGCTGTCAAAAATTCTTCGCAGGAAAAAATAAGTATTAATCGGAGGAAGTAAAAATGAAAAAAACAGTCTATCTCAACGAGAGAGACAGCTTCCTGTATCACGGAAGACATCTCTTTTTCAGCAATATGCTATTGCTCGATTGGTCGGGAAGCGGCTTTTCGTTCAATTTCAAGGGAACCGGATTCAATATCTTTTTCGGCGAACATTCCGGAGAACAGCCTGTGTATATCCGTGTAGAGGTTGACGGCGGAGGAAAGTGCGGCATTCTTCCCGCAGCGATAGGCGGCAGTTCCGACCGGTTTGCCGTAAGCGACGGCAAGGAGCGTGTGGTTATTGACGGTCTTTCGGATCGCCGTCATACCGTCCGGGTAATACGAATAACCGAGGGTGCCGATAAGCTGTGCGTCCGTGGGGTCGAGATAGACGGAGAAATGCTTCCTCCTCCGCTTGAAAGCGTGCGAAGAATAGAGTTCCTCGGCGATTCCATTACCTGCGGATACGGAATACTCGGCGATGAATCCACTACCGCGTTCAATACCTACGAAGAGGATTCCTCGCTCGCTTGGGCATACACGGTTGCCGAAAAATTCGGCGCGGATGCGCATTTCGAATGCATTTCCGGCAAAGGTATAGTCTGCAACTGTGAGGGCGCGCAGGACATAACATTTTCCAAATTTTTCCAGATCGCCTCGCGCGGGGGCGAACCGTGGAATTTTGCAAGCTGGGTTCCGCAGGCGGTTGTTATTAACGGCGGAACCAACGACGGTTGGGGCGGTGCCACGGCAGAGCAGTTCGAGCAGGGCGCTTCGGAGCTTATTTCCCTCATACGAAGCAAGTATACCTATGCCCAGATAATCTGGTGCTACGGTCTTATGGGCGACGTATTTATGCCCGTACTCAAAAAGCTGTTCAAAAAGCTCGGCGAGAGCGATCAGAAACTGCATCTTCTCCCGCTCGCCCCGCTTAATCCCAAAAAGGGCGAAATAGGCGGAGTCGGACATCCGAGCATAAAGGCAAACAACCGCGTGGCGTCGGCAGTTATCGCAAAGCTGAAATCGCTTAAGATCTGGTAAAACAACGACATAAAAACCGCGGGCGCATATTGCGTCCGCGGTTTAAATTATGTTAACCTTTTTCTCGGCGCTCGGTTTTTCAGGACTGCACTCTCCGCCCATCGGGCAGCTCTCACAACCGCAACCGCAGCCGCAGGGGGATTTCCCCTTCTTCCCGTTACGTATTACACGTATTATAATAAACAACACAAGCGCGGCAACGGCGGCGGACACCAATATCGTGGCCGCATTTGCGGCAATCCATGACATCATAAGCATTGCTCCTTTCTTAAGCATTACCGACCTTTTGTGTCAGCGTTTTGGGTTCGCGATACTTACGTATAAACAGCATATATGCCATAAATACAAGTACGATTGAAGCGGCTACAAGTCCTATAACGTTCGGGCTTCCGGCGATTGCGGACCAGAACTGGTACACCATAAGTGAAACCGCATATGCAAAGCAGCACTGATATCCGATGGCAAACCAGGTCCATTTTGCCGAATTCATTTCGCGGCGGATTGCTCCGATAGCGGCAAAGCAGGGAGCGCAGAGCAGATTGAATATCAAAAAGCTGTATGCCGCAGGTTTAGTCATTCCCATGAAATCAAGCACTCCGAACACACCGACTACCTCTTCCTTGGCTACTAATCCCATTATGGTGGCAACGGCTGCCGTTGCTTCACCGAATCCGAGCGGAGCGAATATCAAACAGACCGCGCCGCCTATTTTGCCGAGTACGCTGTCCGAAAGCTCCATTTCCAGTGAGAATACGAACGATCCGTCAACCCAGCCGAACACCGACCCGAGCCATATCACCACAGACGCAAGAAGAATGATGGTGCCGGCTTTTCTTATAAATGATCTGGCGCGTTCCCACACCGATCTCATTACGTTTACTACAGTCGGCAAACGGTAAGCCGGAAGCTCCATAACAAACGGAGCAGGATCACCGGCGAACATTTTTGTTTTTTTAAGCATAATTCCCGAAATCACAATGGCGGCAATCCCGATAAAGTAAGCGGAAGGCGCCACCCACCATGCGCCGCCGAACAGTGCGGAGGAGATCATGGCGATTATCGGCAGCTTGGCTCCGCACGGAATAAACGTGGTAGTCATAATGGTCATGCGGCGGTCGCGCTCGTTTTCGATGGTACGCGAAGCCATTATACCCGGGATACCGCAGCCGGTTCCGATAAGCATGGGTATGAATGATTTGCCGGAAAGCCCGAATTTACGGAATACGCGGTCGAGCACGAAGGCAATACGTGACATATACCCGCACGCCTCAAGAAAGGCAAGCATTGCAAAAAGCACCAGAAGCTGTGGTACAAAGCCCAGCACCGCGCCGACTCCGCCGATAATACCGTCAACAATAAGGCTTTCGAGCCACTCGGCACAGCCGATTGCGTTCAGCCCCCGTGCGGCGAGCACACCGATTCCGGGAATCCAGACACCGTATTCAGACGGATCCGGCACCCCTTCGGCTGACTCTCCGAGCGCGGCGTCATAGAGAGTTCCGATATCATAACCGGCATCAATAAGCGAATCTGCGTATGCCCCGTACGATTCGTCAAATGCTCCGTAGTCGCCGTCATCAATAGCCGACCGTATATCCTCCGCACCCGGAACTCCGGCTGCAGCGGCGGAATCCACCAAAGAAACGAATTCCTCGGTCCAGACATATTCTTCGGCGTAACCGGTGATTGCATCATCATAAGCCGCACTGCCAATACCGAACAGGTGCCAGCCGTCGCCGAAAACACCGTCGTTTGCCCAGTCTGTTGCCCATGTACCTACCGTGGAAACCGATATAAAATATACCAAAAACATTATAACAGCAAATATCGGTATCGCGGCAATACGGTTGGTCACTACTTTATCGATCTTGTCCGACACGGTAAGCATACCGGCGTTTTTCTTTTTATAACACCCCTTAAGCAAAGAGGCGATATAAACATAGCGTTCATTGGTTATTATGCTTTCGGCGTCGTCGTCCAATTCTTTTTCAGCCGCTCTTATGTCCTCCTCAATATGAGACATAACTGACGGATTCAGCTTCAGATCTTCAAGCACCTTTTCATCGCGCTCGAATATCTTTATCGCATACCAGCGCTGACGCTCGGCAGGCATATCGTGCACCGCCGCCTCCTCTATATGCGCAAGCGCGTGTTCGACAGCTCCGGAAAATGTATGGTGCGGAACCGTGCCCGCATTATCGGCGGCATCTATTGCCGCTTCCGCGGCTTCCGTAATACCCGTACCCTTAAGAGCGGATATCTCCACTATGCGTATTCCGAGTCCGCGGGAAAGCTCGGCAATGTCGATTCTATCGCCGTTCTTTTTTACAACGTCCATCATGTTTATCGCCATTACAACGGGAATCCCGAGCTCGGTAAGCTGTGTCGTAAGATACAGATTCCGTTCAAGGTTGGTGCCGTCCACTATGTTGAGTATAACATCGGGACGCTCTCCTATCAGATAGTTTCTTGCGACAACCTCTTCGAGCGTGTAGGGAGAAAGAGAATAAATACCCGGAAGATCGGTTATTATCACGTCATCGTGCTTTTTCAGTCCGCCCTCCTTCTTTTCGACAGTAACTCCGGGCCAGTTTCCGACAAACTGGTTCGAACCGGTGAGCGCGTTGAAAAGAGTGGTCTTTCCGCTGTTGGGATTGCCCGCAAGGGCTATCCGTATCCGTTTTTCCATATCAGATTATCTCCTTTTGATTGCGTTTTCGGTTAGTTACATCTAACCGATTGCCGTATAAAACGACGGTATTCATATCAGACCCGTTCGACTTCTATCATATCGGCGTCCGCCTTACGGATTGACAGCTCATAGCCGCGAACGGTAAGTTCGACCGGGTCACCGAGCGGCGCTACTTTACGGATATGAACCTGCACACCGCGGGTTATTCCCATATCCATAATCCGGCGCTTCACCGCTCCCTCGCCGTTGATTCTTACCACCTTAAGCGTTTCTCCGACTTTTGCATCTCTTAATGTTGGCATATTAACCTCCGTATTTTATATTATTTATAATAACGGCGCAGACTGCCTGCACGGGAAGCCGCCCGCTCACGGTATCTATACGATAATCTTTCCGGCCATCTCGCGGCTTATCGCAACGCGGGATTCCTTTACGTTTACAATCAGATTCCCCGCAATCTGCGATATTACGGTTACTCTTCCCCCGGCAACAAAGCCGAGATTTTCGAGGTGCTTTTTCACGTCGGGGCTTCCGCCAACCTTCTTTATAATGTTTTCTTCCCCGACCGGCGCAAGCAGCAGAGGCATAACGTTGTCCTTTCCGCACCGGTTAGAAGAAACTAACCAGCGCTCCGAAAAATCGGTTAGTCTTATCTAACCGCCATGAGTTTAACACCATTATGCCCCGGATGTCAAGAGGTTATTAATACTTTTTTATCTCCTTTTTAAAATTCGTCGCTTTAACCACTGCTACACCGATATTAACCGTGGCATATGTGAATTATTATTACTCAAAGTATAACAGAAAAAACACAGCATTGCCAAAACACCGCAACGCACATACACAGACGGCTGTGCATAAATATAATACGCCGTTACTCGCCCATGTGGCGGTCGCGGCGTATTAATATATATCAACCGTATGTGCGAAAAAGCAGGATGTAAAACGCGATAAGCCCGGCACGGAATTTTTTAAGCTGCATAGCCGGTTTGCGCATCGCCTTATCCCCAAACGGAGCGCGCTTAAGCAGTATAAGTCAACCTCCGCACTTAATCTTCACCTATATATACCGTGCGGTGTTCCTCTGCGGAGCGGTATATTGCCAGAATTATGTCAACTGCCCTCCGTCCTTCGTGCTGATCTATCTGCGGACGGGTGCCGGTTCGCAAGGCGTTTATAACGTCCTTAATCTGAGCGGTGTGATATCTCGGCGATATTTCCGTCGGCACGGAAGCGGAAGACCGGAACTCTCCCCCTACATCGATATCCTGTGCCCCGGACCCCAGATCCCATTTTACTACCGACGTCTCTTCAAGCGCAATGGTGCCGTCGCTGCCGTTTATTTCGATACGGCGAGGATACCCGGGAAATACCGACGTTGTAGCCTGTATTACTCCCGTCGCGCCGGATTCGTATTCAACTATACATGCGAGCGTGTCCTCGACCTCTATCCGACGCGTCAGGGTTTTTGATACTGCATAAACGCTTACTATGTCTCCGGCAAGGTAAAGCAGCAAGTCAACCCCGTGTATCCCCTGATTCATAAGGGCTCCTCCGCCGTCAAGCCGCTTGGTACCGCGCCATGAACCGCTGTCATAATATTCCTGCGACCTGTAAAACTTCATATATGCGTCTGCGCAGACAATCCTGCCCAGTCTGCCCTCTCGTATGGCGTCCCTTGCCATTCTTACCGATCTCGAAAAACGCGACTGGGATATCGACGATACTGTTACTCCGCTCTCGTCGCAGGCACGCTCGATACGGTCGAGCTGATCCTTGGTTATTCCCATCGGTTTTTCGATAATTATATTCTTTCCCTGCCGTGCCGCCGCAACGGCGACGTCTGCGTGGTAGCCGCTCGGAGTGCATATGCAAACAATATCAATTCCGGGGCATGCAAGCAGCTCCCCGGGGGATTCGAAGCACCTGACTCCGTAACGAGATGAAAACTTTAATGCGGCGTCCTTAACCGTGTCAGCCACTCCGATAAGCTCTGCGTCATCCTCAAGCTCGAGTATTGAATTCGCATGAAAATCGGCAATCATACCGCATCCGATAATGCCGAACCCGAATCTCTTGTTATTTTTCATACAAGTGCTCCCTTCCGATAAAAGGATATCCTCGATAATGTACAAAGTCAAGTTAATTTTTGCAAAAATATTGACTATCGTCACAAAATGATGTAAAATTAATCACTATTATTAATTTGAAAGGGTGTAATCGATGAAACGAATCTACAACTTCTCTGCGGGTCCTTCAATGCTTCCGCTTCCCGTGCTTGAACAGGCTGCCGCCGAGATGCTCGACTGCCGGGGAAGCGGCTGCTCAGTAATGGAGATGAGCCATCGATCTCCCGTTTACGACGCAATAATCAAAAAGGCCGAGGCTGATCTCCGTACCCTTATGGAAATACCCGATAATTACAAGGTCCTGTTCCTTCAGGGAGGAGCTACCACTCAGTTTTCCGCAGTTCCGCTGAACCTTATGAACGGCAGCGGCAAAGCTGATTATATCGTGTCCGGTCAGTTCTCCAAAAAAGCGGCGACCGAGGCTGAAAAATACGGAACCGTGAATGTTCTCGCCTCCTCCAAGGACCGCAACTTCGCCTATATCCCCCACGTCACCGAATTCACTCCCGATGCGGATTATGTACATATCTGCTTCAACAACACGATATTCGGTACAACTTACAACTATATACCCGATACCGGCGACATTCCTCTGGTTGCGGATGTTTCCTCCTGCATACTCTCCCGTCCGATCGACGTTAAGCGTTTCGGACTGCTGTATGCAGGCGCGCAGAAGAATATGGGCCCCGCCGGTCTCACCGTTGTTATCGTCCGCGAGGATCTTATCGGTCACGCGCGCCCCGATACCCCGGTACTGCTCGATTACAAGGTTCAGGCGGACGCCGACAGCATGTACAACACGCCGCCCTGCTATTCGATATATATAGCCGGGCTTGTATTCGAATGGCTGCTCGGCCTGGGCGGACTCAAAGAGATGGAAAAGATAAATGTCGCCAAAGCAAAACTGCTTTACGATTATCTCGATAAGTCTTCACTGTTCATCCCCGTCGCCGACAAAGACTGCCGCTCCATAATGAACGTATGCTTCCGCACCGCCGATCCCGAGCTCGATAAGCAGTTCTGCTCCGAGGCTAAGGCTGCCGGACTCGAGAATCTTAAAGGGCACCGCTCCGTAGGCGGAATGCGTGCTTCGATCTATAACGCCATGCCTGCAGAAGGTGTTAAGGCACTGGTGGATTTCATGGCGGAATTTGAAAGGAACCACAAATGAAAGTAAAACTGCTTAATAAAATCGATAAAAAGGGTCTGGCAGAGCTCGGAAACGGTTACACCGTAGGCGAAGACATTGCCGACGCCGACGCATATCTCGTAAGAAGCGCATCTCTGCTTGACGCCGAGTTTCCCGCTTCACTCCGCGCCATCGCCCGCGCAGGCGCCGGTGTGAACAATATCCCGCTCGACCGCTGCGCCGAGCAGGGCATAGTCGTCTTTAATACACCCGGTGCAAACGCAAACGGCGTTAAGGAACTTGCTATAGCCTCTCTGTTTATCGCCTCCCGCCGCATTACAGAGGGAATCGCGTGGGCGAACACCCTTACAGGCGAGGTCGGCAAGCAGGTCGAGAAAGGAAAGTCCGCATTCGCAGGTCCCGAAATCAGCGGCAAGACGCTCGGAGTCATAGGTCTCGGCGCGATCGGCGGTATAGTCGCAAACGCTGCTGCGTCACTCGGAATGAAGGTCGTCGGCTGCGATCCGTATATAACGGTTAACGCCGCCTGGTCGCTTTCGCGCGATGTTTCCAAGGCTGACAGTTATGACGAGTTGTTCCCCCTGTGCGACTACATTACGCTTCATGTTCCTTCCCTGCCCTCTACCAAGGGTATGATAAACGCCGAAAGCATTGCAAAAATGCGCGACGGTGTGCGCATAATCAACCTTTCCCGCGGCGACATTGTCAATTCCGACGATATAATCGCTGCGGTTAAGAGCGGCAAGGTCGCCCGCTATGTAACCGATTTCCCCGACGAGAAGCTGCTCGGCATAGATAACATCATCTGTATTCCCCATCTCGGTGCATCAACGCCCGAGAGCGAAGAGAACTGTGCGATAATGGCGGCTCGCGAGCTTACCGATTTCCTCGAAAACGGAAATATTCACAACAGCGTGAATTATCCGGAGATTTCGATGCCGCGCATCTCGGCGCACCGCATTATAGTGCTTCACGAAAATATTCCGAACATGCTCGCGCAGGTGTCATCGGCAATTTCGGCAAGCGGAGTGAATATCGACCATATGGTATCCTCCTCCAAAAACACCTCGGCGGCTGCGTTGTTCGATTCCGATAACGAATTCTCGGCAGACGTTATAGCCTCGATTTCCGCTGTAAGCGGCGTTCGCAAGGCGATACTGCTTTCCTGAAAACGTGTCAACCTTATATATATCCGACCTCGACGGCACCCTGCTGCAGCCGGATGAAAAGCTTTCCGCGCAGACCGAATCCGATCTGCGCGGTCTCATAGCCGGAGGATGCAATTTTACGGTTGCCACCGCGCGCACAATCAGCACGGTGGCTCCCATTCTTGCATCCGTTCCGTTATCGCTTCCGTTCGTGCTTCTTAACGGAGCGCTTATTTATGATCCGGTAAACCGGGTTTACGTCCGGAAGGCGGTTATAGACGGCGATACCGTAGCCGCCGTATCAGATATAATGCACTCACACGGCATCACCGGTTTTTGCTATACGGTGGAAAACGATATTATGTTAATCTACTACGAGAATCTCGATTCACCTCACCACCGTGCGTTTCACGATCGCAGAGTGCGCGATTACGGCAAAAAATATATTAAGATATCGTCGTTTTCTCTTCTCAGCAACAGTTCGGTGGTACATTTTATGATGTACGATTCGCATAAAAAGCTTTTCGGAGTTTATAATGAATTACGTAAACTATCCGGTCTGCACTTCGAATACTACCGGGACATATACGGCAGCGGTCTTTTCTTCCTCGAGGTTTGTTCCGACGGAGCCGGCAAGAAGAATGCGCTGCTTTTTTTACTGTCATATCTCGGCTGTGACCGCGCCGTTTCCTTCGGCGACAACATGAACGATATCGGGATGTTTTCGGTAAGCGCGGAGAGCTATGCCGTAGCCAACGCTGCAGCCAAAATAAAGGCAGCCGCAAGCGGAGTTATAGGCGCAAATACGGAAAACGGGGTCACCGCTTTCCTTAAGGAGAGGTTTGGATGAAGCTTATCGTTTTTGACGGAAACAGCATACTTAACCGTGCATTCTACGGTATACGCCCGCTTACTACCGCGAGCGGTCTTCCTACCAACGCAGTATACGGTTTTGTGAATATTATCGAAAAGAACATTGCCTCCGTCTTGCCCGACTTCGCCGCAATAGCCTTTGACATGCGCGCAAAGACCTTCCGCCATCTCGCCGTCGAAACCTATAAGGCGAATCGGCACGGTATGCCCGACGAGCTTGCCGTTCAACTCCCGTATGCGAAAAAGGCGGCGGAAGGACTCGGAATAAAGGTGGTCGAGTGCGAGGGATATGAGGCTGATGACATTATAGGAACGCTCGCCGCAGCGTCCGAAAGCCTGGGCGGTGAATGCGTTATCGTAACCGGCGACCGCGATTCCTTTCAACTGGTAAGCGACCGGACGACGGTTTATCTTACCGCGACTAACGAAACCAAAATTATCGATACGGCAGCCGTAAAAGAAAAGTACGGGCTTTCTCCGCGCAGTCTTATTGATGTTAAAGCGCTCATGGGCGACAGCTCGGATAATATCCTCGGCGTACCCGGCATAGGCGAAAAAAGCGCGGTAAAGCTTATATCGGAATACGGTACTCTGGACGGGGTATATGCCGCTGTAGACAGCATGACCGGAAGTATTAAGCAAAAGCTTATTTCCGGAAGGGACAGCGCATACCAAAGCCGTTTTCTGGCCGAGATTAAGCTTGATGTCCCGGTCGACACCGACCTTTCTCATTACAAATATACCGGTAAGAACGCAGATATTCTTATTCCGCTTTTCACAGAGCTCGAGTTTTCCGGGATTATCGAACGAATGGGCCTTAAAAAAAGCGCCGCAGATGTCATGCCGGTCGAATTCAAACGTGCTTCCGCAGGGGAAATAGCCGGGCTGAATCCCCTGTTTGCAGATATCCGCGGCAGCGAAGCATACTTTACCGACGGAAAATCCTACCTTTTCTGCCCCGCAGAAGAAGCGGCTGATCTGTTTAACCGGAATGATCTTTCTGTTGCCGTATGGTCGTCAAAGGACGCCATGCACGCACTCGACAGCATGGGTATTTCCTTTGATAACTGCGCCGAAGACCTGTCTCTTATGAGCTACCTGCTTACCCCATCGGACAGCGGTATATCCCTTCAAAAAACAGCCATGACATGGCTGTCCGCAGAATCGGTAACCGAACCGCTTGCTGTTCTCCCACAGCTTTTCAATATTATGTCAACCGAGCTCGGGAAGCGCGGTCAGACCGGCCTTTACCGCGATATAGAGCTTCCTCTGGCAAAGGTGCTGTTCCGCATGGAAAAGCGAGGCTTTGCCGTGGACGTCGCGGGGATAACCGCATACGGCAAAGCTCTCGGCGAAAAGGCGAAGGAGTGCGAGGACAGTATTTATATGCTTGCCGGTGAGGAGTTCAATATCAATTCTCCGAAGCAGCTCGGACACATACTGTTCGAAGTTCTGAAGCTTCCCGCAGGCAAAAAGACCAAAAGCGGTTATTCGACAGACGCCGAAACTCTTGAAAAGCTGCGCGATGACAGTCCGATTATAGATCTTATACTGTTCTACCGCACCCTCACCAAGCTTAAAGGGACATATACCGACGGTTTAACAGCCGTCGCAGACCCGTCCGACGGCAGAGTGCACACCACCTTCCGCCAGACTCTTACCCAGACCGGCAGGCTTTCCTCGGTCGAACCCAATCTGCAGAATATTCCTGTGCGTACCTCTGTCGGGCGCGAAATGCGCCGGTTCTTTATTGCAAAGGACGGATATCTGCTGGTAGATGCTGACTATTCGCAGATAGAGCTTCGCATACTCGCCGCATTGTCCGGCGACGAGAATATGATTGCCGCCTTTCTGTCCGGTGCGGATATTCACACCGCAACCGCTTCGAAGGTTTTCGGAGTTCCGGAGGAACAGGTCACGCCCGATCTTCGAAAGCGTGCAAAAGCGGTTAACTTCGGCACCGTCTACGGGATAAGCGCCTTTTCGCTCGCCGGAGATATCGGAGTATCCCGAAAGACGGCGGAACGGTATATAAATGACTATTTTGATAAATACCCCGGCGTGCGCCGTTTTCTCGATACCTGCGTAGAAAACGCCGTGCGCGACGGCTATGTCACCACTCTCTTCGGAAGACGCCGCTATATACCCGAGCTCAGGTCGCCGAAAGCCTCCGTACGCGCCTTCGGAGAGCGTGTAGCGATGAATACACCGATACAGGGCACCGCTGCCGATATCATTAAAAAGGCAATGGTCGATACTGAGCGCGCTCTCGAAAGCTCTGGAATAGACGCGAGGCTTATCCTTCAGATTCATGACGAGCTTATAGTCGAGGCGAAGGCGGAGCACGCCGAAAGAGCAAAGGATATACTCGTTGGCTGCATGGAGCACGCCTTTGAAGCTGCGGTGCCGCTGATTGCGGATGCGCATATCGGAAAAAGCTGGTACGAGGCGAAGGGAGAATAAAAAATGCCGGGAACACTGTATGTAGTGCCGACGCCGATAGGCAATCTGTCGGACATCACCGTCCGCGCCAAGGAGGTTCTGGCGAGCGTCCACTTCGTTGCCGCAGAGGACACACGTGTAAGCGGAAGACTTCTTACGCTTCTGGATATACAAAAACCTCTCGTAAGTTATCACGAGCATAACAAAAGCAGGAGCGGGCAGGCGATACTCGACCGTCTGCTCGTCGGTGAAAGCTGTGCTCTTGTCACCGACGCAGGAACTCCCGCGATTTCCGACCCCGGCGAGGAGCTTGTCGCGCTGTGCCGCAAGAACAACGTTGAAGTGATTGCGCTCCCCGGCGCCTGCGCCGCCGTGACCGCACTTTCGGGAAGCGGAATGCCGTCAAGGCGTTTTTCCTTCGAGGGCTTTCTGCCGCAAGGCGGCAAGGAACGCGCCGAATACCTTAATTCAATCCGTCGCGATACACGAACAATGATATTCCATATTTCTCCGCACGATTCTTCCGCCGATATTTCCGACCTTATCTCGGCGCTCGGAGACCGCAGAGCTGTGCTCGCCAAGGAATTAACCAAGATAAACGAACGGTACTTCGTCGCTACCCTGTCCGCCCTTCGTGACGGATTTGATGACGGAAGCATAAACCGCAAAGGCGAATTCGTGCTTATCGTCGGAGGTTATATCCCCACCGAGGAGGACAGCTTCTGGGCAGAAATGTCCGTAAAACAGCATTACGAGCATTATGTTAACCTCGGCATGCCCCGGATGGACGCCATTAAAGCGGTCGCTTCCGACAGGGGGGTTCCCAAGAACGACATCTATCGCGAGTTGAATTGACTGAATATCGTACTCAGATGTCCTGCCGCAGTACGGAGTGAATCCGTATGCGGTTGCCGGATTTCGTGCCGCACTTTCCGAAAGCACCCGTCTCCGTGAGCCTATGCAACAAATAAGCAGGCGTTTACCGAACGCCTGCTTTTTATGCGCCAACGCATAATACGGCATCAAATACCGCATAAATGATTTCGGGGCGGGGCAAAAGCCCCGCCCCGCTGTTCATCATTATACCAAAGCTTATTACGAATGTAATACCGCGGCGCTCTGTATCGCCTAAAAGTACGGTACTCCGCACCCGTCATACCGCCTGTGGGTCCAATACTTCAGACAGACCGGATTGCCTTCAATTCGATATAGCCCCGCTCGCCGCGCGGTTCCAACTGAATGCGCGGATTCGAGTCGTCCCACACATACCCGATTACCGATGGATCATATTTCTCCATAGATGCCTGTACCGATTCAATAGCCTGACAATAGTCTTCCTCCTTGAACGGTTCACCCTGAAACATCAGGTATTTCGCAGCAGGCAGAGTGATGACATCAAACCCATCGGGGATAATACCGTTATTATCAGTTGCCACTTCCACTCCCTGCACATACTCCGAGGTGCCGGGTTCCCGGTATTTCTCCGGAAGCCACAGGCAAACCGGCTCTCCGCACAGAGATTTCATACTGGTCAGAACGCCCCATACATCGCAGCCGACCTCCCGGCAGTAGTCCCAGTATTCCTTCGCCGTTTTCCCTCGCTTGATAATAACCCTGCGTTCCGGCTTATCGACAACCTGAATAAAAACGTTTTCAACATGCTCCATTGTTTTTCGCTCCTTCCACAATGTTCTGAATTTTACGCCATACGGGGTAAAAAGTGAAATCGGAACGGGCGATTTTGCATATTCACACGGATTATACCCGAATGCGTTGCGAAACGCTCTCTGATAACCGTCCACACTGTCGTATCCGCTATCATATGCCAAATCGATAACCTTGCACGTTTCGTCACGCAAGCGCAATGCAGAACGGGACAGCCGAAGCCGCCTGATATATTCTGCCGGAGCAAGACCGGTAAGCTCCTTAAATATTCGCGCGCAATAAAAAGGAGAATACTTCGCTATACCGGAAAGATCGCACAACGTGATTCTTTCCGAAAGGTGCTCTGCAATATAGTCCTGCATCTGTTGTACTGCCAGAATCTTTTCCGTCACTTTATCACCTCCTGACGACAAAGCCATTATCGCATATTGAATGTGTTTATTCTCGACTTTTCTTGCTATCCTTCAAAACCGGATTTGCCGCAGGAAACAGATATTATTATAACACATTCCGATATCGTATAAGCTATAACAGTAAACCTCTTTTGTCTGCAAAGACAAAAGAGGTTTCTGACCTGGAGCAGTATAGGGGACTCGAACCCCCTCCTTCAGCTTGGGAAGCTGACATGCTGCCATTAACACCAATACTGCATATATACCGGCTCCGAACGGGAGCCGCTATTTTTCTTCGTCGCCGACCATTACAGCCGTTTTCGTAACAGTAAGCAGAGCTACAGTCACGGCAAGTATTACCGCGAACGCACCGACTGCAACAAACCCTATAAGCACCGCCGTATTGCTCACTCCGTCGGAGCACTCAGACACCGCTTCTTCCGAAACGATATTCTCCGTTCCGTCAGCGGCAGCAGCCGCAAGCGGCACAATCAAAAGCAACACCGCGACAAATACGGCAGTCAGCCGTCTTACCATAATAACACTTCCCTACCTGTCGTTTATGCGCAGGCCCGCGGAACGGATGTGACAGATCTCACCCAAACGGTGAAGCCTCGGTAAAATATAACCGTCCGGGCTGTTTCCGAAAACAAAGGTTGTAACGCTGGTCGTAGTAAGATTAATTCTCCTGAAAGCCAGCCCCGGAGCCATACCGAGAAGATGACCTATCCAGGCTGCGCCGAACCCGCCGTGACAGAATACCGCTATTCTAAGATCGTTTTCCTCTTTAAGGACCTTGTAAAACGCTCCCTCGCGCCGGTATCCTAACTGCTCGAAAAAGTCGTCAGAGCTTCTTATCATCTTTTCCACCGTTTCCATTCGATCTGTTCCGGTGAAATCGTTAAACCCGTATACGCCCTTATCGGTAGAAAACGAATAATCGCATTTGCATGACGGCGAATACTTCGGCATATAAGCCATGCTCTCCTGCGTCCAGGGCAGGATCTCCGGGCGGATGTCCTTCGCCTCGGCAGTGTAAGACGCAGTCTCCACAGCCCTTCCGAGCGGAGACGTGTATATGCGGTCGAGCTTTATATCGCGGAACCACTCCGCAAGCGCCATCGCCTCCTCGCGCCCAAAAGGCGTTATGGTGTTGTTGGCGTAATCCGGATCCGCATGGCGAATAATATAAAGAATCATTTATCAGTCCCTGCGCTGTGCTGCAAGCCCTTTTCTGAATTCCTCGATACCCTCCGCGGCAGTCTCGTCAAGCATAAAGTAATTTGTTACCTTATACTCTTCGCCGTAAAGCGCGTAGTCGTTTGCCGAAAACCACACCGCAACTTTTATACGTGAGCAGAACTCTTTGCGGTCGGCAATATTCTTGAACATGCCCTTAATCCAATCGGCCTGAAGCGATGCATTGCGCCCTGCGACGGTCGCATCGTAGGACATTGTACCCCAGTTGAACTGTATCTCTCCTCCGCAGCCTGCGGCAAATTCGCCTATGCACCAAGGATAATCCTCGAAATACGGCATGTACTCGTTATACACATAAGTATACAGATTCTCGAAGCTGTTCAGAGCGGTACCGTTGCCGGCTTCGTAGGAAGTCAGGCCGAGCATCTGAACACAGTCAATATCCGGTAGATAGCACAGATACTCGCCCCAATTGGAATACGGACAGGTTACGGCAACCGGGTTGAATACCCAGATGCAGTTATCTACTCCCTGCTCCTCGAACACGGAATACATACGCTCCCAGCACATTGCGAATATGTCGGGGTCGCACAGGGTCATCATTCCGCAGTAATCGGTCCAGTCGGTGTTCATCTCGTTGGATATCCTGAACAGCACGGGCTTGCCGTATTCTTTAATGGATTTTGCAAGCGCCTCGAACTCGTCGTCCATCTTACCGCGAAGTATATCGAACATCGGCGTATATCCGTTGCAGGCGTTGTTGGTGGTCGTCCACTGGTAGCTCAGCATCAGCACCGCCTTGTCGTCGAATCCGTTTCCCCCGGCATAAGTGAGATTGCGCTCCTTCACCGAATTATCGTAAGTAATTTCGGTGTCGTAATAGCCCATATGCAGATACGTCATGAAGACGTCCATATCGTAATCAAGCGCTTCTTCGCCCTGCAGCCATTCTATATACTCCGGATCATTGCCCGCATAGAACACGCCCCAATCGACATAGTCCTGTGAGCAGAGCTTCTCATAATAAGCCTTTGTCTCTGCGTTCCAGGAATCTGGGATTCTGCACTCGAACGCACGCTGAGCCGATACCGGCTCGCCCTTGCGTTCTATCTCGCAGAAGGAAGCGATAATTGCGTCAAAGGCTTTATCCATATTCTCGGCGGATTTCAGATTAAAGAAGAAAAAGTAATTATATGTATTTACCGGACGTACTATCGCGATATTGTAATAGGGATACTCCGTGTCAAGCGGGAGATTTATCGTAATGCTGTAAACCGTGACCTCGTATCCCTCGCAAAGCTCGGTGCTGGTAAAAACCTGACGAGTACGGCGAAGATTGTTTGCGGCAAGATAATCGACAGACGCGATATTCTCGGTAAGCCATTCGTCGATATATATGTTCCAGCCCTCGACCGAATTGTTGCCGTTGCTGTCTTTATTATACGGATTCTGATTTTCGTAGGTTACGGTAAGGCGGTAGCCGTCTCCCTTATACCGGGACCTTATTGCTCCGAGATTATAATCGGCTTCGACATAACCGGGAAGCGTAACACAGTAGCCCTCGGGCAATACCGCGACTCTGGTGTAATCGGTTCCGCGGAAGAGAAAACGCATGTCGGTTCCCTCGGCTTCGGAAACGGAACCGAGCGATACTCCGTCGGCATATACGCCGAGCGAATAAACATCGGACGCGGAAGCTATACCGGAAGCCGGATCTGCATACGCATCGCTCCAAAAGCCTGACGCATTGGTATCCGCGACAGTCATATCGCTCACCTCCGAAGAACTGCTGTAATCCGAATTATCCCCCTGCTCTGTGCAGGAAACCACTGCGGGAAGAATGAATACAAGCAGCAGAACGACGGCAAAAATTCTTCTCATACGATCCTCCGAATGTAGACACACGGCGAACCCGAAAAACCGATCGATACGGACGGGCTCCGCTCTGATCATCGGAAGCGGCGAACCGTCTCCCGTCAGCGTTTTCCATATAATATCACAAATGAATCGAAATGTCAATTTATTATTGTAATTGTTTTTCCCGCGTGATATAATTTTTCCGTTACGGAGGGTAAAAACATGGAAAGTATGACCGTATGTACCTACCGGATACCGGTTCCCGGTACAAAACCCGTAAGGTTATTTCAGATAGCCGACACTCATCTCGCATGTGCGGATTCGTTATCCGACCCGGGAGAAAAAGCTCTCGCCGAAAAACAGACAGCCGCATGGGAGCGCGTTCGTCCCGGCTTCCCGCAGAAATACGGTGAGCCGTTCGGCAAAGAGCGTCAGATACCGGCGCTCCAACATTATGTTAACCTTATGCGGCGCGCCTCCGAAGGCGATGCAGTGGTAATGTGCGGCGACATAATGGATTATGTCAGCGGAGGAAACCTTCGCGCCGCCGAGCACGGTATACGCGAATGCGGCAAACCGTTTATCGCCGTTTGCGGCAATCACGAAGACCCCGGTGATATCCCGCAGGGCTGTCTGCTTTCCGGAATGAGAGATCCCGTCCAGACCCTTCAGGTCGGCGATTTTCAGATAATAGGTGTTGATGATTCCCGCCGCACGGTAACCAAGGCGATGATTTCGCATATCGATTCGCTGCTTTCGTCGGGCAGAAAGACCGTTATTGCAATGCACACCCCGGTCATGAACACAGCCAATCGCGATATTCTGACCCGGGCGGGAGCTTACTACGCACTTAATTACGACGGCTGCCCGGAAGGCACAGCGGATTTTATTGACCTGATAACCGACGACGCTTCGCCGGTGGTCGCGGTTCTCACCGGACACCTGCATTTCGGTATCGTAACTCCGCTCCGCGAAGATCTGTATCAGTACGGTGTATCCCAGGGTATCGCCGGGAACATGAACGAATTTATTTTAGGAGGAGAAGCATGACCTACGAAGAACTTACCGCGCTTTACGGCTTTGAAATGCCGGGCTACGCACGGGATTATTACGATTCATTTATCGGTGCTTACGACCGGAGCGTTCCGGTACTCTCAAGGGAAGACGCGGATCTGGTATGCTCCGCCTGCTCGCTGCCGGACGAAGCGCGGTCCGAGCTTATCCGATCCGCTTCCGCAGTCGATTCCGACGACGGTGCCCATATCGCGGGTTCATTTCTTGTCCATCTCTGCGTATATGCCCGTCTCCCCTGGCAGAACCGCATTTATTCCGAAAACCTTTTTACCGTTCCCGGATTGTATCCGGAGCAGGCGAACTGGGTAATAGTAGCCCGCGCGCTCGCCCATACCCTTCGCGACAAAAAGCCTCCGGAAGATCTTAACGCCGAAAACACCGGCTCCTTCCGCGGCTATACCAAGTCCTGTTATAACAGCCGCGGCTATTGGGGGATTCTCGAATGGAACTGGAATATGCTCGGAGCAGGCGGATGTATGTTCATGTTCGGGGCGCTCAAATTCGTGCCCGACGAGTTCGGCGGAGACTTCCCGGTAATCACCGACGGCAACAGCTTTGTCGGGCTGGTCGGCGGCGAATACGCCGTAAACGCAGAAGGCGAGCTGGTATCGGACGGCGAACCGTCGGTCGGCAGAACCGTTTTTACAGAAGACGACGAAAAATACTACGGCTGTCCCGTCACCCGCGACGGGAAGGTCAGCCTCACCCCCGTTTCTTATCCGAAATCGGTCTGGCACGATTCCCTGCGCGAAGGTACACCCGTGCTCAGTATACATATTCCGTCAAAAATCGACTATACACCCGATGTTATACGCGAATCCTGCCTAAAGGCAATTGATTTCTACCGCGGCTTTTACCCGGAATTCAAGCCTGCCGCAATATGCGGGTATTCGTGGATATTCGCGCCTCAGCTTGCACGTGTACTCCCGTCGGACAGCAATATCCTTTCCGTAAACCGCACGCTGCATATACTCCCCACTACCGCATCCTACGGTCCCGACTGCCGTTTTATCCGCGAGGGGTCTTCGCTTCAGCAACGCGTCGCCGCCGCAGAAGCCGAGGGAACCCGCTTCCGCTATTCGCTGATGTTTGTCCCGCTTGACGAGCTGAATTCGCTTTCCGAAAGCCGGGCATAGCAACACACGGAGGTATTGCGAAATGTTCGCAGCCGTATCGGTTTTCGTATCGCTTATCGCCACTCTCATCTATCAGAGCGGTTTTTCGCTTTCCTGCTTTTCAAACGGATATATCGCCGGAAAAATGACCGCCTCCGCCGTATTTCTCGTCGTCGGAATCGTTGCGTTTTTCGTTACAAAAAAGAAGAAATATGCCCTTCCCGTGCTCACCGGTCTGTTTCTGGGCTTTGCCGGCGACCTTCTGCTTGCAATGTCTATCGGCGGCAATCAGACCCTGTTCCTTGTCGGAATGGGTGCCTTCTTTGTAAACCACATATCTTTTCTGGCCGCTCTGTATCTTACGGACCGGTTCCGTATCCGCGACGCGGTTGTCGGCGGAGCGGTGCTCGCCTTTCTGGCGGCAATGCTGGTATTCGGGAAAGCGGATGTCGGCGGGATGGCGGTGCCCGTCTGTCTGTATATGATCTCGCTGTCAGCGCTCGTCGGGAAGGCGATATCGGTTTTTTCGCTGCGGAAGCTCGGTCCGACCTGCTCCGTTCTGATGATACTCGGAATTCTGCTGTTTGCCGTATCGGATATTCTTCTGTGCATGAGTATGTTTATGAATGTTTCCGCCGCAGTTACGGCAATAATACCGGGCGCCGTTTATCGGTTTTCTCCCGATAAGGCTATGGATATCTTTAACGCCGTGTTCTATTTTACCGGGCAGACTCTTATCGCGTGCAGCATCAGATACCGTTGACACGCCGCATATCCTGCAAAAAATCCCCTCCGAGCGGAGGGGATTATATTATTACGGGATCCGTATACACACAATTACCGCAATAAAAAAGACCGGGAAACCGGCCTTTTTAAGTTACTGGTTATTCGGCAGAGCCTTCCGCAGGAGCTTCGTCATTCTCTGCGGTCTCCTCAGCGGAGTCGCCCTCGAAGGTGCAAAGAATGTCGTCCTCACACACGTCAAAATCTTCAAAATCGTCGTCAGTCTCGTCGGTATCGCAGAAGCAGCTTGAGAGCTTCCTGTGAACGCCGTCGGAAAGCAGGAAATAGGTTCCCGCAGCAATGCCGAACACAGACACTAAGCCGAACGCCTTTGCAAGACCCTTGTTCCTGTTCCAGAAAATGATGCTGAGCAGGAAGCATCCGACCGCTTGCGCGACGAACGCGATCCCGAACACCTGTTTCTTGTTTTTCATTCTTGACCTCCGTAATGTAATGTTATTGTTGACATTTGAATTTAAGATATGCGTTAATGAACCCGTCAATCTCACCGTCCATAACGGCAGTGATGTTTCCGGTTTCGTAACCGGTTCTGAGATCCTTTACCAGAGTGTACGGCATGAACACATACGAACGTATCTGGCTTCCCCACTCTATATTCATCTTTGCGCCGACTATATCCTCGACCTTGTCCAGATGCTCGCGCTCCTTTATTTCGAGCAGCTTACTCTTCAGCATGCGCATTGCTGTTTCGCGGTTCTGAACCTGACTGCGCTCGGTCTGACAGCCGACCACGATCCCCGTGGGGATATGGGTTATGCGTATTGCAGAATCGGTCTTGTTGATATGCTGACCGCCGGCTCCGGAAGCGCGGTGAGCATCGACCTTTATGTCCTCGTCTTTTATCTCGATTTTTATCTCATCGTTGAACTCGGGCATTACCTCGACCGAAGCGAAGGAGGTATGACGCCTTCCGGACGAATCGAACGGAGACACTCTCACAAGGCGATGCACGCCGGATTCGCTTTTAAGATAGCCGTACGCATTCACTCCGGAAACGAGAATGGACACGCTCTTTATACCCGCCTCGTCACCGTCGAGATAATCGAGCACCTTTACCTTGAACCTGCTGCGCTCCGCATAGCGGCAGTACATGCGGTAAAGCATCTGCGCCCAGTCCTGCGCCTCGGTTCCGCCCGCTCCGGGGTGGATGGAAAGAATGGCGTTGTTTCCGTCGTACTCGCCGGAAAGCAATACGTCTATCTTCTGCTTCTCGTATTCCGCGCTTACCGCGGCAAGCTCCGAAAGGATATCTTCCGCCATATCGGCGTCGTCCTCGTCGGCAGCCATATCGAAAAGCTGCGAAACATTATCGTACGATTCTTCTAGTGAAAGATAGCGGTCGAGCAGTCCCTTGCGCTGCTTGAGATTGCGAAGCACCGCCTGAGATTTCTCTGCGTCCGACCAAAAGCCCGGAGCGTTTACCTGCTCCTCTAAGCTTTTGACTTCTTCTTTGAGCTCCTCCGCCTTAATGGATGCGCCGAGCTCGCGTATTCCTGCGCCGAGCTCGCGCAGGGTCGGTTTTGATTGTTCAAGCTGGATAAGCACTCATTCTGACCCCTTTTGTTTTCTGTTACTATTATAGCCCATTTGCCCGAAAATGTCAATATACTCCGTTATATTGCCCGCTCAACCGAAAAAACGGATGTCAGCGGCAATAACCGCATTAAAAAACACACGCCGCGAAAAGCGGCGTGGTCGCAACCGTCTCTGTAAGCCGGGTTCTGTCGTGAACAATCATCTGTCTCGAACGCACGTTGCCGTGCGCCTCATGCCACCCCGTTGGGCTGCCGAGCAGACATTAACGCCCGGTGGGGTGTTGCTTCGGATAGGGTTTACATGGCTGCGACGTCTCCGCCGCACCGGTGAGCTCTTACCTCGCCTTTCCATCCTTGCCTGCCTGCGGGAATACCCGAAAATGCAGGCGGTTTATTTCTGTTGCACTTGCCCGGGAGTCGCCTCCGGCGGATGTTATCCGTTATCCTGCTCTGTGAAGCCCGGACTTTCCTCACGGCAAGACCTCTCGGTATGTTGCCGCGCGATTGCTCAAAACGGTTGCAAACAATACTATCACAGAAAATATATTTTGTCAAACGGTTGCATAAAAAACAAAACTGATATATAATGAAAATATTGACAACGGGGTGAGTTTTATGCTTAACGAATATACTTCGCGGTACCGCGGACGCAAGGTCGGGTTTGTCGGTGTCGGGATAAGCAATATTCCGATAATCAAGGCGTTCTGCGCGGCCGGAGCCGAGGTAAAGGTGCGCGACGCCAAGCCGCGCGAAAAAATATACGGTATAGAAAAGCTCGACGGGATTAAAGCCGTCTTTTATACGGGCCCTGACTATCTTGACGGGATAGACGAGGAGCTGTTGTTCCTCGCACCGGCAATCCGTCCCGATAAACCCGAGCTTGCCGCCGCAAAAGCGCGCGGCACCGTGCTGACGACCGAGCTTAACGAATTCCTCGCGCTGTGTCCCTGCCGCACGGTAGGCGTAACCGGGAGCGACGGAAAAACCACCACCACAACGCTTATCGCAAAAATACTTGCCGCGGGCGGACACACGGTTCATCTGGGCGGCAACATAGGTGTGAATCTGTTCGAGACGATCGATAATATAAAAAAAGACGATTACGCAGTAATCGAGTTTTCGAGCTTCCAGCTTATGAAGATGACCAGGTCTCCGGATATTGCCGTTATAACCAATCTGTCCCCGAATCATCTTGACTGGCATACGGATATGACCGAATATCTGGAGGCAAAGAAAAACATATACCGTTTTAATCCGGAATGCCGGCTTATAACCAATATCGATAACGCCGCCACCGCCGCAATCGCCGCGGAAAGGCAGGCGGTACCCGTGTCGTGCACGCGGTTTACGGATACCGGCGCCTGCTTTTATGACGGTTGGATATACCGGAACGGCAGGAAGGTCGTGCCTGACAAAGATATAATTCTCCCCGGCATACATAACCGGTATAACTACTGCTGCGCCGCCGCCGCAACCGAGGGATTGGCTTCCGACACGGCAGTAGCTTCGGTCGCCCGGTCCTTCCGCGGAGTAGAGCACCGCTGCGAGCTGGTACGTACCGTAAACGGCGTAAAGTATTACAATTCGTCCATAGATTCCAGTCCCACCAGAACGGCGGCTGCCTGCAACGCCTTCCCCGGTAAGGTCATAATCATTGCCGGGGGCTACGATAAGCATATACCTCTCGAACCGCTCGGCGATACGTTCTGCCGCAAGGTATCCTCATGCGTGCTCATGGGTGATACCGCAGATAAAATCGAAAAGGTACTTGCCGACGCGGGCTACCGCGGCAGGATAAAGCGCGCCGACAGCATGGAGGAGGCAGTGTCCGCCGCCGCCGGAATGGCGGTCCCCGGCGACACCGTACTGCTTTCGCCGGCAGCCGCAAGCTTCGATAAATTCAGAAACTTCGAGGAGCGCGGAAACGTATTCAAGGAATGCGTAAACCGGCTTCCCGAACGGAGGTAAACATGAAAGATCTGTACAATCTCGCCTGCTCGCTCACGGCGCTTCCGAGCGTATCGGGCTTTGAGGAAATGGCGTTTCCCGGGCTCGAAAAAATCTGTGAGGGCAGATTCGACGAGATAAAAACCCTGCCGACAGGCAGTTTTATCGGTATAAAAAGATGCGGCAAAGCCAACGCCGAAAGACTGCTGCTCGACGCGCATCTCGACCAGATCGGCTTCGTCGTCAGCGGCTACGCCGGAGAAGGCTTTCTTAAGGTAGCGGCGGTCGGTGGGATAGATACCCGCGTTCTGTGCGCCAACGAGGTGTGGATTTATGCCGACGGAGGAAAAATACCCGGCGTGTTCTCGTCGGTGCCGCCGCACCTTCGCGGTTCGGGAGATTCAAAAAAGCCGATCAAGCTTGAGGATCTGTGCGTCAGCACCTATCTCGAAGAGGACGAGCTTAAAGAAAAAGTGCGTATTGGAACTCCGGTCGGCTTCAAATGCACGCCGGAGCTGCTCGCAAACGATCGCATGGCTTCCGTCCAGCTCGACGATAAGATATGCATTGCGACAATACTCCGGGCGATCGACCTTATAAAGGACGAGCACTTGGCATGCGACATATACGCGCTTTTTGCCGGTGGTGAGGAAATAGGCTATAAGGGCGCCGTCACCGGCGGCTGGGATATTGACCCGCATTACGCAATAGCGTTGGATGTCGGAGGCGAGGCGGGACCCGATTCGCCTGCCTGGCGTCAGGATTGCCGTATCGGAGACGGCGGTATAATATCCTATTCGGCAACTCTCGACCGTGCCTTTACCAAACGGATAATCGGCGAAGCCGAGAAAAACGGAATAAAATATCAGCTTATAGGCGAGCCTACCCGTACGGGCACCGATTCGATGGTGCTTGCCACCGTGCGCGAAGGCGTAACCGCCGCACTTATCTCAATACCACTTCGCAACATGCACACCTACACGGAGGTCATTTCGCTGCGCGATGTCGAGGAGACGGCAAAGCTGCTCGCCGCTGTAATAAAGTCTCTCGGAAAGGATGACGTAAATGTTTGATCGGCTTGAAAGATATTGCTCCGCCTTCGGACCTTCCGGCTGCGAAGACGAGATCCGCCGGATGATTATCGAAGATATAGACGGACACTGCGATTACCGGACAGACCGCACCGGCAACCTGCTCTGCTTCAAGAGCGGCAGAAAGCCGAGAGCAAACCGCCTGCTTGTTTCGGCGCATATGGACGAAGTCGGTCTGATGATCGACTATATCACTCCCGAAGGAATGCTTCACTTCGGCACCGTCGGAGGTATTGAGTCAAAGGACCTTTGCGGAAAATATGTTGTTATCGGCGACAAACGCATTCCCGGCGTTATAGGCTCGAAGGCCATACACCACCAGAAGCCGGAGGAGCGCGGGATATGTCCTCCGGTTGAAGAGCTTTACATAGACATAGGCGCCGACAGCAAACAGGACGCAATGCGGTTTGTCGGAATCGGAGACTGCGCGGTGTTCCGCCCCAATTATCTCGAAAGCGGAGCCTTCGTGATGTCAAAAGCGCTTGACGACAGGTTCGGCTGTGCCGCTCTGGTGGATATTATTCGCGGAGAGATCGAATACGACACTTATTTCGCGTTTGTTATATGCGAGGAGGTCGGCTGCCGCGGTGCTCAGACGGCAGCTTACAGTCTGAACGCCGACTACTGTATAGTCTGCGAGGCGACCACCGCAGCAGAGGAGGGCGTCACACCCGAACACCTTTCCCCCTGCTCACTCAACAAGGGCGCGGTCATATCCGCTGTGGACGGCGGAACGATATACGACCGCGAGCTGTTCGATATAGCCGTCGAGACCGCCAAAGCGAAAAAGATACCGTATCAGATAAAAAAGATCATTGCCGGCGGAAACGACTCCCGCTCGTACCAGCAAACGGCGACCGGGGCTAAGGTGGCTGCGATATCATCCCCCTCGAGATATATCCACTCCCCTTCCGGCGTATGCCGCAAATCCGATCTTATCGCCGTGCGCGATCTTATTGCCGCAATGATCGAAAGGAGCTACGACTGATGTATTCAACGATAAAAAGATATATATCCGCATTTTCCGTATCCGGCTGTGAAAGGCACCTTGCCGAAATAATCGAGCGCGATATTGCACCATATACCGACAGCATTGAATACGACGCAATGGGCAACCTTATCGCCTTCAAGAAGGGCGTTGACAGCTCAAAAAGGCTTATGATCGCTTCTCATATGGACGAGATCGGCTTTATGGTCACCTTCATAGAGGAAAGCGGACTCATTCGTGTCGGCAATATCGGAGGTATTAACGCTGTAGCCTCATCATTCAGCAGCGTCGTTTTCGAAAACGGCGTTACGGGTGTGATAGTGCTGGATCTCGGAACAAAAAAAGAAGACATATCCGTAAAATCGATGATCGTGGATATCGGAGCAAAATCACGCGCACAGGCAGAAAAGAAGGTGCATATCGGTGATTTCTGCGCCGTAAAACAGGATATAACCCGGCTTATGAACGGACGCATTGCCGCTAAGGCGTTCGACGACAGAATCGCCTGTGCGGTAACCGTCGAAGCCGCAAAGATCACCCGCAGGTTCGCGTACGACACTTATTTCGTCTTCACCGTACAGGAGGAAGTAGGCTGCCGCGGAAGCAAGCCCGCCGCATTCGGAATTGCTCCGGATTACGGTATCGCGCTCGACGTCACCAACACCGGAGACATGATCGGAGGGCCCAAGATGTCCGTCAAGCTCGGCGAAGGCGCCGCCATAAAGATAAAGGACAGCTCGGTAATCTGCTCAAAAAAGGTTGTCGACGCAATGACCCGCACCGCTCAGGAACGCAAGATTGCATATCAGTACGAGGTGCTGACCGCAGGCGGAACCGACACCTCGTCGATGCAGACAGCCTGCTCCGGCGCATACACCGGATGTATTTCCATACCCACCAGATATATTCATACCCCGGTCGAAACCGTGGATTCCTCCGACCTCGAAGCCTGCCGCGACCTGCTCGCCGCTCTTATAGAAGAAGGTATTGAATAATGTTTCCCGAAAAACTGCTTTCACTGGCGGACGAATGCGAGCGCGACTGCGCCGTTCAGTTTGCGCGTATAGCGGATATATCACGCTTCAACACCGAGCGTGTAATGGAGGCGTTTTCTTCCAACCGGATTTCAGAACGGCATTTTACTCCGACAAGCGGATACGGCTATAACGACGAAGGCCGCGAGGCCTGCGAAAAGCTGTACGCAGATATTTTCGGCACGGAAAGCGCTCTGGTGCGTCACAGCATACTTAACGGTACGCATGCGCTTACAATCGGGCTGTTCGGACTGCTCCGAACCGGCGACACCCTACTTTCGGTCACCGGAAAGCCTTATGACACACTGGACGGCGTTATAGGTATCTCGGGAGCCCCCGGCAACGGATCGCTGATCGACTACGGTATTAAATACCGCCAGATAGAGCTTACCGCGGAAAGCCGGGTCGATCTCCGTGCCGTAAGAGAGGCGTTGGCAGAGGACGACAGCATAAAGGTCGTGTATCTCCAGCGGTCAAAGGGCTACGCTTCGCGCCGCACACTCACCGTCGCCGAGATAAACGAGGTAACATCGCTGGTACACTCCTGCTCGAATGCCTTCGTAATGGTGGATAACTGCTACGGCGCGTTCACCGAAAAGGCCGAGCCCGAAGCTGATCTGCTGGTCGGATCGCTGATTAAAAACGCCGGCGGCGGCATTGCCGAATCCGGAGCATACCTGGTCGGAACCGAAAAGGCGGTCGAATACGCCTCGTACCGTTACTCCGCAGTCGGTATCGGCGGCGAGGCGGGAGCGACGCTCGGTCAGACAAAAAGCATTATAAAAGGACTGTTTTTTGCGCCGCACGTCGTAGGCGAGGCATTAAAAACTGCGGTTTTTGCGGCGAGTCTGTTCGGACGGCTCGGATTTGACGTATTTCCGTCCTACGACGAGCCGAGATCCGATATTATACAAACTCTTATTTTCGGCTCCGCGGACGCGCTCATAAAGTTCTGCCGCGGAATCCAGTCGGGCTCGCCGATCGATTCATATGTAGCCCCCGTGCCGTGGGCAATGCCCGGCTATGACGACGAAGTCATAATGGCTGCCGGAGCCTTCACTCAGGGCTCCTCGATCGAGCTTTCCGCGGACGGACCTCTGCGCCCGCCGTACACCGCATACATGCAGGGAGGCCTGACCTTCGAAAGCGGAAGATACTGCATTTTGAAGGCGGCACAGCTTATAACGGAATAATACGCGTATGCATCACGCCCCGCGGAGCCCGGTTCCGCGGGGTTTTTTGACCTGAAATTCGGACATAAAGAAAAAATTGCCTTCGTTCGGGCACTTACATATATTTTCTTTTAATAACAATAATATGAATCAAGGAGGAAACGAGAATTGAAAGAAGATAAACTTCTGGCGGGTGTTCATCGCTCCGCGCAGACCGGACTGCTTACGATACCGATGCTGCAGCAGCTTACCGAATGCGAGCGTTTCCGCGAAGTAACCAATAAACAACTACGCGGCTACCGAAGGGTCTGCCGCGCCGCAAAAGCGCTGGCTCCGAAAAGCGGTACAGCCGATTTTGACATGTCCTGCCTCGCAATGGCACGGGCGGTTATATGCCTGAAAATCGGCACAATCACGGACAGATCTTCCTCACACCTTGCGGAAATGCTGATAATGGGCACGACAGCGGGCTATACCGACCTGCGCCGCCGCATTTCCGAATTTAAAAACGCTCCGCGCGCCGTGCGGGTGCTTGCGGAATGCCTATCCGACATGGAGGAAAGGTATCTGGCAGACCTAAGACAATTCCTGTAACCGTATATTACGATCCCCGCCCGAAGGCCCTCACCCGCTTTTTCCGGCGGGGAGGTATTTACTTTGCGAAAAAATCGTGTATAATACTTTGCGGGGGTTATGTATTATGCGTACGGAAAGAATCTCTGCAAACGACGCGGGTCAGCGGCTGGACAAATACATGAGCAAACGATTCCGCGGAATGCCGCAATCGCTTTTATACAAATATATACGCAACAAATGCGTCAGGGTTAACGGCGTCCACGCAAAAGAGAACACCGTTCTCGCCGAGGGCGACACGCTCACCTATTATATCTCCGATGAATTTTTCGGCGTCTCCGGCAAAAGCCGTGCATTCTGCCGGCTCAAGCCCGATATCAGAGTCGTGTACGAGGACGCAAATATACTTATTGCCGATAAAATTGCCGGCATGTCGGTTCAGCCGGACGATACCCAAACCTCCGGTACGCTGGTCGATCAACTTAAGGCATACCTTATGATGCGCGGCGAATACAACCCGGATATCGAAAAGAGTTTTGCACCGGCGCTGTGCAACCGTATCGACCGGAACACCTCCGGGCTGGTAATCGCGGCGAAGAATGCCGAAGCTCTCCGAATAATGAACGATATTATCCGCAGCCGCGAAATTAAAAAGACCTATCTCGCCGCCGCGCACGGGATATTCGCCGTTAAGGAAGATACAGTAAGGCTGCTGCTCGAGAAAAATTCCGAGGAAAACCGTGTAAAGGTACGCAAAACAGGCGGTAAGAACGTAAAAACAGCGGTAACGTCGTATAAGGTTATTGCCGAGAAAAACGGACTGTCGCTGCTTGAAATCGACCTGCACACCGGACGCACCCACCAGATACGCGCAACGATGGCGGAAATCGGTCATCCGTTGCTCGGGGACGGCAAATACGCAGAGAACGCAGATGACCGCAGGAAGGGATACAGTCATCAGCAGCTATGCTCCTATTCACTCAAGTTTGTTTTTACATCAGACCGCGGTATACTTAATTACCTTTCCGGCAGGGAATTCAGAGCCTCGACCCCGAAGTTTGTTTCGCTCTTCGAATAGCAACACCAAAACGATAACGGCAGACGTTTAAGAAACATCTGCCGTTTTTTTCGGAAGCTCCGCAGTGCGTAACGGATTGCGCTCACCGCAGATGCGTAAAAAACCGCAAATGTGTCCCGCCCGGTTAATTCTCGTATGGGAGCTTTCACAGCACGCAATACTCAGTCTCCGTCCCAAATGCACCGTTAGGTTTGCGGCGCAATCCCTGCGGCATAAAAATCCCGCCCCGTACAGTGACAGGGCGGGATTCGTTATATCGGTATAATCTTACGGCACTGCGAAAATCGTATCCGCAGAATTCCGTTCAGTTATTAACCTGCATCAGCCGACCAGATTATAGGTGCCGAGGAAGGCACGCTTTACCATAAGATAATCGGCAGCGTCGAGTTTTCCGTTAATGTTCACGTCCGCGGCAAATCCGCTTATTGTATCGAGCGTGTGAGTGCCGAGGAAGGCGCGCTTGATCATAAGATAATCGGCGGCATCAATCTTTCCGTTCGCGTTCACATCACCGGAAACTATAATACGGCGCTCGTCGTGTACAACTCCGTCAATCGAAAGCTGTGCGATAAAGCCGTTCTTAAGATCGGATGAAGGCTTTACCTCATTGCCGTCGGCGTCAAGCACGATTATCTTGTCCGCATTCTTAAGGTTTACGGTAACGAAATCGCCGACCGCTCCGCATCCGGCGCGGAGTATAAGACGATCCTCTTCATTAAGACGGCACTTGCTTACGTCGGTCAGTTCAATCTCGGAATAATCGCCTACGGTAATAACAACGGGCTGTGAATACAATACATATCCGGCTCCGTTGGGTAACTTGGCGGAATAGTTAAGCATAAAGCTTACGGTTCCGGATTCGGTGCCGGCGGTCAATACACCGGTCTGTGCGTTGAAGGTGCAGCCCAGGCTGTCGGTCAGCCAGGTTATACCGAGGCTTTCGCCCGCCGCCGAGCTGCGCTTTCCGCCGTAGGTGGCAACCGTCGCTCCGATACGGAGCTGTGAGCTGTAGGCAATGCGTTTTTCGCTTCCTGCCATCGGAACATCAAACGACCTTACGGTATCAACGGTGAGCTGAGCATCATTGGTCGTAAGTCCGTCCACGCCCCAGAGGAACGCATTATAAAAGGCAGTGGCTACGGATTTGCTGTAAGTCCAGGGCCACAGGGTTATTCCGCGGTCGGAAAGCAGGGTGTAGAATTCCTTGTTAATGTTTCCGTAACTTATGTTAATGGACGAATCGTAAACCTGTGCGGCGCTGAGAAGGTTGTAGAAATTCTCGCGAAGCTCTGCAGACGAACTCCAGGATGAAAGCGACCCGGATAGATAACCGGTGGAAATGTCGCGTCTTATATCCAGCAATGAAGTGAGCATATCGCCGTAGAAGGATATAACGTTTATTCTCGAGGCGTAATCGTACTTATCTATAAGGTCGGAAACGGCTTTAAGCATGCCCGTGTTGTAGGCCTTAAGTTCGACAACGACACCTTCAACGCGACAAGCATTTCCTCGAAGGTCGGCACCGTGTAGTCGGATACGGTTCCGTTGTTGTTGAGCAGACGGTACGATTTTATCTCCTCAAGCGTCATCTGAGATATCGAAAGAGATCCGTTATAATTCGTCGTGCGGTTAAGAGTGCCGTCATGACAGACTATCACATATCCGTCCTTGGAAAGGTGAATGTCGGTTTCCACCTCGGTCGCGCCGTTTTTAACGGCGGTTATATAGCCCTCGATCGAATTCTCCGGCATCTGAGACGGATTACCGCGGTGTCCGATAATGCTCGGAGTCTTTGTAAGGGTTCTTTCACCGTAAACCTCGGTCATGGTATCATAGACCGAAGCGTAATCGCCGGTGACGATACCGTTCGCGCCGGACGAGATAAGCCATGCGGCTTCGACGGAATTCAGGTCCTTCGTTTGGTTATATGCCCATACGGTGACGTGCAGCGCCTGTATCTCGGATACCAGCTCCCTGCTGCAAAGCTCACCGTTGAGCAGCAATATGTTGGCGTCACAGCCCTTAACATACTCACGGTAATCCTGGGCGTCCGTAAAGCCCTCGCTTCCGTCGGCAATAAGCGCAGTACGAATCACCGAATAGGAATCGCGGGCCAGCTGAAGAAGCTCACGGTTATCGGATACGATAAGTATATCCGCAAATCCGGCCTTCTTACATGCCGCAACTATATTGTTAACGCTGTCGGAATTATATACTCGCAAAGCCGGTATGATTCCGGCTTCACCGGACATCCGGAATGTTTGAAGAGAATCGTTTTCATTGATAACATATTTCTCATCAGGCAAATCCAGAATAACGGTTGCCGGAACAATTTCGGGAGCGGAACGAAAGAGCTCGATAAACATCGTGGGCTCGGTCCACAGAACGTTTGTCACGCTGTTGAGCAGATTTGTTTCGATATGCGGAACTTCAATAATATGCTCGCCGTACTCCGGCTCCTCGGGTTCTTCCTCGATCACGGTGACTCTGATGTAATCGAAGTTCATTACCGACGAATTGCCCTGAAGTCCGATTCCGCCGCAATAGGTTGAGGCAGTGCCTACGGTGGGAACTCCTTTGAGGTAAATAACGGAATCGCCGTTTATGAAGTACTGTATCGTTCCGTTATACGCGCTCACCTTGATGTTGTAGAAGGTGCCGTAGGTCATATTCTCGGTGTAGCCGGTGGACTTAAGATAATCCCAGCCTCCCGTAGCATTCGCAATAACGCACTCCACTCCTCCGGTTGTGGATGTACCGGCGGTCGCCATGGATTTTCTTACGCACATATGTATGTACGGCGTTCCGAGATTCGCCCCGGTTCTTTGCATGTTCTGCGCACGATAGCAGATCGAGAACCATCTGCTGGCGTCGGTCGAAGAAAGCATGGCGGCTGAAGTCTCGATATTGTAGTTACCGAAATCGGCAAGAAAATCCGGCATATAAATACGCGAATTCGCCGTATTGGTTGTCGTTATAACCAGCTTGCCGTCATTTACGGAGAATCTCGATGCATCGGTCTTTTTGAGATCGGCTATAGACTCTTCGTCATCAAAAGTATTCTCATAAAGGACATATTCTGTGTCGTCGGGATTTTTGGAAACAAGGTATACCGTGCGGGATTTCGATCCTTGCTCGGCTGTAAGCTCCGTAACACCGGCTGCATCGGCGGTCACTGTGGTTACTTCGCTTCCGCCGTAATACCAGGTGGGCGAATCAAGCACCGATCCGTCCGGCATTTCCACGCTGTAACCGGACAGTGCTACCGGCTCTCCGACATCGCAGAGAATCGCCGGTGATACGTTCTCTACAAGTGTTTCGGGGGTGGCGCTGACGGAAAGCGCGGGCGCACAGTTGACTATAGCGGCAACCATGAGCACTGCGATCATCAGCGATACTGCTCTTTTCATTTCAATTCCTCCTGTAAATTTTATTTTTTATTGAGTATCTGCTCAATTGTTTCTTCTATTGCATAGCCGTTCCGTGCGAGCAGCTCGCCCGCCGTATCCGGCGCAACGCCGGTCTCGTCTACCACGATTCTTATCGCACGGTCGATAAGCTTTTTGTTAGACGGCACCATGTACGCCATTCGGTTGCCGCGCACCCGGCCGATTCTGACCATCGCCCCGGTGGAAAGCATATTAAGAATCATTTTCTGCGCGGTCCCCGCCTTCATACGGGTAGAGCCGTTAATCACCTCGGGACCGACGTCCGCCACCATCGCAACGTCCGAAAGCGGTATAAGCGCGCTGTCGGTATTGCAGGTGACGCATTCGGTTTTAGCTCCTACCGAATGTGCGTAACGCATGGCGTTCTGCACGCATTCCGCACTGCCGCTCGCCGAAAGACCGATGCACAGGTCCTTCTGCGAAAAACCGGCCTCCTTCATCTGGACAACTATCGAATCCGGATCGTCCTCCGCATCCTCCACAGATTCAAACGCGGCTCTTCTGCCTCCCGCTATAAGCCCGCGGACCGTATCTGCGGATACCCCGTAGGTGGGCGGGCATTCGCTCGCGTCAAGCACTCCGAGCCGCCCGGAGGTTCCGGCTCCGACATAAAAAACCCTTCCTCCGGCGCGAAGCGTTTCCGCGTACAGCTCTATCCCCTCGGCAACGGCGGGCAAAGCCTTTTCTACCGAATCGGCGACGGTTTTGTCCTGCTCGTTTATTTTTTTTGCAATTCCCAACGCGTCAAGACGGTCGATATCGGCTGTGCTTACGTTAACGCTCTCTGTTCTTAACAATGAAAAATCTGTCATATCGGCACCCCCGTATACTGCTTTAACAGTTTAACATACGCATAAAATAAAATCAAGTGCTGTGGAAAATAAACAAAACGAATTGACAAAACACGCTGCAGATGATATGATTTAATATACGTGGAGGTGTTGAATTTTGCCGGATAAAAAAGATCTGATATCAGTAATCGTACCGTGCTACAACGAATCGGAAGCGCTTCCGTTTTTTTACCGCGAGATAGCCACCGTCGCCAAAACTATCGATGCGGAGCTCGAGATTATCTGCGTAGACGACGGCTCGTCCGACGACACGCTTGAGAAGCTCCGTATTTTGTCCGCGAACGATAAAAGAATTCACTATATATCCTTCTCCCGCAATTTCGGGAAGGAAGCCGCCATGTACGCCGGCCTGTGCGCCGCCAAGGGCGATTATGTCGCGATAATGGACGCCGACCTTCAGGATCCGCCATCTCTGCTTCCCGAAATGTACGGAACACTGAAAACCGAGGATTACGACAGTGTAGCCACCCGCCGCAGAACCCGCGACGGCGAGCCGAAGCTGCGTTCCTTCTGTGCACGAGCCTTTTATAAGCTTATGAACCGTATAAGCAAAACCGAGCTGGTCGAGGGCGCACGCGACTTCCGCCTTATGAACCGACGCATGGTCGACGCAATAGTTTCGATGAGCGAATACAACCGGTTTACCAAGGGTATTTTCTGCTGGGTGGGATTCAGGACAAAGTGGCTTGAATACGACAATATCGAGCGTGTTGCGGGCAAGACAAAATGGTCCTTCTGGAAGCTGTTCAAATATTCGCTCGAATGCATTTATAATTTTTCGACAGTCCCTCTCGACATTTCGTCGTTCACGGGTTTCACCCTGTGCTTTGCGGCGATTATCGGAATAATCGTAATAATTATCCGTTCGCTCTGCGGTGCACCTGCGACGAGCGGCTGGGCGTCTACGCTGTGCGTAATACTGTTTGTCGGCGGGCTTCAGCTCTTCTGTATAGGAATACTCGGTAAATACCTTTCCCGCACCTATCTCGAGACCAAGCGCCGCCCCATATACATCGTGCGCGAGACCGATGAAGACAATAAAGAGCAATAACGAATACCCGGAGGTATATTAAATATGATAAAACTGGGAATCATTTCACCGCGTCACGACGCGGAAGGGCTTAAGTGGGTCAGGGACCTCGGACTCGGCTATGCGGAATTCGACGTTAACGGCGACGATATATCCTATCTCGACGCCGATGCCGTCAATGCCGGAATAAAAGAGACGGGCGTATCTCTTTCCGCCGTAGGGCGCTGGGGACGCAACCGTATACTGCCCGACGGCAGTATCTGCGAAAAGGAACAGAAGGATGAATTCGACCTTATCGACTTCTGCCGTGCAACGGGTTGTCCGGTATACATAACCGGCTGCAACTACAACGAAGGGCTTTCCTATTACGAGAACCTGACAGCGGCGATAAGCTACTTCTCTTCCCTGCTCGATTACGCGGGCGACGATGTAAAGATCTGTACCTACAACTGCCACTGGAACAGCTTTGTGGATACGCCGGCAGTCTGGGACGTGATACACGGACATCTTAAAAAGCTCGGAATCAAATTCGACCCGTCGCACACCATATCCGGGGGAAGAAATTGGCAGGACGAAGCCGTGAAGTACGGCAACCGCTTCTACCATATGCATGTAAAAGGCACGATAGACATAGGCGGCGGCAGATTTGACGATCCGCCTGCGGGATTGGATTCGGTCAACTGGGGCGCTCTCGTATCTATAATGCTTAAGCACGGCTATGACGGAGTCATGTCCATAGAGCCTCATTCCGAGACCTGGCAGGGCGAACTCGGCGAAAAGGGACTTAATTATTCGATAAAATTCATGAAGCGCCTGCTGTTCATAGAGGACTGAAGATGGGATTGTTTTCACGCAGGGACAAACCGCCACGTGATACCGACAGTCCCGAGTTCAAGGCGTATATGGCCCGCCGAGTCAGCGACAAGCTGATCCGCTGTGTGCTCGAGCGCGGAGACGACGGAACCGACACCATTATAGGCAAATCGGGCTTTTTCAGCGTGAAGGACGGCTTGCTCGAGATAATATGCGACGGAAAAGCCCTCTTCTGCGGCGAGGTAACAAGTCTGTCTATCTGGGAGCTGCTCTCGCTTGACGGCGTTGTTATCGGCGGTTACGACAGAACCGTCGGCCGTGACCGCACCGTCATGGCATATTACAAATATTACCGCGATATCAAATAACAAACAATACAAACCCAAAAAAGGAGAAAACAAATTATGTCTGATAGGATAGTAAACATCGGAATTATCGGCTGCGGAGGAATAGCCAACGGCAAGCATCTCCCCGCGCTTAAAAAGCTTCCGAACGTACGGATGGTCGCATTCTGCGACATAATCCCCGAAAGAGCCGAGAAGGCGGCAAAGGAATACGGCGTACCCGAAGCAAAAGTCTTCACCGATTATAAGGAGCTGCTTAAGCTTCAGGACATCGAGGTGGTGCACGTACTCACCCCGAACCGCAGCCACAGCTTTATCACGGTTGACGCTCTCGAGGCTGGCAAGCACGTAATGTGCGAGAAGCCGATGGCAATCAACGCTGCGGAAGCAAAGAAAATGGTCGAAGCGGCAAAGCGCACGGGCAAAAAGCTTACTATCGGTTATCAGAACAGATTCCGTCCGGATTCCCTGTACGTCAAAGGAGAGTGCGAGGCAGGCACGCTGGGAGATATCTATTATGCGAAGGCAACCGCTCTTCGCCGCCGCGAGGTACCGACCTGGGGCGTATTCCTTAACGAGTACGAGCAGGGCGGCGGTCCCCTTATCGATATCGGAACCCATGCGCTCGATCTTACCCTTTGGACAATGAACAACTATAAGCCCCGCTTCTGCGTCGGCACCACATATGAAAAGCTTAAGCACATAGTTCCCTCCGGTAATGCGTGGGGCGAATGGGATCCCGAAAAGTTTACCGTCGAGGACGCAGCCTTCGGCTTTATCGTAATGGAAAACGGAGCCACCGTTCTGCTCGAATCGAGCTGGGCGCTCAACATACTCGACGCGCGCGAGGCGGTTACCACCCTGTGCGGAACCAACGCCGGCGTTGACATGAATGACGGAGTCCGCATAAACGGTATACGTCAGGGCAGAAGATATACCCTCCGTCCCGACCTTTCCTCCGGCGGAGCTGCCTTCTATGAGGGCAACGCCAACGCATTGCCTCAGGATTTCGAAGCAAGACAGTGGATCGATGCTGTTGTGAACGATCACGATCCCATAGTCCTTCCGGAGCAGGCTTATGTCGTTTCAATGATACTCGACGGCATCTACAAGTCCGCAACCACCGGTAAGCCGGTCTATTTTGACGAATACGACAAGTAAGGGGACAGAAATATGACACTCGGCGTACTTACCAATCTTCTCGGCTATATGCCGCTTCGCGACATGCTTGAATATCTGCGTTCGCTAGGTGTTGAATCGCTCGAGATAGGGTGCGGCGGTTATCCCGGCAAGGATCACTGCGATCCCGAGGCGCTTCTTTCAGACGAGAGCAAGCTCGCGGAATTCAAAGCGGCAATAGAGGAATACGGAATGCCCGTCAAGGCGCTTTCCTGCCACGGAAACCCCGTACACCCGAACAAAGAACTGGCAGAGAAATATCGCCGCGATTTCCGCAATGCGGTGCTGCTTGCCGAAAAACTCGGAGTCGAAACCGTGGTCGGCTTCTCCGGGTGCCCCGGAGACTGTCCTTCATCCGAGAACCCCAACTGGGTCACCTGCTTCTGGCCCGAGGACTATATGAAGGTTCTCGACTATCAGTGGAACGAGGTACTTATCCCTTACTGGAGACAGGAAGCGGAATTCTGCCGCCGTCACGGACTTAAACATATCGCATTCGAGATGCATCCCGGATTTTGCGTTTACAACCCCGAGACACTGCTTCGTCTGCGTTCCGAGGTCGGCGACATTATCGGTGCCAATCTGGATCCTTCCCACCTCATCTGGCAGGGTATAGACCCGGTCGCGGCAATACGCGCGCTCACCGGCGCCATATATCACTTCCACGCCAAGGACACGATAATCGATAAATACAACTGTGCCGTCAACGGCGTACTCGACACCAAGCCTTACGCCGACGAGCTTCACCGCTCGTGGGTATTCCGCTCGGTAGGCTACGGCAATGGCGAGAAGTATTGGCGCGATATCGTTTCGGCACTGAAACTCTCCGGATATGACGGGATAATTTCCATCGAGCACGAAGACAGCTTTATGACCAATCGCGAAGGGCTCGAGAAGGCGGTAAAATTCCTCGACGGCATACTTATCAGGGATCCGAAGCCTTCTACGATGCACTGGGCTTGATACTGTAACCGGAGATGGGGACCGCTGAAAAGCGGTCCCCTGATAAAAATATGATCGACACATTAATATCACAGCTTATCGATTATTCGATAGAAAAAAACCTTATCAGCGAAGAGGACGAGCCTTATACGGTCAATCAGCTTCTCGACCTGCTTCGGCTCGGTTCCTTCACACGCGTTCACGGCACGGATACTCCGCCGATCAGCGAAATACTGGGCGGAATGTGCGATTACGCCTGCTCCGCCGGGATTATCCCGAACGACACGGTGACCGAGCGCGATTTGTTTGACACCCGTATAATGGGCATAGTAACACCGCGACCCTCTGCGGTTATAGAGGAATTTGAACGTTGTTTACGCGTCGCTCCGAGAGTCGCGACCGACTGGTTTTACGATTTCTGCGGCGATGTAAATTATATCCGCACCGACCGTATAGCACGCGATCTTCGCTGGACGACCGCAACGGAATACGGTTCGATGGACATAACCGTAAACCTGTCCAAGCCCGAAAAGGACCCGCGTGACATAGCGGCGGCGGCCTCGGAGGCTGCGGCGGATTATCCCAGATGCATGCTCTGTATTGAGAACGAGGGCTTTTGCGGAAATCATCACCGGCCTGCGCGCCAGAATCTTCGGATAATTCCACTCGAGCTCGGCGGTGAGCAGTGGGGTCTGCAGTATTCGCCGTATTCCTACTATCCCGAGCACTGTATAGTCCTCAGCAAAGAACACCGTCCAATGAAGATCGATTCGTCCACCTTCACGAAAATGCTTGATTTTGTCGATATGTTTCCGCATTATTTCGTCGGCTCGAACGCAGATCTTCCGATTGTCGGCGGGAGCATACTCTCGCATGAGCATTATCAGGGCGGGCGCTATGTCTTCCCTATGGACCGCGCACAATCGGTATACGATTTTATAGTCCCGCGTTACAGCGGCGTTAGCTGCAGCGTGCTCAAATGGCCGCTTTCGGTTATCCGGCTCGAATCGACCGACAGATCGCGGCTCTCCGCTCTTGCCGAACGGATACTTAAAAAATGGAGACAGTATTCCGACCCGATATGCGGAATATCCGCATCGGACGGCGACGGCATTCACAATACGATCACGCCTATCGCCCATCTCGATTTCAGAATGTACCGGTTGGATCTTGTGCTCCGCAACAACCAGGTTTCACCCGACCGCCCTCTCGGTATTCATCATCCCCGCCCCGAATATCATCACATTAAAAAAGAGAATATAGGGCTTATTGAGGTAATGGGTCTTGCGGTGCTTCCCTCCCGTCTGAGCCGTGAAATGGACGCTCTCCGCAAGTGCATACTCGACGGGGAAGACCCGTCCGATAATCCGCTCACCGCTCCGCATGCGGATTGGGCACGCGACTTCTGCGGCAGGTACTGCGAAATAAACGAAAAAAATATCGATTCCGTTATTCGCAGGGAGATAGGCTCAGTATTTAAGAATGTGCTGTGCGACTGTGCGGTGTTTCCTGACCTCGAATCGTTCAGAAGATTTATCGACTTCGTGTGCGCTCCGTACAAATAAACGCAAAAAGCCCGGTGACCCGGGCTTTTTGTTTATTGCTTCGTATGTACGTCGAGCTGGTTGTACGGTATCTCGATTCCGTGTTCTTCCATGGCCTCAAGAACATCGCGACGCAGCGCGAACCACGCGTCCCAATATGTCTCGGGCTTGGCGTGTATGCGGATATATATAATCAGTGCGCTGTCTCCTATTTCGCCGACTTCCACCGTCGGTTCATTTTCTTTAATTCTGAATACGTTTTTTTCGGCGGCTTCAAGCAGTATTGATTTTACCGCCTTGAGATCGGACCCGAACGGCACCGGCAGGTTCAGGTCAACCCTTCGCGAACCGTTTGCGGTGTAATTCACCACCGCACCGTCGGAAAGACTTCCGTTTGGCAGCGATACGAGATTGTTTTCGGCAGTAACGATACGCGTGTAAAGTATCGATATGCTCTGAACGGTACCGGAAAATCCCCCGCCCTCAATAAAATCGCCGATTTCAAAGGGCTTAAAAATAAGTATCATAAGTCCCCCCGCGAAATTGCTCAGCGATCCCTGAAGTGCCAGTCCGATTGCCAGACCGCAGGACGCAAGAACGGTAACGAACGACGCGGCGGGCACACCGAGCACAACGGCTGCCGAAAATAACACCAGCGCATTAAGCAATATCTTGCAAAAACTTATCGTAAACGACTTCACGTTCGGATCTGTCTTTGCAAGCAGTTTACCGCTTGACAACCGTTTTGTTATAAAGGACGAAAGCTTAAGACCGATTACGAGAATCAACGCCGCGTAAACAAGCTTAAGTCCGACCGATGTAGCCAGCTCCAAAAGAAACGACCACAGCTTTTCAAGTACTTCCTGCATTTTATTCATCTCCGCTTTTAATTTTGTGTTGATTATAACATCATACAGCCCCATAGTCAACCGAAACCTGCCCCGGAAGCCAAACCGGGTTGACAAAAGCGCACGATTAATGTAAAATTAAGGCAATCAGGGCGGCTCAGTCCAGCCGTCATCGGAGGATAGCTATGCTGAAGATAACTATGCTGTATGAACTCGATTTCGCGATACTCGATTTTATCGCGGCAAACCTTAAATGCGCATTTCTCGATTTTATCATGCCGATAATAACCTTCCTCGGCGACGGAGGCTGGTTCTGGATAGCCGTCGCTGTGGTTATGCTCATATTCAAAAAAACAAGAAAGACCGGTGTTATGATGGCGGCAGCGCTGCTGTGCGGGCTTATCTTCGGAAATCTTCTGCTCAAGCCGCTCATCGCACGGGTTCGCCCGTATGATCTGCGCGAGGGAATCGAGCTGCTTATATCGAAGCCTTCCGATTATTCGTTCCCTTCCGGTCATACTCTCGCATCATTCGAGGCGGCGGTCGTGCTTATGGTACGCGAACGGAAAAGATTCGGTTGGGCGGCGCTTGCGCTCGCGGTACTTATTGCCTTTTCACGGCTTTATCTGTATGTACATTATCCGAGCGATGTACTCGGCGGCATACTGCTCGGCACAGCGTTCGCGTTGTTTTCCGTCTGGCTTGTCGATACTATTTGGCAAAAGCTTTCTCAGCGCTCAGAAAAGGCCTCTGCACAGAAGCAATAACCTTGGGCACGAACTCATGTATCCGGCGCAGGAATGTCGGGTATCGGACCTCAGAGCATTCTGCCGGGCATTATCAGGGTTCTCTTCGTCGTTTATACATACCCAATATCGGCGCGGGGTTATTGCCCCGCGCGTTTTATCGCATTCCGCGGCTTTTACATTTTATTCGTCATCGGCAGTATGTCCGTTCAGTCACTTTCCTGCAATTCCTCGGCACTCCTGCAAGGCTAACGCCGATTCAAGTGCTGTCTGCAGATTACCGTTCGTCGCCTTACGTCTGCCTCGGTTTTCCTTGAAGCGGGAATTAATCTTCACTGCCTTGAAGTATTCCGCACAGCCCGTATGTTTGCTGCCGGGCAATATACGCAATATGGAAATTCTTTTTTTGTAAATCCCTTGACAAAAGCCGCATCGTGTGTTAATATAATTAAGCTGATCGGCCGGTGTGGCGGAATCGGCAGACGCCCGGGACTTAAAATCCCGTGGGATTAACTTCCCGTACCGGTTCGACCCCGGTCACCGGCACCAAATATATCGCGGGGTAGAGCAGTCGGTAGCTCGTCGGGCTCATAACCCGGAGGTCGCAGGTTCAAATCCTGTCCCCGCAACCATATCGAGTGGATATAACGGATTTGAGGTTATATCCACTCATTTTTTATGCTGATATATTGAGATTTTAAGCATTTTGTGATATAATAAATAAGATGATAGGAGGTATTTGAAAGTGATTTTTCGAAATGCAATTATTAACCCAACTTTACTTTCCTCTGACGAAAACGAACTATTAAATGCTTGGGCTAAAACGGTTCCCGGTTTCATTCGTGATGGCTGTGCAAATCCAGAAAAATATGCTAATGCGCCTCTTAAACTACTTTTTGTATTAAAAGAAGTGAACGGTGGAAAAGATTGGGATTTACGAGATTTTATGAATGATGGTTGTCGTCCGCAAACATGGAATGTTGTCTCCCGTTGGAT
>SFLA01000099.1 GCA_004553575.1 Clostridiales bacterium
GGCATATGGCTGTAATCCCAGGAACGCGACCCGAATATGAGCTCCTGCCCCCAGGAGCATATATACTCCACCGCACTTCCTACTGCCATCCCGCCCAAAAAGGAAATCCAGGCTCCCCTGTTACGGAACCTGTACAAACAAACCGTCAGCGCAACCGCTCCGGCGCCGTAGAGCAGATTAAACGGACCGTAAACAAGACCGGAACGGCTTTCGATATATCCGTTTGTAACAAGACACCAAATCGTTTCGATAACGACGCCCGCAAAGCTTCCGACAAAGCAGATGATAAGAAGTTTATATATATTAAGCCCCTTGGCGAAATGCTCGGAACGGCTTTCCCGGTAATCTATGGTGGCGTTTGCGGGAGTGGCGGGAAAAAGCCTGTGCTTTTTCCCCTGTTTGCGGATATCACTGCACCTTGCGTTAAGCTCATCGCTCACCGCGTAGGTCTGAGACAAAGCCCGCGCGATATTTGAAGTGGCGCGTTTGAGCGAACCGGATTTCATCTGCGCCTCCGCTTCGTCAAAATCCTCCTCAAGCATACGGCCGTAATACTTCGACACTTCGGCCCGTGTCTCCTCGGCTACCTCAACCAGCCGCAGGCTTTCTTTTTCTATTTCCGATATCTGCTCCGTTATATCTTCCTTTACCGAAAGCCTGTCTTCCGTTTTTTTCATCATTTAAGTCACCCCTCGGATTCATGCTGTGCGGCGTTTGATTACACGCTGCTTCTGATCCCCGGAATCGGCTTGCATACCGGCTAATACAAAAGCGCCGCCGGGACGGTGAGGCAAAAACCGATCCGGATAATTTATACTGCTTTAGGCTGATGCCGCGCCGCAGATTGCAGAGAAAAACACGGAAATAACAACAGCGCGTATATTTTATCACTTTTTATGAACAAAGACAATGCCCTGATGTCATCTGCGGGCAAAAAGTATTAGTTACTTCAGCTCCGAACCGTTTTGTCAACGCCGGAATTAAATCCGGTCCGATAACGTTGCGGTCAGACAGTAAAATATCCCGGGAACCGCGCCCCGAGCGTAGCCCGCGCCGGTTTCAAGCGGTTCGCCCTTGATTTTTGCGGTAATGCCCATATGGCCGCTTCCCTGACGAACGGGCTGAAAATAATCGGTGTCCGGGTCCGCATGTACCTTACGGCAGAAGAAGATCGTAACGATAAGCGGCTTTATGTAATTCCGGTCAGGAGTTACAGGCATATTCATATTCACGGCCGGTTCGTATTATTTACCCCGGCACTCTCTTTTTTCTTAAGAGCCGCAGGAATATATGATAATAATATATGTTTTTCATCAACCTATCTTCAACTGAAATTCAACTATTGTTGACATTCGTCCTCTTCTTCGCGGGAACACCGGTATAACGGCAAAAACGCGGCAGAAGCGTATACAGCGCTTCTGCCGCAAACCGATCCGGAGATTTACATTGCGCGCCTGCCGGTATCCGCATCGGGCGGCAAGCGCAGAAAAACGTTTTTGATGAGGTCGAGTCAGGCTATGATTCGGTCATCTCCGGCGGGCTGTTTTAACGATCTTCTTATCGCCCGTCGCGGGGTTATCCAACAGTTTTCCGTCTTCCGCAAACCGTGACCCGTGGCAGGGACAATCCCATGAATGCTCGTCTTTGTTGTATTTAAGCGCACATCCCATATGCGGACATCTCGGAACCGTAGGCGTTACCAGATTGACAATCGCTCCCGCCGCGTTCACCGCGAGCTGAGGTCTTATAACCGTCCTTGACGGTGAAAACACACCGGCATAATCGTTTCTTTTGCCCAGAATCATATCCGTCAGTATCATTGCGGACACCATGGCGGATGTCATACCCCATTTATTGAATCCGGTTGCGACATACAGGCGCGGCGTTTTTACGGAATACTGACCGATATACGGCACCCCGTCCAGGCTCATGCAATCCTGAGTTGCCCAGCGGCACACCTCCTCGGAGTCAGGGTAATGATTATGCGCAAATTCATTCAGTTCTTTCCAGCCGCCACCCTTCATACCGGTCCGTCGGCTGCCGCCGCCGAGCAAAAGGAGGTCTTTGTAATCCCGGAAGGAAAGTCCCTTTTCGGATTCGTCTATATACATTCCGTTTACATTCTGCGCCGATTTCAATGCAATAACATACGAACGGCTCTGATGCAGCTTAAGAAAATAACCGCCGTGCTTGTTAAGCAGCGGAAAATGCGTAGCCGCTATGATCTTTTCCGCGGTAATCACGCCTCTG
>SFLA01000034.1 GCA_004553575.1 Clostridiales bacterium
TGGTAATATTGTGATCTCTGTCTTGGAAAAAGATTTTGTCCAAGTCACGGATTGGGTTTCGGACAAATCGAAAAACGAAGATTTACTGATGATCGTTGTTAAAAAGGGTGCATATACTACGGCAGACTGAAAAACCAAAAAACAACTAAACTCTAATAGCCCTTGATCCATTAAGGTCAAGGACTGTTCAGTATCAGTTTAGATAGCTGTAACAAAAACAAATCCGAACCGATTTCGACTTGCGAAACGGTTCGGATTTGTTACGTTTGGTGACCCGTAGGAGAATCGAACTCCTGTTACCGCCGTGAAAGGGCGGTGTCTTAGCCTCTTGACCAACGGGCCTGCTGTTGGTAGCGGAAGTGGGATTTGAACCTACGACCTGTCGGGTATGAACCGAATGCTCTAGCCAGCTGAGCTATTCCGCCGTATTTCGGCCCGCTGATCGGGCAGCTTGATTATTATATCAAGTGCAGGCGGCTTTGTCAAGAGTTTTTTGCGCCAAAATTAAAAAGAATGTCGCTTGAAAACCCTTTGTGTGTATGTTATAATTTATACGGTGAAGAATTATGCACGAAGAATTCGTTTTGCACGATAAAACGGCGGTGTATTATACCTCTCCGCTGTTCGATTCATTTTCCGTACCGCACGCGTTTTTTACGCGGCACGGAGGGGTAAGCGATCCGCCTTTCGATACTCTTAATTTTGCGGTCGGGCTCGGAGATAACCGCGACAGTGAGGAGAAAGTCCGCCGCAATCACGATATCGCCGCCTCGGTGTTCGGACTTACCGGAGCGTCAGTCTGCCGCACCTGGCAGACTCACAGCGATACCGTAGAGCTTGCCGGCGGAATCGAGGATTTCGGCAGAGGAGTAACCGCTCCGGCGTACGATCATCCGGTTGACGGTTTGGTAACCGCGACGCGCGGACTTCTGCTTTCGGTCCGTACGGCAGACTGCGTCCCGGTGCTGCTTTACGATCCTTCGTCAAACATCTGCGCCGCCGTTCACTCGGGATGGCGCGGAACCTATAAGCGGATTTCCTCTGTCGCGATCGATAAAATGGTCGCTGCCGGAGCTTCCCGCGGGAGCATTATCGCCGCCGTCGGTCCCTGCGCCGGAGTGTGCTGCTACGAAGTCGGCGCCGAGCTGTACGAATCGTTTACCGCGCTTTCGCACGATTATTCGCGGTTTTTCGTTCCTGTGGGCGAAAAGTACCGGCTTGACCTGTCCGGGTTAAATGCGGCGGTGCTTTCCGAATCCGGCGTGAGCGGAGGAAGGATATCCGAATGCAGGATCTGCACCTGCTGCAACACGGACATGTTTTTTTCACATCGCGTCAGCGGCAACGACCGCGGCACGATGGCGTCTTTTATTAAAGCGAGGGAGTGACGTATCTTGAACGGTGTCGGGATTATTCATACAGCCGACCTGCATCTCGACGCACCCTTCTCCGCGTTTTCACCGGAGAAGGCGGAACGCCGCCGCGAGCAGCTAAGGCAGTGCTTTTTGTCTTTGGTAAAGGTTGCGCGTGAGCGCGGCACCCGACTGTTTCTTATATCGGGCGATCTGTTTGACAGCGAATACGCAACCAAGGATACGGCGGAGCTGCTGCGGAGCGGCTTTGAATCTCTGCCCGAATGCCGTTTTTTCATTTCGCCGGGTAATCACGACCCGTATACAGGCGCATCGGTTTATGCGTCGGCGGAATTTCCGGATAATGTCCATGTTTTTCGCGGCAGGGAGTGCGTTCCGGTGCCGGAACTGGGCGTCAATGTTTACGGTTACGGCTTCGTTGCTCCGAACTGCACGGAAAGCCCGGTTGACGGCTACGGAGTACTTGACAGCAATAAAATTAATATACTCGTTTGCCACGGCGATATCAGCAGTGTGCTGTCAACCAACGGGCCGGTTTCCCTGCGAGAGATAGGCGATAGCGGGTTCGATTATGTGGCGCTGGGTCATATCCACCGCGCAAGCGGCGTACGATGCGAATCAGGCGTGCATTATGCTTACCCGGGATGTCTTTGCGGCAGAAGCTTTGACGAAACCGGCAGAAAAACCGCGCTTGTCGGCACCGTAGGCAAGGGCGAAGTCAGTCTCGAAGAAGTATGCGTTTCAGCGGTCCGGTTCGAAACCGCCGACTGCGATCTTACCGGATGCGCCACCCGGCGCGAAGCGACCGAACGTCTCTGCCGCGCGGCGGAGGGCTTCGGAGCCGATACCGTGCTTCGTCTTACCGCTTTCGGAGACACCGAATCGGAGCTTATACTGCCTCCCGACCTGCTGAAGGGTCTTTCCGAAGCGGAGGTTCAGATAGTCGATCTTACCCGACCGGTGATGAGCTTCACCCGTGTCGAGAGTGAGAGCACTTTAAAGGGTATATTCTATAAGACCATGTGTGAGCGTATTGACAAAGCTCAACCGGGCAGTGAAGAACACCGCATTCTTGTAAAGGCGCTGAAGTACGGACTGGGCGCACTCGGTGAAAAGCCGCTTACCGATTTTGGGGAGGACGCTGAATGAATCCGATCATTATCGAAAAATGCGAAATAACCTCCTTCGGCGGTCTTAAAAACAGGGTTATCTGCTGCACCGGCGGAATTAATCTGATTTCGGCTCCGAACGAGAGCGGCAAGACAACGCTTGCGCATTTTATCAAGTTTGTTTTTTACGGGTTTTCAGGTCAGCGCAGTCAGTCGGTGACCGACAATGAAAAAAAACACTACATTCCGTGGGGCAATCCCCGCGCCGCCGGCGCCGTCGTGTTTACGCTCGGAGGAATGCGCTACCGCGTGGAGCGCGAATATCTTGCCAACCGCGACGTATGCACCGTAACCGAAGCCGATACCGGCAGGGAGATTATGCGAGGAAGCGTTCCGGGCGAGCGGTTTTTCGGCGTAAGCGAGGAGGTATTTTCAAAGACTCTGTTTTTCCGTCAGCTTTCGCTTCCGTCCGGCAAGGACGAGCTGCTTGCCGAGCAGCTCCGCAACCTTGCTTCCTCGGCCGACGAGGAGATTTCATCCGCCGACGCGCAGAAAAAGCTGAGCGACGCGCGCAACCGACTCCGCAGCCGTCTTAAGACCGGTCTGCTCCCGTCTCTCGAAAAGCAGCGCGAGGAGCTTGAATCCGAGCTTACCGAAGCCTTGTCACGTTCCGGAGCCGTAAGCGAGGTGAACGACGAGATACTTCGCACCGAGCGGAAGCTGAGAGAAAACGCCCGTGCCCGTGCAGAGCTTAACGAGGAGCTTGCCGGCCATGACAAATACGACGCGCTCTGCCGGTATAACCGTCTTCGCGAGCTCGCCCGCGGCGTTATTGACGCGGAGACGGAATATAAAGAGACGCTTGCGCCATTCGGAGGTGCCGAGCCGGATCCGGAGTCACTGCGTCGTGCGGTCTCTCTGCTGTCCCACAGGGGGGCGCAGAAGACCCGTGCGGACGAGCTTAAGGAAGCTTCCGCCGAGGCCCGGCGCGATCTCGACAATGCACGTAAGGAGAGCCTTTTCGACGGCAAAAACGTAAATGCCTTCCGCAAAAAAATCAAGGCCTTCAAGGGAGCGAGAGCGCTTGTAACGGTGCTTGCCGTGCTTATGGTGCTGGCTGCCGTCGGAATGTATGCATTCCGAGAGGAGATAGGAGTACCGGCTATGACCGCGCTGTTCCCGGCGGGGGCGGCGGTGCTTCTGCTTCTCATACTTATAATACTTAACGCCGCGGCGGAGCGGTTTGCCGAAAAGAACGATTTTTCGTCGCTCGCCGAGCTGGAATATATGCTCGGTCAGTATCCGTCGGCACAGCAGGAAATAGCCCTGCACGAATCCCGCGCCGAGGGGGCCGAGAGCGCATATCTGCGTGCCGAAGCCGAACTGCGTGATTCCGACCGCGAGATACTCGACCTGACCGCCGACTTTGTATCCGCCGGCAACGATGTGAACGATCGGGTTTCCGCCATGCTGAGCGCCGGTGAAGAGGTTGCCCGCGCCAAGGAAAAGCTGAATACGGCGCGTGCCGTGCAGGAAAGCGCATTTTCAGAAACCGATATTAAAAAACTGGCCGCCGATGCCAACGGAGCCTCCGTGCCCGCCCGCCCGCGCGACGATATCATTCGCAGCATCGAATTCATCGATGCCGAGGACGAGGCGCTCCGCCGCCGTCTTCGCGATAAAGAGGGCGAGAAGGGCAGGCTGATAGGATCCGGGGGAGACCCGGCGCTTATCACCGCCAAGCGCGATTCGGTCGTGCAGCGTATAAAAGCTCTCGAGCAGAGCTATAAAGCTCTTACGGTCGCTTCCGACGTGCTGGCGGAATCCGACCGCCGTATGCGCAATTCGGTTTCCCCGCTGCTTTCGGAATATGCGGGCGGGTACATGTCGCAGGCGACCTGCGGCAGATATTCGTCGCTCTCGCTCGATACCTCACTGTCAATGTCTTACGAGACCGATACCGGCACCAAAAGCGCGGAGTATATGTCCGCAGGCACCCGCGACAGTGCATATATGTGCCTTCGTCTGGCTTTGGTAAAACTTCTGTATGCGGACACACGCCCGCCGCTTATTCTCGATGACGCATTTGTCCGTCTCGACGGCGACCGTCTGGGTGCCATGATACGTTTGCTTGCTTCTGCGGCGGAGGAAAGTCAGGTGTTCATACTCACCTGCCATGACCGCGAGGAGCAGGCGCTTATCTCCGCCGGAGTGAAATACGACAGGATAGTGATCTGATGGAAAGAGATACCCCGCTGCGGTTCGTTAAGGGAATAGGTGAGGCGCGCAGCGCCTGCTTTGCAAAGCTCGGGCTTTATACGGCAGGCGATCTTCTCACCTTTTATCCGCGTGCCTACGAATACCGCGGCGAGGTGAAAAAAGTCGCCGAAACCGAGGACGGCGAAGTATGTTCACTTTTGCTCACGGTGGATTCGGAGCCGCGTACCGGCGGTACAAAGGTACAGTATATAAAGTTTACTGCCGGGGACGATACCGGCAGCATTACCGTTACTTTTTTCAATCAGCGCTGGCTGCTGCGTTCGATTTCGGCAGGCAGAGTATTCCGCTTTTACGGAAAGATTACCTACGGCTTTTCCGGCAGGGAGATGCTTTCGCCGTCGGTGGAGCAGGTACTGCCTTCGAAACGACTGCCGGATGTGGTTCCGGTGTATCCGCTTACCAAGGGTTTAACGAACAACGTCGTAGCTTCGGCGGTTGCCGCCGCGCTGCCTCTGCTCGATACCGAGCCCGAAATATTCCCGGATGCGGTCAGGGAAAGGCATTCGCTGTTATCCCGCCGCGACGCCGTACGGTCGCTTCATCTCCCGTCCGGCAGGAATTCCGTTGCCGCAGCCCGGCGAACGCTTGCCTTTGAAGAGATAACCGTCTTTCAGCTTGCGCTCAGGATAGCCCGCCGCGGCGTGTCGCTCGTATCCGCGCCGGAGATGACATATAAAAACAGCGGTATACGCCGCTTTTTCGATAACCTTCCGTTTTCTCTGACATCTGCACAGGAGCGGGCGGTAAAGGACATACTCGGCGATATGTGCCGTAAGGAACCCATGACCCGGTTGCTTCAGGGCGACGTCGGAAGCGGTAAAACCGCGGTAGCTGCCGCCGCAATGTATTTCGCGGTCCGCAACGGGTACCAGTGTGCGTTCATGGCTCCGACCGAGATACTTGCCACCCAGCACGCGCGCACGCTCGACCGTATGCTTTCACCGTTCGGAATGAATGTCTCTCTGCTTACCGGGGGGCTTTCAAAAAAGCAGAAGGAACTTTTATACTCGTCGCTTTCGTCCGGCGGAACGGATATTGCGGTCGGCACCAACGCCCTTATTCAGGAGGGCGTGGAGTTCCGGAATCTGGGGCTGGTTATAACCGACGAGCAGCACCGGTTCGGGGTACGTCAGCGTGCGCTTCTCACCGGTAAGGGGGATACCGGAGACAGAAAGCCTCATATGCTCGTTATGTCAGCCACGCCCATACCGCGTACTCTTTCGCTCATACTTTACGGCGATCTCGACGTGAGCGTGCTTGACGAGCTTCCTCCCGGCAGGCAGACGGTCGATACTTATCTGGTCGGGAGCGACAAACGCGAGCGCGTATACGGAGCGATACTCCACGCCGTCCGCGAAGGCGGTCAGGCATATATCATATGTCCGTTGGTCGAGGATTCTGCCGATACCGACAGGCAGAGCGTCGAGGCATACGCCGCGGCGCTGCGGGGCGGATCGTTTTCCGGGATTCCGGTCGGAGTGCTGCACGGAAAGATGAACCGCAAGGACAAGGATGCCGCCATGAACGCTTTTGCATCGGGCGAGACAAAGGTTCTGGTATCAACCACCGTAGTCGAGGTCGGAGTCGATGTTCCGAACGCCTCCTTTATGCTTATTGAAAACGCCGAATGCTTCGGACTTTCCCAGCTCCACCAGCTTCGCGGCAGGATAGGCAGAGGTAAGCGGAAGAGCGTATGCGTCCTTCTTTCGGACAATGCCGCCGGCAGAACGGGAGAACGGCTCGGAATAATGTGCCGCGAGCACGACGGCTTCCGTATAGCCGAAGCCGATCTGGAGCAGCGCGGTCCCGGAGACTTTTTCGGCGACCGTCAGTCGGGAGAATTGGTTTTCCGTGTTGCGGGGGCGGCGGATATGGCGCTTGTAGAGCAGTCACGGGCGCTTGCGGACGAAGCGTTTGCGGCAGGAAGCAAGGCTTATCCGGAGCTGTTCGCCGCCGCAGGGCGTATCGCCGATACGAACGAAAGGAAGAACGGGATAAGCTGATGCGATTCGGGAATATTAACCTTGCCCACGGTTTGTTTCTCGCGCCTATGGCGGGGGTTACCGATCGTGCATTCCGTGCCCTCTGCGTCGAATACGGGGCGGAATGCGTAACCACCGAGCTTATTTCCGCGAAAGCGGTAACGCTCGGAGCGGATAAGACACTCGCGCTTGCGTCGCTCGGTGATGACGAACGCCCGGCGGGTATCCAGATATTCGGAAGCGACCCTGAGATTATGGCGCGCGCCGCCTGTATGCTCGGCTCGCTTTCGCCGGATTTTATAGATATTAATATGGGCTGTCCGGTGCATAAGCTTATCCGATCGGGCGAGGGCTGCGCTCTTATGCGCGATCCGGAGAGGGCGGGGGAGATAACCGCCGCCGTCGTCCGGGAAAGCTCGGTTCCGGTCACCGTTAAGATGCGTCTGGGAATGACCGCGGATACGATAAACGCACCCGAGGTAGCTGTCTGCTGCGAGCAGGCGGGCGCTTCTGCAGTAACGGTTCACGGCAGAACGCGCGATAAGTTTTATTCCGGCGTGTCCGACTGTGAGGGCATACGCCGGGTTAAAGAGAAGGTGAGCATACCGGTTGTCGCATCGGGCGATATCGGTATTCAGTTCGGCGTACGTGAAGCGCTTTCGCTCACCGGAGCGGACGGAATTGCAGTCGGAAGAGCGGCTATGGGTGCGCCCTGGGTGTTCGAAGCGCTGCTGGCGGAGTATGAGGGAAGACCGGCCCGAACGATATCGGATTCCGAAAAGCTGTCCGTTGTGATGCGTCACATCGATCGTTTGTGCGAGTTCGGAGGCGAGCGTTCTCTTGTTCAGCTCCGCACTCATCTCGCGTGGTATTCACACGGCTGCCGCGGCGCCGCCGGGGTCCGCCGCAGACTCGGCACGGCAGTTACGAGGGACGACTACGAATCCATTGCCGCATCCATATTCAGCGGTGACGGAGTTCCCGAGCGCTGACTGTATTGATTTATGTATCAAAACCATATTTGTACGCAGGGTTTGTGCAATTTGCGGAAAATCATTTTTTGTTCACAAATCAATTGACAAAATACGACAAAACGATTAATATATTTTTGCAAGCGTTATACTTGCATTACTCGTATAAGCCCGCAGATAGGGTGCGGGATTCTCTATGTGGCAACCGTAAATTGCCTGCGCTATGGGTGTAAAATAGAATATTCTGCCGCTGCCAGTTCACTCTTGCGCCCGGCGGCCGAGGTTATATTTTCACTCGTCCCGAATTTTTTAGGAGGAGCTTTTTTATGGACAAATTCTTCAAAATCTCAGAGCGCGGCTCAACCGTCCGCACCGAGATTCTCGCCGGACTCACGACCTTCTTTGCGATGGCGTACATCGTAGTCGTGAACCCGTCCCAGATTGCAGCCGGCGGAGCCGGCGGCTGGCTGGTCGGTTTAGGAGCGGATGCCGCCGCAATGGGTCAGATTTACAACGCCGTATTCATTGCTTCGGTCGTCGCCGCCGCCATAGGCACCCTGCTTTATGCGTTTTATGCCAAGCTGCCGTACGCACAGGCCTGCGGAATGGGTCTTAACGCTTTCTTCTGCACCTGCTTCGTTTCCGGCGCATATTTTGCCGGAGCCGACGTTATAGCAGGCTACCAGTCCGGTCTCGTAATAATCCTCGTATCCGGACTCATCTTCCTGGTCCTTTCCATAACCGGAGCGCGTCAGTACATCGCCAAGGCGATGCCCGAATGCCTTAAAAAGGCAATTCCCGCCGGTATCGGTCTGTTCATCGCAATGATCGGACTTGCCAACGCCGGACTTATCCAGACCAACCAGTACACCTTCGTACAGTTTGTTGACATCGCCGGCGGCGAATGGGCTGCCGATATCGCCCCCGCAATAGTAGCCTTTATCGGCTTCATCATCATCGCTGTGCTCGATAAGATCAATGTAAAGGGCAAGGTTATTATAGGAATTCTTTCCTCTGCGGTTCTCTATTATCTGTTTACCTGGACACTCCCCGTATTCGATCTCGGTCAGATCGGCCAGTCCTTCAAGGATTTCGCTTCCATAGGCGTCGTGGGCGTATTCAAGGGCGAGTCCTGGAAGAACGCGTTTACTGCCGATTATATAGGCGGAATCTTCAACGCAATAATGCTTATAGTGTCCTTCTGCCTGGTAGATATGTTCGATACCATCGGCACCCTCTACGGCACTGCCACCGAGGCGAATATGCTTGACGAGAACGGAGACCCGACCGATATAGACAAGGCTATGGCATGCGATTCCATCGCAACCTGCGCCGGTGCGGTTCTCGGAACCTCCACATGCACCACCTTTGTCGAATCCGCAGCGGGCGTTGCAGCCGGCGGCAAAACCGGACTTACCTCCGTCGTCACCGGACTCTGTTTTATCGTCTGCCTGTTCCTCAGCCCCGTTGCGTCGATAATTCCGTCTGCCGCAACAGCTCCCGCTCTTATTTATGTCGGCGTGCTTATGCTTAAGAATTTTGCAAATGTCGATATGAGCGACCCGCGTTCCGCGGTTCCCGCGTTTATCGCGCTGCTCATGATGCCGCTCACCTATTCCATATCCAACGGCATAGGCCTCGGCGCCATAACCTATGTGCTCATTACCGTGTTCACCGGCAAGTTTACCAAGAAGGACATTGTCGTTACGATAATTGCGGCACTCTTCATTACCCGTTTTGCTCTTATAACCATGTAATTCATTACCCGTACATGCTTGAATATAAAGGCAGTCCTTCCGGGCTGCCTTTACTTTTTGCCTTTTCCGGTGTATAATACAGGCGCAGAATACTATCGGAGGATATACTCATATGGATATAACCGCAAAAATAGCTTCAGAGCTGAATATCCGGAATTCGCAGGCAGAGGCTGCCGTAAGGCTTATTGACGAGGGTAATACCGTTCCGTTTATTGCCCGTTACCGCAAGGAGGCGACAGGCTCACTCGATGACACGGCACTTCGCCTGCTTGAGGAGAAGCTTAAGCAATACCGGGCTCTGGAGCAGCGCCGCGAGGATGTACGCCGTCTTATCGGTGAATCCGGAAATCTTACCGACGAGATTTCCGCTTCGCTCGATTCCGCGGTCACTCTTGCCGCAATTGACGATATTTACCGTCCCTTCCGTCCGAAGCGGCGCACAAGAGCTTCCGTTGCCGCCGAAGCGGGGCTTACGCCTCTTGCGGACATTATGCTTGCTCAGGCCCCCGGAATTGATATTGTCGCCGAATCCGAAAAGTACATTTCCTCCGAAAAAGGAGTGAATTCGTCCGAGGACGCTCTCCGCGGAGCCATGGACATTATTGCCGAGCGCATTTCCGACGATCCTGCGTACCGCGGCTGGATACGCGAATACACCTTTAAAAACGGCACAGTTGTCACCTCCGCCAAAACAGAGGGAGACAGCGTTTACAGCATGTATTATGACCGCTCCGAGCCGGTGAGGAGCATACCGCCGCATCGCATTCTGGCTATCGACCGCGGCGAGAAGGAAGGTTGTTTAACCGTTAAGATAGATGCGGATCGCGAGTATATCGAGGGTTGGCTTACCGCTCGTCTCGTACGCAAGCAACCCTCTTCCTCCGCCGAATATGTCCGCGAAGCGGCATCTGACGCCTATTCACGGCTTATTGCGCCTTCTATACGAAACGAGATCCGCGGGGCGTTGACGGAAGCGGCGCAGAAATCCGCGATAAGCGTGTTCGGCGAAAATCTGCGTAATCTGCTTATGATTCCTCCCGTCAGGGGTATGACGGTTATGGGATTCGACCCGGCGTACCGCACCGGCTGTAAGATTGCCGTTGTCGACCCTCTCGGCGAGGTGCTCGAAACTGCGGTGGTTTATCCTACACCTCCTCAGTGCCGCACCGCCGAAGCCGAAAAAACACTTATTTCCATGATAAACCGTCATAAGGTTGACATAATATCCATCGGCAACGGCACGGCGAGCAAGGAAAGCGAGATATTCGTGTCCGATATGCTTACCCGTGTCGACCGTAAGGTAAGCTATATTATGACCAACGAGGCGGGCGCGTCGGTGTATTCCGCGTCGGAGCTGGGCGCAAAGGAATTTCCGCAGTTTGATGTTTCGCTTCGCAGCGCAGTTTCGATTGCCCGCCGTGTGCAGGATCCCATGGCGGAGCTGGTAAAGATAGACCCGAAGTCGATCGGGGTGGGGCAGTATCAGCACGATATGGATCCGAAGGCGCTTTCGGAATCGCTTTCCGGAGTTGTCGAAAGCTGCGTTTCTGCGGTAGGCGCCGATCTGAATTCCGCTTCGGTATCGCTGCTTTCGCATATTGCGGGGATAACGGCGCGCACTGCGCAGAGTATTTACGAATACCGCACCGAAAACCGTCTTTTTACCTCAAGAAGTCAGCTTAGGAAGGTTAAGGGCATAGGTGAGAAGGCTTATATCCAGTGTGCGGGCTTTCTCCGCGTGCCCGAAAGCGATGAAGTGCTGGATAATACCGCCGTTCACCCTGAGAGCTACGAGGCGGCAAAAAAGCTGTTGCTTCTGCTCGGGTATACGGATGCCGATGTTCGCGGGGGCAAACTGGGGGATATCCGTACCAGAGCCGAAGAAAAGGGAATTGAAAGACTTGCCGGAGAAATCGGCATCGGCGTGCCTACCCTTGCCGACATGCTTACCGAGCTTGCCAAGCCCGGACGCGACCCGCGCGACGAGTTGCCGAAGCCGGTACTGCGCACCGACGCAATGGATATATCCTCTCTCCGCGTCGGAATGGAATTCACCGGTACCGTAAGAAATGTAGCGGATTTCGGCGCGTTCGTGGATATAGGCGTGCATCAGGACGGGCTCGTGCATATCTCAAAGCTGGGAAAGGGCTTTGTACGCCGGGCGCAGGACGCTGCCAAGGTCGGCGATATTATACGCGTTCGTGTACTTGACGTCGATGTGAAGCGGGGCAGGATATCGCTCGAAAGAGTTTTCGACAAACGGGATTGAACGCGGGTAAAAACGCTGTTGACAAAAACCGCCGCATGGTGTAAAATATTCCGTGCGTTGCGGCGATAATGTGCAGAGGCCGGCCCATTCGGGTCAGCCTCGCACACAGACATGAGCAGTGTGACCGTACGGGTTGTGTGAAAGCCGCATTCTGTGCGGTTGTCCACCGTCAGACTGTACTGCCGCCCCGGTGTCACTCAGATCTGCCGGTAGGATATCCCGTATACGGTGATCGCTCCGTATTTTGCTTGTGTCAATACGGCAGAAAACACGCAAAAAAATAACTTATATCTCAATGTCTCTGTACCTCAGCAGGATAGAGGGTCCGCCTCCTAAGCGGAACGCCCCCGGTTCGAATCCGGGCAGGGACGCCAGAAAAAAGGACTTCACGAAAGTGAAGTCCTTTTTTTAACTAAATCCGTCCTAACGGACGGGAGAAATCCATCTTCGATGGGTGAAATCGCTTCG
>SFLA01000100.1 GCA_004553575.1 Clostridiales bacterium
CGCCTTGACCACCTGCCCTCTCACCTCGTCCGGAGCGGCGGACACGCCGCATTCCAGAACGTACGGAAGCTCCATTATTACGCTCTCTATCTCGAACGGGCCTATGCGGTAGCCCGACGATTTGATAACGTCGTCGGCTCTGCCGACATACCAGTAGAAGCCGTCCTCGTCGCGCCAGGCTATATCGCCGGTGTGATAATATCCGTCGTGCCATACCTCCGCGGTCTTTTCGGCATCGTTGTAATAGCCGGTGAACAGTCCGCAGGGCGCGCCGTTCGAGGTGTTGACGACTATTTCGCCCACCTCACCGACATCTGCGCGCTCGCCGTCGGGAGTAAGCAGGTCTATATCGTAGATAGGCGCCGGCTTGCCCATTGAACCGATTTTATGAGGCGCGCCGGTCATGTTTCCGATCATCATCGTGCTTTCGGTCTGGCCGAAGCCTTCGAGTATCTGCAGCCCGGTCGCCGCCTCGAACAGACGATAGGTTTCGGGGTTAAGCGCCTCTCCGGCGGTGGTCATATGCTTGACAGACGACAGATCGTATTTCGAAAGGTCCTCTTTGACCATCATCCTCAGCATCTGGTAAGATGAAGCCCGTCGGGATCGACATTGTGCCAGTACTTTGCGGTGTGAAAATGACCGAGCGCATACTTGTGATTATGAGCGGCGATTTTGGGATATCCGGTGGTTCCCGAGGTGAAGAACATCAGCATGATATCGTCGCCGCAGGACGAATCGGCACTGCGTTCGAAATGGGTGCTGAACATCGGGAGCTCTGCATCGAATTCGCGCCAGCCCTCGCGGCTGCCGTTAACAATGATCTTTCTTACCAGGGTGGGAGACTTCTCCGCCGCAATATCTATCTGCTCTGCGACGTCGCCGTCGGCGGTACAGATTACGGTGCTTACGCCCGCCGCGTTGAACCGGTATTCGAAATCGTGCGACAGAAGCTGATTCATGGCGGGAATCGCTATTGCTCCGAGCTTCTCCAGACCGAGCATTGCATACCAGAACTGATAATGGCGCTTCAGCACCAGCAGCACGCGGTCGCCCTTCTTTATACCGAGCGATTTGAAGTAATTGGCGGCGCGGCAGGAATTCTTCTTCATATCGGAAAAGGTGAACCTGCGCTCTGTTCCGTCGAGCGAAATGTGCAGCATAGCGAGCTTATCGGGCTGCTTGGCGGCTATCTCGTCAACGATGTCGAAGGCGAAATTGAATTTATCGGTATTCTTGAAGGATATGGAGAGCGGAGTACCGTTCTCGTCCTCGACGCGGTCTACATACCGGTCGTATATACGCTCGTGACGGTCGCGGGTGAGCGGCTTAACCGGAAGTTTTTGCTCCTTAGGTATAAGCTCGGGCACGGGCTCGCCGGTCGGGTTAAGTACAATGGCATAAAACAGACAGTCTTTTCCGCCGACCGCTATCATGCCGTGAGGCGTTGAGCTGTCGTAATATACACTGTCGCCGGGGCCGAGTACCTCGGTATGCTCGCCGATACGCACCTTAAGATGCCCCTCGATTACTATATCGCACTCCTGCCCGGCGTGGGTGGTAACCTCTATCTCGCCGGACTGAGCCGACTCGCTGTATTTACTGCAAACGTAAAGCGGCTCGGCAATACGGTTGCGGAATGCGGCGGCGAGATTGTAATAGGTCATGCCGTGCGCCTGTTCTATTCTCTGGCCCTCGCCGCAGCGGGTAACGGTATACGATTTAAGCGTCGGGCTGCGTCCCTCTATTATATCCGTAACGTCTACGTTGAAAGCCAGCGCGCAGCGGTATATGAACGCAAAGCTGAGGTCGCACAGACCGTTCTCGCAATCTGCATACTCGCTCTCGCTTACGCCGGTATTTTCCGCCATATCCTTTACAGACAGGTTCTCAATTTCGCGCAGTTCCCGTATTCTGCGCGCCATTTCCCTGATCTTAGAATCAAGACCCGTAATTTCCTGCATCTTATAATTCCTCCGTTTTATCGGGACGAAAAAAGCCCGTCCCAAAGATAATACTTTGAGACGAGCCGTAAACACGCGCCCGCGGTACCACTCAAATTGCGATAAAAATCGCCACTCAGAGCCCGACAGCCCTTATGCCCTAACGCGGCAGTCACGGAGAGGGTCTACTTACACGGAAAGTGCTTTCTTCCTCCCGGCTCAGAAGCTACAGACACCGATATTTCTCACGGCGGCTTGCACCATACGCCGCCTCTCTGCGGAGAGACATCTACCGGGCACTCTTCGTCAACGCCTTTGGTAATTTAGTGTATAGTATCACATCTTCGGTCTGTTTGTCAACAGTTTTTTAAAGAAACATTTTTTGCCGGAATTACAGTTTATTGCGCTGGATCTTACCGCTTATTGTCTTGGGCAGCTCGTCGCGGAAGACGACTATGCGCGGATATTTATACGGAGCGGTATGCTTTTTTACGTAATCCTGTATTTCCTTTTTAAGCTCCTCGGTGGGCTGTGTTCCTTTTACCAGCACTATGCTCGCCTTGACCACCTGCCCTCTCACCTCGTCCGGAGCGGCGGACACGCCGCATTCCAGAACGTACGGAAGCTCCATTATTACGCTC
>SFLA01000008.1 GCA_004553575.1 Clostridiales bacterium
CATTATTAAGATCAGTCAGGCACTGCAGGTTTCCACGGATTACTTGCTGACCGGCAATCGAAATACAAGCGACTACATAACACTGGATAGCAAACTGGCCACTGTGGATTCTGCAAAGTACGACCGCATTATGCGTGTGGTTGATATTATGCTGGAAGAAACCTGACAGCCTGGACTGGGAAAAATGTTCCTGGTTCCAGGCTGTTTTTATAGCACGTGATTAGATGTCCGTTTCTTACTGCTCCGATCGGACAGCATTGCCTGCCCTGCAATGCTGTCCCGGTTTCGTGCCGGCTTGCTCAGCTCCAGCCATTTACTTCTCAGTGCAGAATAACTTTCGTATTGCGCTTGTTTGCGCTCTGTCAGCTGCACTTTTTCCTGCTTCAAGGACTGCACCGAAGGCAGCTTCTGATCCCCAAACAGTCTCCGCAATTCTTTGCCCACCGCATCATACAGTTCCAATTCAGACCGGTGGGCTGCCGCAAAATCTTTCCGCCTTCCGGGCGGGAGATAGCTCCGGCAGCCCCGGCTCTCATTCACCTGAATCCCATACATGGAAAGCAGTTTCTCCTTGAATTCTTCTGCATCGGCACATTTGCATAACCGCATCTTGCAAGAAATTAAAATAGGCTTTTGAGCAATGATGCTTGTATCCGGCTTTCGTATCACAGGGGTGTATCTCATAAGGCAGCTTCTGTTTATCCGGAATGCGCAGACTATTCAGCACAATATGGACATGGATATTGCCGGACGCATGGCGTCCATCCTCATTGTGTACAGACCAGAGTCTGATGTCCAGGGAAAAGCACGTCTATCTTAGGCAGGCAACAAAGATCTACTGTCATGCGGAAACAATATTAAGCGTAAGGGTAATTATGCCCTTCGTGTACCTTGAAAAATGAACAGACGGTACTCCAAAACACACCTTTGCAGGAAGCCGAAAGAGCTATCGCCGTGACCGGGATGCAGGTCCCGCAGCGAAAGAATAGCAGATTGAAAGAAACCAGACCGGTTCCTGAGCCATGATCTGCAGAGGGGATAATGATACTTCCGTTAATCTAAGAACGGCGGCTTCGCACACCGTGCCGGAGGGCTATTATCTCTCTGGTCAAGAAATCTGGAGTATGCCCTTGGGCTGACTCCGAGCCGTTATATCAGGTAAGAAACATCAAATACAGGTATCAGTCCGTATTGAAATAATAGGGGCAAAACTACTGCTTTACGCTGCTGCGAGCAGACGGAAGCCATGAATGCAGTTGAAAAAACGGCGTCCAAAGCTAGGATGCCGCTGTCTGCAACTATTATTCTGTATCTTATTTGACAATGGGATATCCGCCCCGGACAGAAGCTTACGGATATCCGTCTCGCTGTCAAGGGTGCCTTCAACAACCTCCGCGTTCAGCCCGCTTTCTGCGATGCATCCTGCTTTATCGACTGTGCGGACCATACACCGGAGCTGCCCGGAATAGCGGTTTTTTACCAGTTCGTTTATAAAGTACCGGCCCGTATGGCCTGTTATTCCCGTGACCGCTAACATGTTTTTACTCCTGACGGATACATGATTCAATGGTTTCAACGGTGCGTTTGACGACGATTGATTTGTCAAATTCCCTGTACATTTTTTCGCGCCCGTACAGTCCCATCTCCGATCTGAGTGAAGCAGGCATATTCAAAACCGTTTCCATGGCTGTGTACAGGCTGTAAGAGCTTTTTGCCTCTACGCATATACCGTTTTTTCCGTCATCTACGGCCTCGCGGCAGCCGGGAATGTTGCTCGTAATGGTCGGACGGCCAACGGCAGCCGCTTCAAGAAGTACGTTGCTCATACCTTCATGGTAGCTCGGCAGCACTACGCAGTCTGCGGACGCATAATAAGGGATCGGATCGGTTTGGAAGCCGTGATAAACGGCTGTACCGTCGGCTGCCAGACGTTCAACCTGTTCTTTGTAATAATCGTCGTCATAAAAGCCGACCAGGTCGAGCGTAACTCTGCCGCCGTATTCCGAACGGAGCCGCCTCATTGCCGCAAACAGTTCATCCATTCCTTTTTCCTTCATAATACGGCCCAGATACAAGAAGCGGAACACATCGTTTTCGGGGTACGGTATGTAAGGGTATGACTCAAGGTTAATCCCTGCGCCGGGGAGGACGGTAGCTTTTTCCGGGCGGATAATCCCGCGTCTGCGGAATTCGCAGGCATTCGCTTCATTTTCGAAGAAAACGGTTTTTGCTTTGCTCAGTGCCAGCCTGTAAAGAAACGTAACAAGCAGTGCGAGACCCTTTCTCTGGAACGCAGTACCCAGCCCCTGTACGTTGGCACAGTAGGGGATACCCGCCATTCTGCAGGCGATTCCGCAGTATATGTTCGGCTTAATGGAATAGGTGATAACCGCATCCGGTTGTTCATTTTTCAGCAGTTTTCTGTATACCGAAAAAAGCTTAAGGTCTGTTCCGGGATTAATGCCCCGACGGTCCACCTCCGTCTTAATGCAGCGGATTCCCAATGCTTTGAAATCGTCTTCATGTCCGACAAACGGCATGCTCAGGACGACTTCATGTGTCTTCATCAGCTCCTGTATAAGCTCCAGGCGGAATCGGTACAGCATGTAAGAGTGATTTGTGACAATAAGTATCTTGCTCATTTGCCGACGGGCTCCTTTTCCTCGCAAACGGTACCTGTGCCGCCTTCTACCACGCCGTCGTGCTTCATGACCTTAATAACCGTGCCGAAGAAGCACTTGCAGTCAAAGAGGAAGCCGATATTCCTGACATACTCGCCGTCAAGGCGTGCTTTCACGGGTATTTCCAACTCGTCGCGGCCGTTGATCTGCGCCCAGCCCGTAAGTCCTGGCCGCACATCGTTTGCACCGTATTTGTCCCGCTCCGCAATCAGATCATCCTGGTTCCACAGGGCGGGACGGGGTCCGACTATGCTCATTTTCCCCGTAAGAATGCAAAGAATCTGAGGCAGTTCGTCAATGGACAGCTTGCGGTACCATCTGCCTGTTCTCGTGATCCATTTATCCGGATCTGACAGCAGGTGAGTCGGAATATTTGCCGGGGTTTCGGTGTACATCGTTCTGAATTTAGGCATCATAAACGTGTTTTTCCCGGCACCGACTCGTTTTTGCCAGAATAACACCGGCCCCGGTGAATCCAGCTTAACGATTACGGCAAAAACCAACATCGGGATTGCAAGAACGATCAGCCCGATTACGGACAAAACAATATCCAAAAGACGCTTGATTGCATGCCGATACATGTATGTACTCCTCCGAGGTTGATAAATATGCTCCGTTTATACCTTATAACCTGCCGTGATTGCTCGCTAAGCATCAGACTGCCGGTTTCCCAAGCATTTGATACGATACCGCTCCGGAGCGGACGCGTTTTCCGCAAGCGGCATAAACCAAACGACGAAGCCGCTGTGAACCCTTATATCCAAAACAGAATTCTACCATGTATCGGCGGAAAAATCAATATGTATGCCGCCCGGAATGAGGTAATAACCTCGGTCGGAAGCCGGTAATTATTGTATTTTTCGAAGGAGCTGTTTCGGAAGGGTCACCTGCTGTACTTGCGGCATCTCGGTATCGGCGGCGGTCTGCTGTTCGCCCGTGTATCCCCGAATCAGAGCTTTGATAGCCTCGTCCGCAAAACAGCCCGAAAGATTTTTGTGCTTCTTAGGCGTATCCGATACCGTTTTCCGTGTGTGTACTGCCCGGTCGGAACCCGTTACATACAGTCGTTTGCGTAAGCCGCATCCCTGAGCAGTGTGTTCACGCGATTGAGAACACGTCGCTTGTCGGCGCACCATTTGGGTGCGGCAAGCGTCTTTTTGCTTCCGTCGCCGGTAAGCCTGTACAGAACGGTGTCCTCTGCGAGCAGCGGCAGACATCTGCGCAGCAGCGAAAAGTATTCGTCCTCTTCCATAGGTCTCACTTTTCCCGCCAGATATTCGGCGTACAGGTCGGAATCGGTCAGAATCTGAAGCAGTTGCAGCTTTATACCCTTGCTTCCGGCGTTAACGGCGGCCTTCACGGAGGACAGCATATCCTCCTCGCTTTCGCCGGGAAGACCGAGTATGATATGTGTGATGACCTCGAGCTCCCTTTCGCGAAGCGCCTTCACCGCCGCAAAATAAGTACTTGTGGGGTATCCGCGCCGGATATACTCCGCCGTCGTGTCGGATACCGTCTGAAGCCCCAGCTCCACCCAGACGGGTTTTATGCGGTTAAGCTTCGCCAGCCGGTCGATGGTTTCGGCAGGCAGGCAGTCCGGGCGGGTAGCGACCGACACACCGACTATCTCGTCCCGCCGCAAGGCTGCGCGTATGCGCTCTTCGAGCGATCCGTCGTCGCGGTAGGTAGCGGTGAAGCTCTGGAAATACGCTATGAACGCCTTCGCGCCCTTTGCCGCAACCGTTTTCTCCGCCTCGTCTATCTGACGGTCGATCCCGAGCGAGGGCGAGGGCACAAAATCACCGCTGCCGGAGCTCGAACAGAAAATACATCCCCGGGTTCCGCAGGTTCCGTCGCGGTTGGGGCAGGTGTGTCCCCCGGCGAGAGCTATCCGGTATACCTTGGTGCCGAAGCGCTTTTTAAGATAATCGGATACGGTTATCATGCCGTCATTCCCGGAACTGATACCGGTACAGTCCGGCGTATATTCCGTCTTTTTCGATAAGCTGCGAATGTGTGCCGCGCTCCGCGACCCCGTCCCGCGTCAGCACGATTATTTCGTCAGCGTGCTTTATCGTTGACAGCCGGTGCGCAACTATAAGCGAGGTGCGCCCCTCCGACAGCTTTTCGAGCGACTGCTGTATAAGCATTTCGGTTGCGTTGTCGAGCGCCGAGGTCGCCTCGTCGAGTATGAGAATCGGAGGGTTTTTGAGGAACACACGCGCTATCGATATGCGCTGCTTCTGACCGCCGGAAAGCTTTATTCCGCGCTCGCCGACTTCGGTATCGTAGCCTTTTTCAAGCGAACAGACATAATCGTGGATGTTCGCTTTCTTTGCCGCATCGTATATCATATCGTCGGTCGCGTCGGGGTTGCCGTAGGCAATGTTTTCCTTTATCGTTCCGTTGAACAGAAAAACATCCTGTGCGACCATACCGATATTTCTGCGAAGCGACGTTCTTGTCATGTCGCGTATGTCGGTGCCGTCTATGGTTATACTCCCGGATATCGTATCGTAGAATCTCGGTATAAGATGACACAGCGTCGTTTTGCCGCCTCCGGACGGACCTACCAGGGCGACCGTCTTTCCGGCAGGAATCGAAAGGTCAAGATTGCTTATAACCGGCTTTGACGCAGGGTCGTCCGGGTCGCCGTAGCTGAATGTCACACCGGTGAACTTTATGTCGCCCTTAAGCGTACCGGCATCTTCGGCGCCGGCGCTCTCCTGCTCGCAAGAGACCCTCATTATCTCCTCGAACCGGGCGTAACCGGTCATTCCGTTCTGTATCTGCTCGAATATCATAACGAGGTTGTTTATCGGCTTTATGAACATCACCGTGTACAGTATAAATGCGGTGAAGTCGCCGCTGTTGATCTTGCCGAAGCAGAAGAAGAGTCCGCCGGACACGAGCACGGCGAGATACATGAAGTCGGTCATGAAGGTCATTCCGGAATGAAATATTCCCATGGCTTTGTATGACATTCCGCGGACCTTCTTGAACCGCTCGTTTGCATCGTCAAACTTGGCGATTTCACTGTCCTCGGCGGTGTATGCGCGTGAAACCCTTATTCCGGATATTGCGGTTTCGACATTGGCGTTTACCTCTGCGATTTCCTCGCGAGAGCGGCGGAACGCCTCCTGCATCATGCTCCGCGTTTTCACGGCAAACAGCACCACCGGCGGAATAAGAGCGAACAGTATGAGCGCCAGATACAGGTTGATCGACGAAAGCATTACAAAAGCGCCTATAAGCGAAACGGTGGATATGAACAGGCTCTCCGGACCGTGATGGGCAAGCTCGGACACGTCGAACAGATCGTTTATCAGACGTGACATTATTTTACCGGTTTTGTTTTCGTCATAGAAGGAAAAAGGCAGCTTCTGCAGCTTACGGAACATATCGCGGCGCATATCGCCCTGTATACGCACTCCCAGTACGTGACCTTTGTATTGAACAAAATAGTTCAGCCCGCATTTTGCCGCGTATATAAGCAATACCGCCGCCGACCATATGAGTATAAGCCGAAGATTACGGTCGGGGACGTAATCGTTGATTATGCTCCTGGTTACCATCGGGTAGAACAGGTCGCACAGCGCCACCAGAAACGACGCTCCGAGATCCAGTGCGAGCAGTCTGAGATGAGGCTTGTAGTATGAACAGAAGCTCTTCAGCATCGTGGCGCTTCCTCCGGCATCTGCATATTGTATCTGCCTTCCCGCATAAGGCGTATAAGGTCTTCCACCGTACCGGGATTTTCCGGAAACATCATTGCGAAAAGCCGTTTCTGGCCCGTACCGCATGCATGGTGATTGTCGGAACCGCAGACGGTCGGTACCGAATATTCGGCGAAGAACCGTGCAGCCCGGTCGTTCTCGGCGTCGGTGCGGTTGGCGTTCATCTCCGCGGCGTCGGTCAGACGCGGCAGCAGCGCGATATGATCTATATAGTCCGCCTCGCGGAGAGGATGCGCATGGGTTATAAAGGCTCCGGCGGCGCGGTAGGTCTCGAGTACCTTCCGAAGGCTCATCCGGTTGATCTCAGGGTGGCTCAGCAGCCAGTCGGTGTCAAGCCCGTAGGTAAGGAAGTCGTTGCCGCCGCAGGGAAGCACGGTGGTCTCCCAGCCGTAAAGCACGGTCAGACCGCATTCGTCGCCGGTTTTTTTTGCGGCTTCGTATCCGCGGCGGTGGTTAAGGCAATATTCCTCCCACTTATCCTCAGGCTGTCCGATTACCATATGGTCGGTTATTACTATACCGGCGTAGCCGAGCTTGCTGTAGGCGCGCACGGTCTCGGCAGCCGTTGCGTGTCCGCACGGAGATGACTCCGAGGTGTGGCAGTGAAGTTCAAATTTGTATTCCATGATTGTTTATACTCCCGGTTTGATATGCTTCAATATATCACAAAACACGAAAATAAAAAAGGCTTTTTTTATAAAAGCGTATTTATTTTGAGCTTCCGGTGTGATACAATAACGGCGGAATTATCTGTTTTGTCATCGGAGGTGCCGCTTTTGATAGGCAGCGAGGAGCTCCGACGCCGCATAATTGCGTCGGTCGAGGGGAAAAAGCTTAAAAAGGTGCTCATTATTCCGCCGGACTATACACGACTTTACAGCGGTGCGGGCGAAATAACGGCTATCTATTATGAATATCTTTCGCCGCACTGTGATGTGGACGTAATGCCGGCGCTCGGCACTCATGTCCCGATGACCCGCGCCGAGTGCGAGAGCTTTTTCCGCGGCGTCGTTCCGTTCGAGAAGCTTCTTGTGCATTCCTGGCGCACCGACGTCGTAAAAATCGGCGAGGTGCCGGCAGAGTTCGTCGCAGAAGTATCGGACGGTCTGGTGGATACTCCGATCGACGTCGAGATAAACCGCCGTCTGCTCGACGATTACGATCTTATCATCTCGGTCGGGCAGGTTGTTCCGCATGAGGTTGTCGGAATGGCGAATTACTCCAAGAACATTTTTGTCGGAGTGGGCGGAGCTTCAATGATAAATTCATCGCATATGCTCGGTGCCTTCTACGGAATGGAGCGTATAATGGGCAGGGACCATTCACCCGTCCGAAAGGTGTTCGATTACGCTCAGGAGCATTTTCTGACCTCGCTCCCTCTGTTATACGTGCTTACGGTCACCACAAACTCCGGCGACGAGACGCTTATTCACGGTTTGTATATCGGCAATACCCGTCACGAGTTCGAGCAGGCTGTTTCGCTGTCGCAGGAAAAGAATCTTATCCGCCTGCCCTCCCCGCTTAAGCGCTGTGTCGTTATGCTGGACCCGCGTGAATTCAAAAGCACCTGGCTCGGCAACAAGGCGATTTACCGTACACGAATGGCGATGGCCGACGGAGGCGACCTGATAATTCTCGCCCCCGGGGTCGAGAGATTCGGCGAGGATGCCGAGAACGACAGGCTGATACGGAAATACGGCTATGTCGGGCGCGAGAGGATACTCGAGCTCGTACGGCAGAGCGATGAGCTTCGCGGAAATCTTTCGGTTGCCGCACACCTTATACACGGATCGTCCGACGGCAGATTCAACATAACCTACTGCACGTCGCTGCTGTCAGGCGACGAAGTGCGGTCGGTCGGATTCGGATACCGCCCGTATACCGATGCCTCCGCCGAATTTGCCGGAATGACGGACGGCATGAACGGCGACACCTTTTATATATCAAATCCCGCCCTCGGACTGTGGACGGTCTAACAAGGAATACATAAACCATGAAGGAAAAACTTATCGATCTTCACACACATTCGACCTGCTCCGACGGAAGTATGACTCCGACCGAGCTGGTGGATCATGCTGCCGAGCGCGGTCTTGCAGCGATAGCACTGTCCGACCACGATTCGGTCGCCGGCGTAAAGGAGGCCATGGCGGAGGGACTTCGCGTAGGAGTTGAGGTTGTCCCGGCTATCGAGTTTTCGGTGCAGTCTGATACGGAGACTCATATCCTCGGCTATTATATCGATATCGATCATCCGCTGCTTCGCCGGACTCTCGACAGCGTAACGTATACCCGCAACGTCCGTATCGAAAACACCTGCCGCAAGTTAAACGAGCTCGGCTTTGAAGTAACAATGGACGAAGCTCGTGCGATAGCGCCGTCCGGGATAATCGGCAGGGCGCACTTTGCCAGAATAATGGTCGATAAGGGCTATATCTCCTCGGTAAAAGAGGGCTTCGATAAATGGCTGGGCGTCGGTAAACCCGCATTCGACGGCACACAGGCGCTTACCGCGTACGAGGCGGTAAAGCTTATAAAGGATATCGGCGGATACAGCTTTGTCGCACATCCTCACCTTATACGGCTTTCCGATGAAAAGCTGCGCGAATTTCTGACCGATCTTAAGCTGAACGGGCTTGACGGAATCGAGGGCTATTACAACGAATACACCCCTGAGATGCAGGATTACTTCCAGAACCTTGCAAAGGAGCTCGGCCTGAAGATAAGCGGCGGTACCGATTACCACGCAAAAATGAAGCCGCATATCGAAATAGGAATCGGTCAGGGCGGAATGAAGATACCGTATTCGGTTCTCGAACAGATAAGAGGAGACGTAAAAAATGAAAAAATGTGACATCGGACTTATAGGACTTGCCGTTATGGGCGAAAATCTCGCCCTTAATATGGAAAGCAAGGGATTTTCCGTCGCGGTTTACAACCGCACCTACGAAAAGGTCGAAAGGTTCATTTCCGGCAGGGCAGCGGGCAAAAACTTTGTGGGCTGTGCCTCGGTCGAGGATCTCGTTTCGGCGCTTTCCAGACCGCGCAAGGTAATGATGATGATAAAAGCGGGGCAGGCGGTCGACGACATGATCGACCGGCTTATACCTCTGCTCGATTCCGGAGACGTGATAATTGACGGCGGAAACTCGCACTTTCCCGATACTGCGCGCCGTACCGCTTACTGCGAGAGCAAGGGGCTGCTTTATATCGGCACCGGCGTTTCCGGCGGCGAGGAGGGAGCGCTGCTCGGACCGAGCATGATGCCCGGCGGAAGCCCCGCCGCGTGGCAGACGGTAAAGCCGATATTCACCGCCGTCTGCGCGAAGGCTCCCGACGGCACCCCCTGCTGCGATTGGGTCGGAGAGGGCGGAGCCGGTCACTTCGTAAAAATGGTGCACAACGGAATCGAATACGGCGATATGGAGCTTATATGCGAAGCCTACGGACTTATGCGGGATTATCTCGGAATGACCGCCGATGAGATGCACCGCGTGTTCGCGGACTGGAACACCCGCGAACTTGACAGCTATCTTATCGGTATAACCGCAGATATCCTTTCATACCGCGATACCGACGGAGCTCCTCTTGTCGACAAAATACTCGATACTGCCGGACAGAAGGGCACCGGCAAATGGACGGCTATCGCTTCGCTCGACGCGGGCGTGCCTCTTACGCTTATTGCCGAGGCGGTATATGCACGGAGTCTTTCCGCCATGAAGGACGAGCGAGTCGCGGCTTCAAAGGTGTTCCCGCGTACTCCCGCGGAGTTATGCGTCGACAGAGACGCATTTCTTGCGGATCTTTTCTCCGCGCTTTACGCTTCGAAAATCGTATCGTACGCGCAGGGATTCGCGCTTATGCGCGCCGCCGCCGCGGAATACGGCTGGAACCTCAATTACGGCGGAATCGCGCTTATGTGGCGCGGCGGCTGTATAATACGCAGCGCCTTCCTCGGAAGGATAAAAGAAGCGTACGACCGGAACCCTTCTCTTTCGAATCTGCTGCTTGACGGATATTTCACCGAAGCGGTTAAGAACGCCGAATCCGGCTGGAGAAGAACATGCGCCGCAGCCGTAACAGCCGGCCTGCCGGTTCCCGCAATGACCACCGCTCTCGGCTGGTTCGACGGCTACCGTTCCGAGCGTCTGACCGCAAATCTGCTTCAGGCTCAGCGCGATTACTTCGGCGCGCACACCTACGAGCGTACCGATATGCCCCGCGGGGAGTTCTTCCACACAGACTGGACCGGCCACGGCGGGGACACCGCGTCCTCCCAGTACAACGCGTAGAAAGGAAATGCTGCAATGAAAAAATGGGGAATAATCGTCCCGACCAGCATGGGAGTCCGCATAACGCCGGATAACGGGCTTCCCGTCGGAGTGACCGACCGCTACACCATGCAGGCGACCAGCGCCGAGACAAACGTCGCTTCGATTGCGTCATATCTCGGAATTCCGGTTAAGGTGCTCACCACCTTCGTAAAGGACAGTCCGATAGCCGATTTCATTAAGCGCGACCTGCGCGCCCGCGGTATGGAATACGAAGGTCCCGAGGTTCCGCAGGGAGGACCCTGGGGATACCGACATCAGTTCAATATCGCCGACAGCGGCTTCGGATCACGCGGACCGCGCGTGCTCAACGACCGTGCGGGTGAGGTCGGCAGGACGCTTAACGTGAAGGATTTCGACCTCGACCGTATTTTCGGCGAGGAGGGGGCAAGCATACTTCATCTTTCCGGGCTTATCGCGGCGCTCTCGCCCGATACCGGCGCCTTCTGCGTCGAGCTTGCACGCAAGGCAAAGGAATACGGCACAAAGATATCCTTCGACTTAAACCACCGCGCGTCCTTCTGGGCGGGCAGGGAGAGGGAGCTGACCGCAATGTTTTCGGAGATCGCCTCGCTGTCCGATATACTCGTCGGCAACGAGGAGGATTTCCAGCTCTGTCTCGGCATCAGCGGGCCGGAATCGGGCGGCAAGGAGCTTTCGGGCAAGATCGACAGCTTCAGAAGCATGATCGAGGAGGCGCGTAATATTTATCCGTCGGTCAGTGTGTTCGCAACCACGCTTCGCCAGGTTATAAACGCAAACACCCATCTCTGGGGAGCGATAATGCTTTCCGGCGGCAAATGGTCGGTCGTTCCCCCGCGTGAGATAGCGGTTAAGGACCGTATAGGCGGAGGCGACGGATTCGTGGGAGGCCTGCTTTACGCGATGCTCCGCGGATTCGACGACGAGCGTATGCTCGGCTTTGCCTGGGCTTCCGGTGCGTACGCAACCACCTTCCTTACGGATTACGCCTGCCCTCCGGACGAGGACGCAATAAACGATGTCTGGAAAGGAAACGCAAGAGTTAAAAGATAGTATTCCGGTTTATTGCAAAAGAAAACCCCGCGGATCGCAGGATCGGCGGGGTTGTTTTTATCCCCGAACGACGGGGAAGTTAATTTGGTCCCCGCCGTTCGGCGGGGCGGACACGCAGACAGCCGTCGGTATTCCGACCTGCCTGTATCTGCTTCATTCTGCCGATTCGTCTGCGGCACCGTCAGCGCCGTCGGACTCGTCCGCTGTGCTTTCGCCTTCGTCGGAGGATTCGGTATCGGAACCTTCGTCCGAAGAGGATTCATCTGCCGCGGAGCCGTCGTCGGAGCTTTCGCCCACCGCGGAGTTGTCCGTTACGGATTCCGCTGCGGATGAATCATCGGCAGAGACGTCCCCGACGGGGTCGCAGGCTGCAAACGCCATTGATACGGCAAGCGCCAGCGCGGCAAGAACAAGTAAACTTTTTTTCACGGATAATTGACCTCCTGAAGTCAATACGGTAGTATTCCGCCGCCTTCGCGGCGGTGATTGCCGGGCGCATTTCCGGCCCGGTGCGCATATATTATCCGGGAACCATTAAACAATGCTTAAACAGTTGTATACCGTTTGTAAAGAAATTCGGAACGGTCATTCACATGAGCTCGCAAGCCGAAGTCACGCGTCATTCCGCAACGCAGCGTTTTTCCGTGTATTTCCCGAACCGCGTATTTTCAGTCTGCACCGGAGGAACGCGACCGGATATATTTGCAGATACCTTCCGAATATTGCTTCGGCGCCCGTACGGTTATTATCTTTCCGTCGCAGCAGACGGAAGCGGTTCCGTCAGCCTCAACACGCACCTCGGAAATTTCTGCCGACGGTATGAACCTTACAGCCCTACCCGCCCGGAACATAACGAACCGTCCGTCGGAGCGCACACCGAAGAAGGAAACCGAGCTTTGTAAAAAGTCCGCGATATCCGCCGCAGCCGCGTCGGGGTCGGACGAACCGGCTATATATTCGCCTATCTCGGGGCAGAACGAACAGTCCATATACCGGATAACCGAAATCAACGCCGCCGCGATACACAGTGCGGAAAGCGCCGTAAGCAGGTACACCTGAACATCGGTAAGGGACGAATTGGATTCATCAAGAATACAGTAGGTGCGGAACTCGTCGGGCAGTGTGTCGGTATAGGTCATATCACCGACCGTATCGGCATAAAAATTCTCGGAATCCGAATCCATTTTTATCATTCTGCCCTGCACCGTTATCGGCTCGTCAAGTGTGCCGTAGGAGCCGTTCTCGAACGAAGCATATACCTTGAGAGCCTTTTCGCCGGCCAGACGCACGCCGCAGTATAACCCGTTGCCGCATTCGATAATGTATTCGATATATTCACTGTGCTCGATATCGTCTTCGACGCCGAAGTACATATACGGCGTTACGAACGAATCTATGTCCGTGCAGACCATCTTTCCGCATAGAGCGTCCGGCGTATCCGAATAAAGCGAACGGAGGTGAGCGGCTTTATCGAAAATGCCGAATTCCGAAACGGCGGCAAACATCAGAGCTGCCGCCGTAAGCAGAATAGCCGCAAGCATAAGACCGCCGCCGTATTCCTTTCGCAGAGTCCGGAATATTAGTTTCTTGTCGTTCATTGTGTTTTCCTTTTTGCGTTTTTTGTATTTTATCACATTTTTCGCCGGAAGTAAACGAAAAGCATTGTTTTTCCGCCGGATTTGTGCTAAACTCAGCACGAATGAAAACAGGAGGCGTATTTAATATGAAATTCCCGGTAGCACTGCAGCTTTATTCGGTAAGGAGAGAACTTGCGAAAGACACTCTCGGCACGCTTGAAGCGGTAAAGAAGATGGGCTATGACGGAGTCGAGCTGGTTTATCCGTTTCCCGTACCCGCAAAGGAGTATGCAAAAATGCTCTCCGATACGGGGCTCGATGCCGTGTCTGCCCATGTTGCACTTTCCGATATGCTTTCGGACACCGATAAGATTATCGGTGAGCTTAAGGAGGTCGGCTGCCGCTACGCCGCGGTGCCGTATCTTACAGAAGAAGACCGTCCCGGCAAGCCGGGATTCGGGTCGGTTATAGAATCCGTTGCCGGTCTGGTAAGCAGGTTCGCCGGCGCAGGCATCACCCTTATGTATCACAATCACGATTTCGAATTTGTCCGCGTAGGCGGAAAGTACGGACTGGATATACTGCTGGACTCCGTCCCCGGGCTCTGTTGTGAGCTCGATACCTGCTGGGCAAAGGCAGCCGGTGTGAATCCCGGCAAGTTTCTGCGCCGTCGCCTCGGACGCGCACCGGTAGTGCATCTTAAGGATTTTGTAATGCAGGGTCATCCGAACACTTCTAACGTCTATAAGCTCATAGGCATTGACGGAGGAGGAGACGCAAAGGCGGATGAAAACGGCGACGCCTTTGCCTTCAGGTCTGTCGGACACGGCTGTCAGGATGTCGAGGCGTTGCTTTGTGCTGCACGTCAGGCAAAGAGCGAATGGATTGTCGTCGAGCAGGACGAGCCGACAGCCGGAAAAACACCGCTCGAATGTGCGAAGGAGAGCATGGAATACCTTTCGACCGTCAATCCGCAGCGCAGACTTCGTATAGGAATTGTCGGCGCCGGAAATATCGCAAACAACGCTCATCTTCCTGCATATGCCAAGATAGACAACGCTCATGTTGTCGCCGTTGCCGATATCTGCGCCGAGCGGGCTGAGGAGACCGCAAGAAAGTACGGTATCCCCGCGTGGTATACATCGGTCGAGCAGATGTGCGAGGAAGCGGAAATAGACGCCGTGGACATATGCACCTGGAACAGCGGCCACGCCCCGGTGGCGATAGCTGCGGCGAAGGCGGGCAAGGATATACTCTGCGAAAAGCCCATGACCACCTCCGTTGCCAACGCAGTGAAGATGGCCAAGGCCGTAAAGGAAAACGGCGTCGGCTTCATGCTTGCGGTACCCGGACGTTTCGGGGCAGCCAACGAGTATATACGCGGCCTTATGGAGCGCGGCGAGCTCGGAGACGTCTATTACGGCAAGACGGCGTATATACGCCGCCGCGGCACTCCGTTCGGCTGGTTTACCGATCTTAAGCATTCCGGAGGAGGTCCGGTTATCGATATAGGCATACACGGAATAGACGCCGCGTGGTATCTTATGGGCAACCCGAAGCCGACCCGCGTAAGCGCTCAGGTCAACACTCAGATCGGTGATTATCAGACAAAAGGTGTCGGCAGATGGCACGGCACTCCTTGCCCCGACAATCAGTTTGACGTCGAGGATTCCGGAATGGGAGTCATTCATTTCGAAAACGGTGCGATGCTCGTGTTCGAGGCATCTTGGGCCATAAACGCGCCCGACGGAAGCTCCACGCTCGTATGCGGAAGCAAGGCGGGCGCAACGGTAAGTCCGCTTACGGTGTACGGCGAGCGCGACGGGTATCTGTCCACCGATACGATAACAGTTCAGGAGCGCGACCGTTTCGCAGAGGAAATCAGCCATTTTGCCGATAAGATGATGAACGGCGGGGAGGTAAGATATCCGCTCGAGCAGGCGGTGCAGATGCAGCAGATACTCGAAGCGATCTACCGGTCCGGCAAGGAAGGAAAAGAGATTACGATAAAATGAAAACAGCAATAAGCTCATGGAGCTATCACAAGCTGCTCGACAGCGGAGATATGTCGTGGCACGATGCGGTCGATCACGCCGCGTCGATAGGAGCCGACGGCTTCGAATGCGTGCTCGGCGATATCGCCCCGGACGGCGGCGACATACGTGCCTTTGCTTCGGATTTGTTTTCGTATATCCGCTCCAAGGGCTTGGAGACTCCGATATACACCACCGGAGCCGAACTTCTTCGCGGCGACGTATCCGCCGAGATCAAGCGGATTGAAAAGCATATTGACATAGCTTCCGAAAACGGAGTAAAACTGCTCCGCCACGACGTTACGTCAGGGTTTCCTGCCGGTAATACCGGAAGCTGGAACGATGCGCTTGCCGTGCTTGTTCCTGCCGTGCGCGAGATAACCGAATATGCCCGCGGTAAGGGAGTAATGACCTGCAGCGAAAATCACGGCAGGTTCTTTCAGGAGAGCCGCCGGGTCGAGAACCTTTTCGAGCAGGTAGGCAGCGACAACTACCGCTATCTCTGCGACATAGGAAACTTCGGCGGGGTTGACGAGAATTGTGCCGAGGCATGTTCGCGTCTTACCCGGTTTATATGCCATGTCCACGCTAAGGATAATCTTTTCCGCAGCGGAAAGGAAAGGGATCCCGGAGCGTTCTGGTCGGTCAGCCGAGCCGGTAACTATCGCCGCGGGACCGTGTTCGGACAGGGCTGCGACCCTGCCTTCCAGTGCCTTAAGCTTATATATGCATCCGGCTACCGCGGATTCGTATCGTTGGAATTTGAGGGAATCGAGCAGACGATCCCTGCGATAGAGGCGGGGTTCGCCAATCTCAAAGCCATGCTTTCGGAGATTGAAAAATGAGAATATACGGCGGAACGGTGTTTTGTCCGGACCGCATTATGCGGCAGACGGACGTTTGCTTTTACGACGGAAGGATTACCGCCGATTCAGATACGGGCGGATTTGATGCGTCAGACTGTTATGTGCTGCCCGGATTCATAGACACTCATATCCACGGAGCGTTCGGGAGCGAGTTTTCCTCGCCGGACGAGGATTTTACCCCTGCGCTCGATTCGCTTTCAAAACGGGGAGTGACCTCCGTACTGGCAACCACCCGTTCGCTTTTTCCCGACGAGCTCGAGGCGGCGGCGCGGAATATCGGCAGACAGGCGGATCCGCGTGTGATCGGAATCCACGCCGAGGGTCCTTTTGTCAATCCGGCGCGCATCGGCGCGATGAACCCCAAAAAGCTGTCGCTCCCGAAGGTGAGCATTCCGGAGACAATGAACTCCGTCTCCGGCGGTAAGCTGAAAATACTTTCGATGGCGCCCGAGCTTGACGGCGCCGGCGAAGTTATAGACTGGTGCGTCGCAAACGGCGTTAAGGTGTCGATGGCGCATACCGACGCCGACTATGCGTCGGCTCGTGCCGCTGTTGACCGCGGAGCATCGCGGCTTACCCATACCTACAACGGAATGCGCCCTCTGCATCACCGCGAGCCGGGGGTGCTCGGCGAGGCGCTTACCGACGACCGGGTGTGCTGTGAGCTTATCTGCGATCTCGTTCATGTCTCCGCGCCTGCAATTTCGCTTGCGGTAAGGGCGAAGGGTGCGGAAAACATAACCATGGTAAGTGACAGCGGCGTATTTTCGGGGCTCGGCGACGGGGAATATACCGTTGACGGCAGAAAGCGTATCGTAAAGGACGGGGTCTGCCGCTGCGCCGACGGAGTTACCATTGCCGGAAGCACGAAATGTCTCTACGACGGAGTACTGAATATGTTCCGGCTCGGATATTCGCCGGATAAAATTGCGATAATGGCTTCGGTAAACCCCGCGCTTGCGTGCGGTTGCACCGATCGCGGAATACTTGCCGAGGGCTGCCGCGCCGATATTGCGGTGCTTGACCGCGATTTCGGCATTAAAGCGGTGTTTGTCGGCGGCGAAAGGGTTGTATAGACTATGGCGAATTATCTCGGTATCGACATCGGCGGGACCAAGGTCAAGCTCGGCGTCGTTGACGGAAACAAAAAAGAGATTATAGAAGAAATGAGCGTCGTCACCCGCACATCAGACGGGACGGAGGCGATACTCGACGATATAACCGCCGCGGCAAAGCAGCTTATGCTCCGGAACGATGTCGAGCGCATAGGAATCGGATCTGCGGGCAGGATCGACCGCCGTAACGGAATCGTAATCACCGCAGGCAATCTGCCGTTCCGCAACGCCCCGGTCGCGGAAGAGCTGTCAAGACGGCTCGGGAAGCCGGCGATGCTGGATAACGACGGAAACTGTGCGGTTATAGGCGAATATCTCGCCGGGATCGCCGTCGGCAGGAAGGACGTCGTAATGCTGGTGGTGGGCACCGGCATCGGCGGCGGAGTGATATGCGGCGGCAGACTGCTCACCGGACGCAACGGCAGAGCCGGGGAGCTCGGGCATACCGTAATAGATATACATTCGCAGACGCCCTGTCCTTGCGGGCTGCGCGGATGCTTCGAGCAGTATTGTTCGGCAAAGGCGCTTACGGCAAGAACAAAGGCGGAATGCGGGCTCCACCCGGAGAGTATACTCGCGCATACCGCCGGGAGGATCGGTATCGACGGAAGCACCGCGTTCCGCGCGGCCGACGCCGGCTGTCCGGTAGCCGAGAGCCTGCTGGAGGAATATTTTACAGATTTCGCGCTCGCTGTGAACAGCTATGTAAAGATATTCATGCCGGAGCTGGTTGTTATAGCGGGCGGAATAACCAACGAAGGAGACGGGTTTTTGTCCCGGCTCGGAAAGCATCTGCTTCCGGAGGCGGATGTAAGGATATCGCCGCTTAAGAGCTACTGCGGGCTGTTCGGCGCTGCGCTCCAGCACCTTATGCCGCAGTGACAAAGGGGGTATACCGTGAACAGCATTGCAGGCAGCAGGTACGTCTGCACCCCGGCGGAGCTTTCCGCCGTAACGGCGCTCAGCCTTAAAAACGGGCGAATGAACGCCGCGCTGCTTTGCCGTCTGGGCGCGCTCGTGTTCGCCGCAGCCGCGGCTTCGGCTGCGTTCCGGGCAAATCTGCCGCAGATGTTCGTACTGCTCGCGCTGGCTGTTGTCTTCTTTTTCTTTCCTGAAGGTTATTCGTATTTCCACGGGCGAAAGGTTTACCGCGATAACACGGCGATATACGGCGATGGCTTCGAGTGCGAGGTCACATTATACCCCGACCGTGTGGACAGCTCTATATACGGCAGTAAAAAGAGCGTTTCCGGCACGCTGACATACGCTTCCGTTTCGCGTATAACGGAGGACAAAGAGAGGTTTTATATAATTATCGGCAGTACCGGCGGCACCGGAGCCGGGTTCGGCAAAAAGCCGCGTGCGGCAAAAAAGCAAAAGAAAAACTTTCTTGCGCTGGTAATGCGAAAGGACTCTTTCTTTGCGGGCGACGAATCCGCCGTCCGCGAAGCGGCGAAGCGTCTTGCCGCCGTTAAATAGGATGTGGGCTCTGCCCCGAACCAAAAGCAGTGTTTTCCCCCGCGACGAGCTGTGTCGCGGGGGATTTTTTTGCCACGGCTTTGATAATGAGATTTCTCTGCGAACATAAATTGTTAATTTTTTCGAAATATATTTACGAAATATATCGATATGTATTGACACGGAAGGGTAAATATGGTAAAACATAGAAGCGGAGTTTATCTCCGTAAAGGGGGGGCATACAGAATATTGTTTTGCCTGCGAACTACGATGCATAAATCAGAAAAGGGGTAATGATTAATGAAAAAGGCATTCTCTTTATTCGCGGCAGTAGTTTTTGCGTTTTTATCGGCGGCGGCAGTAAGCGGCTGCAACGGAGACGAAACTTCCGCGCCGGAACTTTCGCAAATTGTTTCGGACGTTTCGGTGTACCCGGATAATACTTCGTCGGGTGATTCGGAATCGACAGTGTCCGAAGACGTTTCTTTCGACGGATCCGTTCCGGAGGGGTATGTATATCTTCCCGAGGGGCTCGAGGCGCACGACAGCCGTATAAGAAACAAGGCTGTAAGCGAAGTGCTTGAGGATATGCCGGTATACACGCTGTATTCGGCGGGTCCCTGGTACCCGCTCGTGTGGAACACCTGTGATATGAATCCGCAGACGGATTGCGGCACCAAGGGCGAGAGCGAGTTCACCGGCACTTATTATTCCGGTATAATACTGGATATTTTAAAATCGCGCGGAGACAAGCGATTTAAGGACGAATACGATATTTACAGTCATTACTGGGGCAGGGACGAATATGAGAATTACCCGGATTTAAGGGAGTATATGTTCCGGTTCCGCACCGAGCCGGAGATATGCACGCTTATAAGCGAATTCGGGATTACCCGCGCGGAGTTTACCGCCGCGCGCGACGCCGGCGGATACGACTATGCATATATGTTCCCGGACCGCGTTATTGACGTGTTGTTCAGCGGCGACGCCGGACTTATTGCCGATACCTTTGCCAACCCGCTCTACCTCCGTTCGGACAGCCTTGTTCTGGATGTACGCGGTATCACTTCTTTCGACACCTATGCTATCCGCAATCTCGGCTTAACCGAGCGGGAAATATGCGAGTATCTTGACACTTTGAAGGAGCATATGAGCGATTCCGAATACGAATACTGGCTGCGCGGACTCGATATCGGCGGAATCGACGGGCTTCTTAAGCATGTTTCGGCTTCATTTGCGGATAACGATGTTAACGACAAACCGTATACCGATCCCGAGCTTGAGTCCCTGTGGAAGCAGCTCGAGGGGGTTTACACCTACGAAATGGAGGCAATGAGCTTCCGTATCGCAGATGACGGCAGGCTTATGCTCGACGGCGGTTATTGGGAAACCGGAGCAAGCAAATACGATACTTTCGTGGTCGGAGTTGAGTCCTGCAAAGGAAAGATATATACTCTGATAATGTTTGCGCCCGGCGGAAACACTGCGGAGGGCGGATACAACAACGAGTTCAATTACACCCTGTATCTCGATCTTACGAACATTGCCGGCAAAACCTTTAAATCTCCTTACAAAATGAACGGAGACGACAGTACCCCGGTGGTATTCGAGTATTACGGCAGGAGCTGGACCGAGGCCTACAAGCAGTACTGCAAGGTTCACGGTTATTGATCCGGGCGCCGCGCAGTCTGCGCAATATTGAATAAATTAATAAAAAGTCCGGAAAGGCAGTCTTTCCGGACTTTTGCTATGCAATATATTACAGCAGGATTATGCCGCTTTCGGAGCAGACCCGCTCGGTCTCGGGGTCCCATACGCTTGACTGCACCTCGCCTATATGCGCCTTTTCGAGCAGCAGCATGGACAGCCGGGACTGGCCGATTCCGCCGCCGATCGTTTGCGGCAGTTCTCCGCTGAGCAGGGCTTTGTGGAACATCAGCTTTTCTCTTTCCGTCTGACCCGATATCCCGAGCTGTTTTTTCAGCGTCTCGGGGTCGACGCGTATTCCCATCGAAGAGATTTCGAAGGATCTTTGCAGAAGCGGGTTGTAAAACAGTATATCTCCGTTGAGCGACCAGTCGTCGTAATCCGGCGCACGGCCGTCGTGCGGCATTCCGCTGCGGAGCGCACCTCCGATACAGGCGACAAACACGGTCCCGTATTCCTCGGTTATTCTGTCCTCGCGCTGCTTCGGGGCAAGTGCGGGGTACAGGTCCTCCAGCTCCTGCGATGTGATAAACTTCATTTCACGCCGCGGCTCATAGGTTATCTCGGGGAAGACCCGGCGTATCATGGCTGCGGAATCGCATATCGCGCCGACAATCTTTTCGGCTGTATCGCGCAGAAAGTCAAGATTGCGGCTGTCCTGCGGCATTATTTTCTCCCAGTCCCATTGGTCGGTGTATACCGAATGTAGATTGTCCGGCGTTTCGTCGCGCCGTATCGCGTTCATATCGGTGACGATTCCCTCGCCGACCGAAAATCCGTATCTTTTCAGCGCGAGCCGTTTCCATTTTGCAAGCGAATGCACCACCGCGGCAGTCTTTCCGGCGGCGGGAATGTCGAAGGATACGGGACGCTCGGTGCCGTTAAGATCGTCGTTAAGCCCGGTTGACGGATCGACAATAAGCGGCGCGGAAACCCTTTTCAGATTCAGCGCTTCGCAAAGGCGATCCTGAAAATCGCGTTTTAACAGACCTATGGCCGTCTGAGTCATATACATATCGAGCTTGCTTTTGTATCCCTTCGGGACTGACGTACCGCTCATGACCGTTCCTCCGCAACATAAACATAAATAAAAATAATGCAGTGAGTTTAACAGAAAAGCGTCCGTTTGTCAATAGAGGTGCGTAAATTCCGCCTGTTCGCAACGCCCTTTGAGGATATTCATGTGCGCCGTGCACCTGCAATCCGTCTTCGGTTCGGTTTGCCGTCCGGAGCCGGCTTACGCGCACGGGGCGAAAAATAATCCTCCCGTCCGAGCGGGAGGATGTTTTCCGTATTACGCAATAAGCGCTCCGAGACAGCCCCAGCCGAGTCCCATTGCCGCCGATGCGAGCAGTATCATATACGGCTTTGCCTTTTTTACCGCCAGAAAAACGCACAGCGCCAGAGTTGCGAGCCTGCATATTCCGTCGAACGAGATGAGCGCCGAAACCGAAAGCGCGTTCGGGAAGAAAACCTCGGCGGCTATCGATACGCCGGCTGCGGCTATAAGAGCGGCTGCGGCGGGGCGCAGTCCGCGCATGGCTCCCGCTACGAAACGGTTCGCAATGAACTTGGCGTAGTATTTTGCAACGAGCATTATAATGATAAACGAAGGAAGCACAACCCCCAAAGTCGCAAGGCAGGCGCCTAACGGACCGGCTACCCGGAATCCGACGTAGGTGGCCATGTTTATCGCAATCGGGCCGGGAGTGCTCTCGCTGATTGCGACGAAATCGATAATCTCGCGCATTTCCATCCAGCCCATTGATATTACCTGGTCCGCCACAAGCTCGACCATAGCGTAGCCGCCGCCGAAGGTGCAGAGACCGATTTTGAAAAACATCCAGAACACGTTAAGCGCGGCGATCATTGTGCGTTCCTCCGTGTGACTATTCCGGCTACAGCGCTTCCGATACCGATAAGCGCCGCGCAGACAATAACCGCAATGGTGTTAACTCCGAACACCGCAACCGCAATGAACGCCGCCGCGAACACCGCATAATAGAAAATGTCTTTTTTCGAGGACTTTACTATCGAAATAAACGCCTTGAGTATAAGTGCGATAACGCCGACGCGAACTCCGGCAAAAATATAGCTTATTACCGTCAGCGATTTGAAGAAATCCATGAACATCGCCACGGCGATCATTATGGCAAACGCCGGCAGAACCGTTCCGACGGTGGCGCAGGCTGCACCCGCTGCCCCGGCAACCCTGCAGCCGACGAAGGTGGCGGCATTTACCGCAATCGGGCCGGGAGTGCTTTCGGAAACCGTTACTATATCGTTCATTTCCTCGGGAGCAGCCCAGCCGTGTTTTTCGACAGCCTCTGCTGATATGAAGCTGATCATTGCCGCTCCTCCGCCGAAGCAGACGGCGCCTATTTTAAGAAAAGACAGAAACAGCGAAAGACAGTTCTTCGCCTTTACGTGGTCGGACGCCAAAGTTATCTCATCCTTCTTTAAAAAAATATCGTGCGTCAATAATACTATTTTTCGGGCAGGCTGTCAAGCGCCGCAGCAGTGCGCAAACAAAAATCCCCGCGGGATACGACCCTGCGGGGAACGGTTTATAGGGGGATGGCGGAGCGGCATGATGGCGCGTACCGTTCCGCCGAGGGGGAAAATACAATCTGAAGGGAGGATTTCGGCTTATCTTACGGAAAAACCCGAAAATCACCGGCTCTCGCACCGTTGCCGCCGTATCAGATTACATGCGAATTATACCGTCGGTTGCTTAAATCTAACTTAACGAAAAACAATATTTTATCGTTTTTTCGTATTTTTCGTTTTTCTTAAGCACCGGCGACGGAAAATCCTTTCTGTTCGGGCTGTCCGGCGGGAATTCCGGCTCGGCGGCGAACCCTCCGTGCTTTTTAAGCCCGCCGCACAGGAATCCGCCCGTGTAAAGCTGTACGGAAGGGTAATCGGTGTATATATCCAGCGATATGTCGCCGTAAACGGCGTGCAGAGCTTTTTTAAATTCCGATTCTCCGCCGCGCAGCAGAAAGCAACAGTCATAATCCCGGTCTATTATTCTTCCGCGGGTAAAATCGTATATTCCTTCCGCCTCGGCGAATCCTCCGGCAGGAATCAGATCGGCTCCTACCGGAAGGTACCGGTCGGAATATATCGTTATATCCGTTCCGAAGCAGCCCTTGCCGCATCCGGAAAGGTCGAAGTACATATGCGAAGTCGGCGCGTAAACCGTGTCGGCGTCGGATTCTCCGGAAAAAGTCACCGTAAATCCGTCTCCGCAGACGGTGTAGGTAACCGCCGCGGTCAGATTGCCCGGATAACCGCCTTCGCCGTCCGGCGAACGGTATTCCAGACGTACTGTATTGTCAAACACGGCTGCAGCGGTAAATACCTTTTTGTCAAATCCGGCAAAGCCTCCGTGCAGGTGGTTATTTCCGTCGTTGAGATCGAGCAGGTATTTCTTCCCGCCGACGGTAATCCGCCCGCCGGCAATGCGGTTTGCGTATCTTCCCGCAACGGCGCCGCAGTAGCAGCTTCCGGACTCGTACCCGGCGGCGTCCGGGTACCCGAGCAGAAGCTCGCGCCCGCGGAAGCGCAGGCTTCTTACCGTCGCGCCGAGCGTTATTACCGAAACCTCAAGGCTGTCCGAGGAAAGAACGTATTCGTCGTAGCTGCCGAATTTATTCGTTTTCACGGCTCACCAGACAAGTGTCGCAAAGTAATCGTCGGGCGTTTCGGCGCGGCGGATAAGCTCGGCGGAGCCGTCCTCGCGGAGCAGTATCTCCGCGGAACGCAGACGTCCGTTGTAGTTATAGCCCATCGAAAAGCCGTGCGCTCCGGTGTCGTGTATTACCAGAAGATCGCCGATTTCGGTTTTTGGCAGCATACGGTCTACCGCGAACTTATCGCAGTTCTCGCACAGCGAGCCGACTACGTCATATTTATGATCGCAGGGGAGATTCTCCTTGCCGAGCACGGTTATATGGTGGTATGCTCCGTAAACCGCCGGTCTCATAAGGTTGGCGGCGCAGGCGTCCACTCCGATATATTCCTTGTATATGTGCTTTTCGTGAATGACCCGTGTTACGAGATGTCCGTACGGAGCGAGCATATACCTGCCGAGCTCGGTGCATATCGCCACGTCGCCCATTCCCGCAGGCACCAGTATCTCCTCATATGCGCGGCGGACTCCTTCTCCGATAATGTCTATGTTGTTTTCCTTTCCGTCCGGAAGATACGGTACGCCGATTCCGCCGGACAGGTTTATAAGGGTTATATGTGCTCCGGTCTCCTGCCTGAGCTCGACTGCGGTGCGGAACAGAATTGCGGCGAGCTGCGGGTAATAATCGTTGGATACGGTATTGGATACCAGAAACGCGTGCAGTCCGAATTCCTCGACTCCCTTCGATTTGAGTATGCGGAACGCTTCGGAAAGCTGAGCGCGGGTCATGCCGTATTTTGCTTCGCCGGGGTTGTCCATTATCTCGTTGGCGCTTACAAAGGTTCCGCCCGGATTATAACGGCAGGACATACGGCGGGGGAAGTGTCCGACCGCCTTTTCAAAAAATTCTATATGTGTGATATCGTCGAGATTTATCTCGGCTCCCAGCCTGTCGGCAAGTATAAACTCCTCGGCGGGGGTATCGTTTGACGAAAACATTATGTCCGACCCGGTTATTCCGCAGCGCTCGGACATCATAAGCTCGGTGAGCGACGAGCAGTCGCACCCGCAGCCCTCTTCGTGAAGAAGCTTGAGCAGCGCAGGGGTAGGCGTTGCCTTTACGGCAAAATACTCCTTGTAGCCTTTGTTCCACGAAAAAGCACGGCGAAGTCTGCGTGCGTTCTCACGTATTCCTTTTTCGTCGTATATGTGAAACGGAGTGGGATATTTCGCGGCTATCGCCTCGAGCTGGTCTTTTGTCGCAAAGGGTATTTTCATTGTTCATTTCTCCTGACAGACGGTGACACGGCGGGATTCAGCCGCCATGTATAAGGAATTTCCGCTATTGTACCCCAGAACGGGGCGTTTTGTCAATCACGGTGTTGCATTTTTTTCATATCTGCCGTATAATATTCCGGAATGAGAGGTGTTTTTATGGAAATAAACGGTCTTCAGAAGCTGACACTGCTCGATTATCCGGGCTATGTCGCCTGTACGGTGTTTCTTGCGGGCTGCAATCTGCGCTGCCCGTTCTGCCACAACGCACGTCTGGTGGTTGAATCTCCGGAGGAGCATATATCCGACGAGGAGTTCTTTTCGTTTCTGCGTTCCCGCCGCGGAAGGCTGGACGGGGTATGCATTACCGGAGGAGAGCCGCTGCTTCGCCCCGACCTCGCCGAGTTTCTTGCACGGATACGCGGCTGCGGCATGCTGATAAAGCTCGATACCAACGGCACTCTTCCAGAAAAGCTCGGGAGCATCGTTTCCTCGGGAGCCGTCGATTACATAGCAATGGATATAAAGAACAGCCTCCCGCTGTATTCCCGCACCTGCGGGACGGAGGTCTGTACCGACGATATTTTAAGCAGCATTTCGATTATCGCCGGCAGCGGAATCGATCACGAATTCCGCACAACCTGCGCACGCGGGCTGCATACGCCGGACAGCATACGAGAGCTGACCTCGCTTATAAAGGGCGAGAATAAATACTTCCTGCAGTCGCTGGTCGATTCCGGCGATATGATCGACAAAACGACCCTGGGTCTTTCGCCGGAGGAAATGAGAGAGTTGCTTTCCGCCGCCCGCGAAAACGTACCGTCCGCCCGGCTCCGCGGAATCTGACCGTACTTTTTCTCCCTGCTGTATATACCGCATTGCCGCCTGCCCGGATTTTCCCGGGCAAATTTTTTTGCAAAAAACACAAGATATTGTGTTTTTGATATTGACATACGCAATCAATAGTGATATACTCTTGCCATGCGGTATGTGAAAAGGAGACAGAATACATGTATCAGATAATCAAAAGAGACGGCAAAATCAACGATTTTGAGATTTCAAAGATTGTAAACGCCATTAAACTTGCGTTTGACGCGCAGGAAAAACAGTACAACCAGTCTATTATCGATTTTCTCGCACTTAAGGTCACTGCGGATTTCGAGAGCAAAATAAAAGACGGGCTTATTTCCGTTGAGGACATACAGGACAGCGTCGAGTCGGTTCTCAGCCAGGCGGGATACGGCGACGTCGCCAAGGCATATATCCTTTACAGGCGCAACCGCGAGAAGCTGCGTTCGGTAAAGAGCTCCATTCTCGATTATAAGGAACTGGTGGACAGCTATGTCAAGGTCACGGACTGGCGCGTTAAGGAAAACAGCACCGTCACTTATTCCGTCGGCGGACTTATTCTCCACAATTCCGGCGCGATAACCGCGAACTACTGGCTGAGCGAGGTTTATGACGACGAGATATCCTCCGCTCACCGCAACGCCGACATACACATACACGACCTTTCCATGCTTACCGGCTACTGCGCGGGCTGGTCGCTCAAGCAGCTTATACAGGAGGGGCTCGGCGGCGTGCCCGGTAAGATAACCTCCGCTCCGGCAAGCCATCTTGCGACCCTTTGCAACCAGATGGTCAACTTCCTCGGCATAATGCAGAACGAGTGGGCGGGCGCGCAGGCGTTTTCGTCGTTTGATACATATCTCGCTCCGTTCGTTAAGGTTGACAATCTTTCCTACGAACAGGTCAAAAAGTGCATAGAGTCGTTTGTTTTCGGCGTGAACACTCCTTCGCGCTGGGGAACTCAGGCTCCGTTCTCCAACATAACCCTTGACTGGACGGTGCCGGACGATCTCGCCGAGCTCCCTGCGATAGTAGGCGGTAAAGAGCAGGACTTCAAGTATAAGGACTGCAAGGCCGAAATGGATATGATAAACAAGGCGTTTATCGAGACTATGATAGAGGGCGACGCCAACGGCAGGGGCTTCCAGTACCCGATTCCCACCTATTCCATAACCCGCGATTTCGATTGGTCCGAGACCGAGAACAACCGTCTGCTGTTCGAGATGACCTCCAAGTACGGAACTCCGTATTTTTCAAACTACGTCAACAGCGATATGGAGCCGAGCGATGTGCGTTCGATGTGCTGCCGCCTCCGTCTCGACCTCCGCGAGCTGCGCAAAAAGAGCGGCGGCTTCTTCGGAAGCGGCGAATCCACCGGATCGGTCGGCGTTGTGACCGTGAATATGCCCAAAATCGCCTATCTGTCCGAAAATGTCGAGGATTTCTACAAGCGGCTCGACCACATAATGGATATATCCGCACGTTCGCTTAAGGTTAAGCGTACAGTCATAACCAAGCTTATGAACGAGGGGCTTTATCCGTATACCAAACGGTATCTCGGAACCTTTGCAAACCATTTCTCTACTATCGGTCTGGTGGGCATGAACGAGTGCTGTCTGAACGCGAAGTGGCTCCGTCACAGCCTTGTCGAGCCCGACGCGCAGGAGTTCACCAAGCAGGTGCTCAACCATATGCGCGAGCGTCTTTCCGATTACCAGGAGAAATACGGCGACCTCTACAATCTTGAGGCGACCCCCGCAGAGTCCACTTCCTACCGTCTTGCCAAGCACGATGTGGAAAAATATCCGGATATCATCACCGCCGCTCCCGCCGGCGAGACGCCGTATTACACCAATTCCTCGCATCTTCCGGTCAGCTACACCGACGATATATTCACTGCGCTGGACATTCAGGACGAGCTTCAGACCCTTTATACCTCCGGAACGGTATTCCATGCCTTCCTCGGCGAAAAGCTCCCCGACTGGAGGGCTGCCGCCAATCTCGTCCGCAAGATATCCGAAAACTACAAGCTTCCCTATTATACTATGTCGCCTATATACTCGGTCTGCCGCAATCACGGCTATATTACCGGAGAGGCATGGACCTGCCCCGAGTGCGGCGAAAAGACCGAGGTATACAGCCGTATAACCGGTTATTACCGTCCGGTACAGAACTGGAACGACGGAAAGACCCAGGAGTTCAAGGAGCGCAAGTCCTACGATATAGGCAAGAGCGTCCTTAAGCGCGACGGGGTCGAATCCTGCCCCGATGCGGAAGCCGCGTCGCCCGCACCCGCGGCAAAGCAGACCGCTGCCGCCACCGAGAAAACCGTGCTGCTGTTCACCACCGCTACCTGCCCCAACTGCAAGATAGCCGTCGCGCTGCTCGAGAAGGCGGGGATCGATTTTGAAAAAATGCTTGCCGACGAGAATGCTGCTCTTGCGACCGATTTCGGCGTAAGACAGGCTCCGACATTGGTGGTCGTAACCGACGAAGGAGTGGAAAAATACGCCGGAGTCGGGAATATCCGCCGTTATATCGATTCGGTAAAGTAGTATGTACGATATAGCGATAATAGGAGCCGGCCCCGCGGGTATGACCGCTGCGCTGTATGCCCGGCGCGCCGAGAAAAGCGTGCTGGTTATCGAAAAGGGCGCGTTCGGAGGCCAGATGACCTTTTCGCCGCGAATAGAAAATTATCCCGGCTTCGCGTCGGTGTCCGGTATAGAGCTTGCCGACGCGATGGTCGGTCAGGTTCTGGAACAGGGCGCAGAGCTCGAGCCGGACGAGATTACATCGGTCGAAAAGACCGATTCCGGCTTTCTGCTGACCGGAGGGTACGGCGTATACGAGGCGAAGGCCGTCATTCTGGCGGCGGGAGCCAAGCATCGCCTGCTCGGAGTCGAGCGGGAAAGCGATTTTATCGGCGAGGGGATTTCGTACTGCGCGGTATGCGACGGTCCTTTCTATAAGGGCAAGCGCGTTGTGGTGGTCGGCGGAGGAAATTCCGCCCTTCAGGAGGCGATACTGCTTGCCGAGGGCTGCTCAAAGGTCACGCTCGTGCAGAATCTCGATTACTTCACCGGCGAAAAAAAGCTGCTCGACAGGCTGTCCGGGTCAGGCAATGTCGAATTCATTACCGGCCATACCGTCACCGGCCTTGTCGGAGATAATTCTCTTACAGGCATACGCATAAGCGGAGCCGACGGCGATAAGGTTATCGATACCGACGGAGTATTCGTTGCAATAGGACTCGTGCCGCAGAACGCGCCGTTCTCTTCGGTCGCCGGGCTTGACGGCAGAGGATATATTGTTTCCGGAGAGGATACCCTTACCGGTACCGTGGGTGTGTTTGCCGCGGGCGACTGCCGAACCAAGAGCGTGCGTCAGATAGCGACAGCTGTGGCGGACGGCGCTGCCGCCGCGATCGCCGCCTGCAGTTACCTGGACGGTGTCCGCTGATGAGCGCAGGTACCTGGATAGCGGTCGGTATATATCTCGGCGTTATGTCGGCGGTATCGGCGGCGGTGACCGCCGCAGACAAGTATTCCGCCCGCCGAGGTCTGACTCGCGTCCCGGAAAAGACGCTTTTTCTGCTTGCCGCCTGCGGAGGCAGCGTCGCAATGTATGTGTGTATGAAGCTGATACGGCATAAGACCAAACATCTTTCGTTTATGCTCGGTCTCCCTGCGATCATAATCGCGCAGTGCGGAGCGGTCTGGGCGGCGCATGCGCTGCTGTTCCGCTGAAGCAAACAATAAAATCTTTCAGCCGGTGCTTTTGCGCCGGCTGAACTGTTTATGTACGTCATAGGGCAAATATTGTTAAAAATTTGAAAAATGTGCTTGACAACTATTGATTTCGGTGATAAAATAGTAAACTGCACTATAATGACCGTAATATGCGTTATCGAACCCTTTTTTGGGGCGTATGCGGCGTGTTTTTCTGCAAAGCGGTAAAAAATGAATGGAGTGACAGGTTGAATGGTTAAGCAGCAGCAGCTCGGGACCAATGTAAGAATGTCGTTTTCCAAGAACCGTGAAGTTCTTGAAATGCCGAATCTTATCGAGATCCAGAAAAAGTCGTTCAGAGATCTTATCGAGCACGACATAGGGGATGTCCTGCGTGATATTTCTCCGATGACCGACTATTCAGGCAACCTTGTGATTGAGTTTGTGGATTACTCTCTGAGCGATCCGCCCAAATTCACGATCGAGGAATGCAAGGACAGAGATGTCAACTATGCTGTTCCTTTTAAGGTGCTTGTGCGGCTCACCAACAAAGTGACCGGTGAAGTTAAAGAACAGGAAATATACATGGGAGATTTTCCCATGATGACGGACGCGGGCACGTTTATTATTAACGGTGCCGAGCGTGTCGTGGTCAGCCAGATCGTCCGTTCGCCGGGAATCTATTACGAAACGTCCGACGATAAGAGCGGCAAAAAGCTGTTCGCCACCACGGTCATACCCTATCGCGGAGCGTGGCTCGAGTACGAGACTGATTTTTCCGATGTATTTTACGTAAGAATCGATAAAAACCGCAAGCTGCCGATAACCGTGCTGCTTCGCGCCTTCGGCCTCGATTCAAACCGCAGGATAACCGAGCTGTTCGGCGATGAGCCGATACTCAAGGCTACCTTCGAGAAGGATTCGATACCCGCCGAGGCTGAGAAAAACGGCACATCACCTCAGGAAGAAGCATACAAAGAGATATACCGCAAGCTCCGTCCGGGTGATCCCCCTCTCGTAGAGAGCGCCCAGGCACTTCTTAACAATCTCTTCTTCGACCCGAGAAGATACGATATATCCCAGGTCGGAAGATATAAATTCAATAAAAAGCTCGCTATCGGAAGAAGAATCGCGGGCTGTGTCCTTGCGCGTCCGGCGGTATCGCCCGTTACCGGCGAGGTGCTGTACGAGGCAGGCCAGAAGATATCCCGTGCCGACGCGGAGCGTATTGAGCACGCCGGCATCTGGTCCGTTTACGTAAACGTTGAGGAGGACGAGAGCACGGAGCGCGAGGTGCATGTCTTTTCCAATAAAATGGTCGACGCATCCCGTATCTGCGGCATATCCAACGAGGAACTCGGTCTTTCCGAGGACGTTCAGCTCGACGTACTGCTCGAAATAATCAACACCGTCGGAGTATCCGATGTGAAGGCGCTCAGGTCTGCGCTGGCGGCGAGAGCGGACGAGCTTATTCCCAAGCATATCACCGTTGACGACATTTTTGCTTCCGTCAACTATCTTATAGGGCTTTCCCACGGCATAGGCAAGGCGGACGATATCGACCATCTCGGCAACCGTCGTCTCCGTTCGGTGGGCGAGCTGCTTCTCAACCAGCTCCGTATCGGCTTCTCCAGAATGGATAAGATCGTAAAGGAGAAGATGACCACTCAGGATATCGATACCGTCACCCCGCAGTCGCTTATCAATATCCGCCCGATCGTTTCGTCGATACGCGATTTCTTCGGGTCATCGCCTTTGTCCCAGTTCATGGATCAGACCAACCCCCTGTCCGAGCTTACCCACAAGAGACGTCTTTCCGCACTGGGTCCCGGCGGTCTGTCCAGAGACAGAGCGTCGTTTGAGGTTCGTGACGTCCATTATACCCATTACGGACGCATGTGCCCTATCGAGACTCCCGAAGGTCCGAATATAGGACTTATCTCGTATCTCGCCACCTATGCGAGAGTTAATAAATTCGGCTTTATCGAGACACCGTACCGCATAGTCAAGGGCGGCATTGTTACCGATAAGACCGTATATCTCACCGCCGACGCCGAGGACGAATATATCGTAGCCACCGGAAACGAGCCGCTTAACGAGGACGGCAGCTTTGTCAACCGCAGAATCGTTGCGCGCCACCGCGATGAGATCCACGAGTACGAGCCCTCCGACATAGACCTTATGGACGTTTCGCCGAAGATGGTCGTATCCGTCGCAACCGCGATGATCCCCTTCCTCGAGAACGACGATAACACCCGCGCCCTCATGGGATCGAACATGCAGAAGCAGGCTGTCCCGCTTATGGTGACGGAATCGCCGATAGTAGCGACCGGTATGGAATACAAGGCCGCATACGACAGCGGAGTTATCGTGCTCTGCAAGCGAAGCGGCGTGGTCGAGTCGGTCACTGCCGACGAAGTCGTTGTCCGTGCGGACGACGGCACGGTGGACAGATATTCGCTTATCAAATTCGAGCGCAGCAACCAGAGCACCTGCGTCAATCAGCGTCCGGTGGTAAGTAAGGGCCAGCTCATAAAAGCCGGCGACGTCGTTGCCGACGGAGCCGCTACCTCCAACGGAGAGATTGCGCTGGGCAAAAACATGCTCATCGGATTTATGACCTGGGAGGGCTACAACTACGAGGACGCGGTTCTTATCAACGAGAGACTTGTCCGCGACGATCTGTACACCTCCATCCATATAGAAGAATACTACTGCGAATCCAGGGACACCAAGCTGGGACCCGAGGAGATTACCCGCGATATACCCAATGTCGGAGACGATATGCTTAAGGATCTTGACGCCGACGGTATTATATCGATCGGTGCCGAGGTTACCACCGGCGATATCCTTGTAGGTAAGGTCACGCCCAAGGGTGAGACCGAGCTTACCGCCGAGGAGCGTCTGCTTCGCGCCATATTCGGCGAGAAAGCCCGTGAGGTAAGAGACACCTCGCTTCGCCTGCCTCACGGCGAAAGCGGTATAGTTGTCGATGTTAAGGAATTTTCGCGCGATGACTGCGATGTTCTCCAGCCCGGCGTTATAAAGGCGGTCAGGGTTTACGTCGCACAGAAGCGCAAGATATCGGTCGGCGACAAGATGTCCGGACGTCACGGAAACAAGGGCGTTGTTTCGCGCATACTCCCGAGCGAGGATATGCCGTTCCTGCCCGACGGAACTCCGCTTGACATAGTGCTCAATCCTCTCGGCGTTCCTTCCCGTATGAATATCGGTCAGGTGCTCGAGGTGCATCTCGGTATTGCCGCCAAGAAGCTCGGATGGAAGGTAATGACCCCTGTCTTCGACGGCGCCAACGAGAAGGATATTATCGAGTGCATGAAGATGGCGGATATGTGGCGCGATGTCTTCCCCGGCGAGACCTGCGTCGGCAAGGAGACCCGCACCGTTATCGACCCCGAGACCGGTGAAGAGAAGCTTCAGGTTATCGACGGAAAGACCGTGCTGTATGACGGACGTACCGGCGAGCCGTTCGATAACCCCGTAACGGTCGGATATATGTACTTCCTTAAACTGCATCACCTGGTGGACGATAAGATTCACGCCCGCTCCACCGGTCCGTACTCGCTTGTCACCCAGCAGCCGCTCGGAGGCAAGGCGCAGTTCGGCGGACAGCGCTTCGGCGAAATGGAGGTTTGGGCGCTCGAGGCATACGGAGCGGCTTATACGCTTCAGGAGATACTCACGGTCAAGTCGGACGACATAAAGGGAAGAGTCAAGGCCTACGAGGCTATCGTAAAGGGTCAGAATATTCCCGAGCCGGGAGTTCCCGCGTCCTTCAAGGTGCTTATTAAAGAACTGCAGTCGCTCGGTCTTGACGTCCGCGTGCTGAACAGCGATAACGAGGAAATCAACCTTAAGGATTACGGTGACGACGACGATGTCGACGAGAAGCGTATATCCGAGAGCGAGCTGGGCAAGTCGGTGCTCGAGAACGAGGACGACGTTATGTACGACGACGAAGAGGGCGTTGTGAGAGACGATTCCGAGGAGGACGATATCGGCTTCGGCGCCGAAGAAACCTATTTCGACGATGTCTCCGATGACGAGTGAACAGAGAGAGGGAACGATTGATGGAAAAGAATATAGAGTTTGAATCCATACAGATCGGTCTTGCGTCTCCCGATATGATCCGCGAATGGTCATACGGCGAGGTTAAAAAGCCCGAAACGATCAACTACCGCACCCTTAAGCCGGAGCGCGACGGTCTGTTCTGCGAGCGTATCTTCGGCCCGAGCAAGGACTGGGAGTGCCACTGCGGAAAGTACAAGCGCGGTATTCGGTACAAGGGCAAGATATGCGAAAAGTGCGGAGTCGAGATAACCACCAACAAGGTTCGCCGCGAGCGTATGGGACATGTAGAGCTTGCCGCCCCCGTGTCGCACATATGGTATTTCCGGGCTATCCCGTCCAAGATGGGACTTCTGCTCGATCTGTCTCCGAAGGTACTGGAGAAGGTGCTTTACTTTGCCCAGTATATCGTTATCGATCCGGGCGATACGCCTCTTGCAAAGAAGCAGCTGCTCACCGAGCAGCAGCACCGCGATTACTTTGAGAAATACGAGCACGACTTCCGCGACGGTATCGGCGCGGAGGCTATAAAGGAGCTGCTTGCGGAGATCGATCTTGAGGCGGAGTCCGAAAAGCTTAAGAACGAACTGCTCACCGCTCAGGGTCAGCGCAAGATAAGAGCTATCAAGCGTCTGGAGGTAGTCGAGGCGTTCCGTCTCTCCGGCAACCGTCCCGAGTGGATGATACTCGAGGCGCTTCCGGTAATTCCTCCGGACATCCGTCCGATGGTGCAGCTCGACGGCGGCAGATTTGCCACCAGCGATCTTAACGATCTTTACCGCCGTGTCATTAACCGCAACAACCGTCTTAAGCGTCTGCTTGAGCTTCAGGCGCCGGAGATAATCATCCGCAACGAGAAGCGTATGCTTCAGGAAGCGGTGGACGCCCTTATCGACAACGGCCGCAGAGGCCGCCCGGTAACCGGTCCGAACAACCGCCCGCTCAAATCGCTTTCCGAAATGCTCCGCGGCAAGCAGGGCAGATTCAGACAGAACCTGCTCGGTAAGCGCGTTGACTATTCAGGCCGTTCGGTTATAGTCGTCGGTCCGGAGCTCAAAATATACCAGTGCGGTCTGCCGAAGGAAATGGCGCTCGAGCTGTTCAAGCCGTTCGTCATGAAGACTCTGGTCGCCACCGGCAAGGCCACCAATATAAAGGACGCTAAGAAGAAGGTCGAGCGTGCAAACGCCGACGTATGGGATGCGCTCGACGGAATCATAAAGGAGCATCCGGTGCTGCTTAACCGTGCTCCGACTCTCCACCGTCTGTCGATACAGGCGTTCGAGCCGATACTTGTCGAAGGCAGAGCAATAAAGCTTCATCCGCTGGTCTGCACCGCCTTCAACGCCGACTTCGACGGCGACCAGATGCCTGTGCACGTTCCGCTTTCGGCGGAGGCTCAGGCCGAGGCCCGTTTCCTCATGCTGTCCTCGAATAACCTGCTCAAGCCGGTCAACGGACGTGCGGTTACCGTTCCTTCGCAGGATATGGTGCTCGGCTCCTACTTCCTTACAATGGATAAACCGGGTGAGCCTGGTGAGGGCAAGTCCTTCCGTAATTTCGACGAGGCGATTATGGCGTACGAGAACGGAAATCTCGGTCTCCACGCCAAGATCAATATACGCGTCACGCGTGAGGTTAACGGCGAAATCCGTACCGGAATGACGAATACCACTCTCGGAAGGCTTATCTTCAACAAGCCGATTCCGCAGGATCTCGGATTCGTGGACAGAAGTATACCGGGCAACGAATTCAAGCTCGAGGTGGATTTCGTAACCACCAAGGACGAGCTTGGTCAGATAGTCGACCGCTGTATCAAGTATCACGGCAATTCCGTTACCTGCGAGGTACTCGACCGTCTTAAGGAGCAGGGCTTCAAGTATTCCACCAAGAGCGCAATAACCATATCCGTATACGATATGACCATTCCCGCCGATAAACAGAAATTCATTTCTGCCGGCGAAGAAAAGGTCGATAAAATCACCGATTTTTACCGTCGCGGACTGCTTTCCGACGAGGAGCGTTCTCAGCGCGTCATAAAGGTCTGGGAGGATTGTACCAAGGATGTAGCGGATGCGCTTCAGCGCAACCTCGATAAGTACAACCCGATCAACATGATGGCAGTCTCCGGCGCCCGCGGATCGATAAAGCAGATAAGACAGCTCGCCGGTATGCGCGGACTTATGGCTTCAGCCACCGGTAAGACGATAGAGATGCCTATAAAGGCGAACTTCCGCGAGGGCATGAAGATACTCGAATACTTCACCGCCGCCAGAGGCGCCCGTAAAGGACTTGCGGATACCGCGCTTCGTACCGCCGATTCCGGTTACCTTACCAGACGTCTCGTGGACGTTTCGCAGGATGTTATCGTGCGCGAGGAGGACTGCGGAGACACCCGCGGCCTCTGGGTCAGCAAGATTGTCGATGTTTTGTCCGGCGGCAAGGAGGAGGTCATCGAGCCGTTCGAGGACCGTCTGTTCGGCAGATATGTAATTGGCGATCTTTGCGATCCGAAGACCGGTGAGGTCATAGTTCCCGATAACACCATGATAAACGAGGAGCAGATTGCCAGGATCACTGCGGCGGGTATCGACAGGGTTCACATCCGTTCGGTCATAAACTGCCGCGCAAAGCACGGAACCTGTGCTCATTGCTACGGTGCCGACCTTGCGTCCGGACTTCCGGTCAGCATAGGCGAAGCGGTCGGTATAATCGCAGCTCAGTCCATAGGCGAGCCGGGTACCCAGCTTACCATGAGAACCTTCCACTCCGGCGGTGTTGCCGGCGGAGATATTACTCAGGGTCTTCCGCGTGTCGAGGAAATATTCGAGGCACGCAAGCCCAAGAGAACGGCAGTGCTCGCCGATTTCGACGGCACCGTACGTATTGAAGAGACAAAGAAGACCAAGCAGATTATTGTGCGCGACGACGAGACGGGCGAGGAGCATGTCACTGCCGTTCCCGGCATAACCAAGCTTACGGTTCAGAGCGGCGACAAGGTCGTAAAGTGTCAGAAGCTCACCGAGGGTACCGAGAGCCCTGCGGACATTCTCCGCATCGCGGGTCTCGACGCGGTATATTCCTACATTATCAAAGAGATACAGCGCGTCTACCGTTTGCAGGCGGTCGAGATATCCGACAAGCATATCGAGATCATTGCACGTCAGATGACCCGCAAGATAAGGGTTGATAACCCCGGCGACACACCTCTGCTGGTCGGTTCGTCGGTGGATATCTCCGAATTCACAACCGAGAACGAGCGTATCCGCGAAAAGAACGCAGCTCTTGCCGAGGGCGAGGTAAAGCTGCTTGAGGCGGAGGGCGAGGCGACTCTGCTCGGTATCACCAAGGCTTCGCTGTCTACCGACAGCTTCCTGTCGGCGGCGTCGTTCCAGGAGACCACCAAGGTGCTCACCGAGGCGGCTATAAAGGGCAAACGCGACCCGCTGCTCGGACTCAAGGAGAATGTTATCATAGGTAAGCTCATCCCCGCAGGCACCGGAATGGGAATCTACCGCAGCGTCGAAGTCGACACGGGAGACGAACAAGAGGGCGTTTACGATGCAGCAGACCGGTGATGGCAGTATGATCGTCGGGTTCAAACAGTCGGTAAGACTTATCCGTTCCGGCAGAGCGAGAAAGGTCTTTCTGGCGTCAGACGCTGACCGTATCTTTACCGCCAAGGTGAAGGATGAAATACGGAAAAGCGGTTATGTTGAGCTCGACGTGACCAAAACCGCCGCCTGCCTCGGCGAAATGGCGGGAATAGACGTTCCCGCGGCAATTATCACTATTTACTAAGGATTTCGCGGCAAACACGGGCGTTTTGTCCGTGTTTGCCATGAAATAACGCTTGACAAAGCAAAGCGTTTTTGGTAGAATCATAATGTTGGGCAGTTTTGCCCGACTGTGAGATTTTTCGGGAAAGGAGGATATATTTAATGCCTACATTCAACCAGCTGGTAAGACACGGAAGACAGGACAAGACCTACAAGTCCAAGTCCCCCGCACTTCAGAGCAGCATCAACAGCATCAAGAACAAGTCGGTCAGCAACCCGAACCCGCAGAAGAGAGGCGTGTGCACCAAGGTCGCTATCAAGACTCCGAAGAAGCCGAACTCCGCACAGAGAAAGGTCGCCAGAGTCAGACTGACCAACGGTATCGAGGTCTGGGGATACATTCCCGGAATCGGCCACAACCTGCAGGAGCACTCGGTCGTCCTTATACGCGGCGGCAGAGTAAAGGATCTCCCCGGTGTGCGTTATCACATCATCCGCGGAAAGCTCGATGCACAGGGCGTCGACAAGAGAAACCAGGCGCGTTCCAAGTACGGCGCCAAGACCCCGAAGAAGAAGTAATTGTTTCGGGAAGAAGGAAAGAAAGAATTCTTTTGTGCTTTTGATTGATATACGGCCGAATGCCGTTTTAGATATATTGAAGCACTTACGGGATTTATTTTCGAGTACCTGTGAACTCATTGAGGCGTAGCAGAATACGCCATCTTTATGAAGGAGGGAAGTAAAGTGCCCAGAAGAGAACATGGATTCAAGAGAGAAGTTCTGCCGGATCCTATGTACAATTCGGTGCTGGTGACCAAGCTCATCAACAACGTTATGTACGACGGCAAGAAGGGTGTTGCGCAGAAGATCGTATACGATGCTTTTAAGACGGTCGAGGAAAAGACCGGCGCAGACCCGCTGGAGCAGTTCCAGAAGGCTCTCAACAACGTCATGCCCAATCTCGAGGTCAAGGCGGTTCGCCGCGGCGGCTCCAACTATCAGGTTCCTATGGAAGTCCGTCCGGAGAGACGTCAGACACTCGGTCTTCGCTGGATCGTAAGCTTTGCGCGTACGCGCGGCGACAGGACCATGTCCGAGCGTCTCGCCAACGAGATTATGGACGCCGTAAACAACATGGGCGGCGCCGTAAAGAGAAAAGACGATATGCACAGAATGGCGGAAGCCAACAAGGCGTTCGCACATTACAGATGGTAAAAACACTCTAAGGAGAACTATATGGCAAGGACATACCCGCTTGAGCGATACCGCAATATCGGTATAATGGCTCATATCGATGCAGGTAAAACCACCACATCCGAACGTATACTTTTTTATACGGGCAAAACCCATAAGCTCGGTGAGGTTCATGAGGGCGCAGCCCAGATGGACTGGATGGAGCAGGAGCAGGAGAGAGGTATAACCATAACCTCCGCCGCCACTACCTGCTACTGGAAGGATCATCGCATTAATTTAATAGACACCCCGGGTCATGTGGATTTCACCGCCGAGGTGGAGCGCTCGCTCCGTGTGCTCGACGGATCGGTGACGGTGCTTTGTGCCAAGGGCGGCGTTGAACCTCAGTCTGAAACCGTCTGGCGTCAGGCAGACAAGTACAAAGTCCCCCGCATGGCGTATGTCAACAAAATGGACATCACCGGCGCAAACTTCTACCATGTCGTAGATATGATGCACGAGCGTCTCAAAGCGAACGCCGTTCCGATTCAGCTTCCCATAGGAGCGGAGTCGGATTTCAAAGGTATTATAGACCTTGTGAAAATGAGGGCGTATGTCTATACCAACGATCTCGGCACCGACATACTCGAGGAGGACATTCCTGACGATATGATCGCTCTCGCAGCGAAGTACCGCGACCAGCTTCTCGAGAACATTTCGGATTTCGACGACGACGTCATGACCAAGTATCTTGACGGCGAGGAGATTTCGGTCGAAGAGATTAAGCGCGCCATTCGCAAGGCGACTTTGGCCAACGAAATGGTGCCGGTTGTCTGCGGAACGTCATACAGAAACAAGGGCGTTCAGAAGCTGCTCGATGCGATAGTGGATTATCTGCCGTCCCCGGTAGATGTTCCGAGCATCCGCGGTAAGAACGTAAAAACCGACGAGGAGGAGGAGCGTCATCCTTCGGACGACGCGCCGTTCTCTGCGCTCGCGTTCAAGATTATGACCGACCCGTTCGTCGGCAGAATCTGCTATATCCGCGTATATTCCGGCAAGCTTCAGACCGGTGTCACCGCGTTCAACTCCGTAAAGGGCAAGCGTGAGAGAATAGGACGTATCCTTCTTATGCACGCAAACCACCGCGAGGATGTCGATGTAGCGTATGCGGGCGATATAGTCGCAGTAGTCGGTCTAAAGAACACCACGACGGGCGATACTCTTTGCGACGAAAACGCACCGATCATTCTCGAGTCGATGCAGTTCCCGGATCCGGTTATCCGCGTCGCAATAGAGCCCAAGACCAAGGCGGGCGAGGAGAAGATGACCATAGCGCTCGCTAAGCTGGCAGAGGAGGATCCTACCTTCCGCGCTTACACCGATCAGGAGACCGGACAGACGATAATCGCCGGAATGGGCGAGCTCCATCTCGAGATAATCGTCGACCGTCTTCTTCGCGAGTTCCGCGTCGAGGCAAACGTCGGCAAGCCGCAGGTATCCTACCGCGAGGCTATCCGCAAGCAGGCGGAATGCGATTACCGCTATGTCCGTCAGACCGGCGGTAAGGGTCAGTACGCTCATGTGAAGATAACCATCGAGCCCAACGAGAATGGCAAGGGCTACGAGTTTATCAACAGAGTCACCGGCGGTGACGTTCCCAAGGAATATATTCCCGCCGTTGATGAAGGTATCCGCAGCGCAATGCTCAGCGGCGTGCTTGCCGGCTACAACGTAGTCGATGTCAAGGCGACTCTGTGGGGCGGCAGCTACCACGAGGTCGATTCGTCCGAGATAGCATTTAAGATTGCCGGTTCCATTGCCTTCAAGGAGGCAATGAAGAAGGCTGATCCGGTGCTCACCGAGCCGATAATGAAGGTATGTGTCTCCACGCCCGAAGAATATGTCGGCGATATTCTCGGAGACCTCACCTCCCGCAGAGGAACAATTCTCGGCATGGACAGTACGGGATCGGGCAGGGAGATTACCGCAAACGTACCGCTGTCCAACATGTTCGGTTATGCGACCTCCATGCGTTCGAGAACGCAGGGCAGGGCGAACTACACCATGGAACCGAGCCATTATGCCGAGGTACCCAAGTCGGTCAGCGATCAGTTGTTCAGCGAAAAAGGGTTCGGCCGCAGCAAATAAGGAATTTTCATAAAATACCTTGACAATCGCGCAATAATTAATATAATGTTAATTGTATACCGATTGGGGTAAGTTAAGAGATTAAAAAATAAAAATAAAAAAGACACACATTATCAGGAGGAATAAGCAATGGCAAAAGCCAAATTCGAAAGAACGAAGCCGCACGTTAATATCGGCACCATCGGTCACGTCGATCACGGCAAGACCACCCTTACCGCCGCTATTACTAAGTATCTTTCTCTCGGCGATCCTGATGTCGAGTTCATGGCATATGACCAGATCGACAACGCCCCCGAGGAGAAGGCAAGAGGAATCACTATCAATACCAGACACGTTGAGTACGAGACTGCTTCCCGTCACTACGCTCACGTTGACTGCCCGGGCCATGCTGACTACGTTAAGAACATGATCACCGGCGCTGCACAGATGGACGGCGCTATACTCGTCGTCGCCGCTACCGACGGTCCTATGCAGCAGACCCGCGAGCACATACTGCTTGCCCGTCAGGTCGGCGTTCCCGCAATGGTCGTTTTCCTTAACAAGACCGACCTCGTTGATGACCCCGAACTGATCGAGATCGTTGAGATGGAAGTCCGCGAGCTGCTCTCCGAGTATGATTTCCCGGGCGACGATATTCCGATAATCAAGGGTTCTGCAAGAGAAGCTCTCCTTTCCGACAGCAAGGATCCCCTCGATCCCGTTTACGAGCCGATCAGAGAGCTCATGGATGCTGTCGATTCCTATATCCCGACTCCCGACCGTCTTGCCGACCAGCCCTTCCTTATGCCGGTCGAGGACGTCTTCTCCATCACCGGACGCGGCACCGTCGCAACCGGCAGAGTCGAGCGTGGCGTTCTGAAGATGTCCGACGAAGTAGAGATAGTCGGTCTTGCCGAGAAGGCGAGAAAGACCGTCGTTACCGGTATCGAAATGTTCCGCAAGCTGCTTGACTTCGCAGAAGCGGGCGACAATATAGGCGTTCTGCTTCGCGGTATTGCGAAGGACGAGATTGAGCGTGGCCAGGTTCTCGCAAAGCCGGGCACCATCAATCCGCACACCAAGTTTGTCGGTCAGGTTTACGTCCTTACCGAGAAGGAAGGCGGCCGTCATAAGCCGTTCTTCTCCAACTACCGTCCGCAGTTCTATTTCAGAACTACCGACGTTACCGGCGTTATCACCCTTCCCGAAGGCGTTGATATGTGCCGTCCCGGCGACCACGTCGATATGACCGTTGAGCTCATCACTCCGATCGCTATCGAAAAGGGACTCCGCTTCGCTATCCGCGAGGGCGGCAGAACCGTCGGTTCCGGTGTTGTTTCCAGCATAATCGAGTAAGTATATACTCATACAAATCGAATACGCTTCGGGGCAGGGTGTAATTCCCGACCGGCGGTAAAGTCCGCGAGCCGTGTACGGCATGAATGGGTGCAATTCCCATACCGACAGTCAGAGTCTGGATGATAGAAGCGATAAATTACGGTTTTTTCGCGCCCCCGTTTTTTCGGGGGCGCGTTTTTTAACATCCAAGAATGTACAGAGGTGTGTAGCATGAAGCAAACATCGAAAGCCCGTATGTATTCATTAGCGCTCTGCGGGGTGCTTTCGGCAATATCGGCAGTTCTTCAGTTTTTGGAGTTTCCGTTGCCGTTCATTATTCCTTCGTTTATTAAATTTGATTTTTCCGATCTTCCCGCGCTGTTGGCGGCGTTTTCTATCGGTCCGGTATACGGCGCAGCCGTCTGCCTTATAAAGAACCTTATACATCTCACCTTCACTCAAACAGGCGGAGTCGGTGAACTGGCGAATTTTCTCGTCGGCGCCTGCTTTGTACTTCCCGCAGGAATTGCTTACCGCTTCCTTCACAGTAAAAAAGGCGCGGTTATAGGCAGCGTTGCCGGATCCGTTCTTGCCGCGGTTATAAGCTTTCCGGTCAATTATTTTATCACATATCCGTTTTATCAGAACTTTATGCCTATCGACGACATTCTCGCGGCGTATAACGGCATATTCGGCGGCAGCTTCACCCTCGTCGGCGCACTGCTTTCATTCAATCTGCCTTTCACACTCGTAAAGTGTTTGCTGGTTTCTTTAATCGTAATAATAATCTACAAACCGCTTTCTCCGTTGTTCCACAGATTTACCCGCAAATAACTATTGACAAGTACATGGGTATATGATATCATTACTGAGTTAATATTGAATACAGTATCATCAAGAGTGGTGGAGGGAACTGCCCTGTGAAGCCCGACAACCTGCCGGAACAACGGCAAGGTGTTAAATCAGCGAAGTAATTTCGGAGATGAGAAGTACGTTACATGCGCCTTCCCTCTGCGGAAAGCGCATTTTTCGTTGATACGATGGTACGGGAAAGAGGTAAAAATGAAGAAGTTTATTTCAAGCGAATCCGTAACCGAGGGGCATCCCGATAAGCTTTGCGACCGCATATCCGACAGCGTCCTCGACGCAATACTCACGGCTGATCCTATGGCCCGCGTTGCCTGCGAGACCTGCTGTACGACCGGGCTTATCGTCGTAATGGGTGAGATTTCAACATCGGCGTATGTAGACATACAGAGCATTGCCCGCGGCGCGGCACGCGAGGTCGGCTTCGACCGCGCAAAGAAAGGGTTCGATTCCGATACCTGTGCAGTGCTGTCCTGTATTGACGAACAGTCGCCCGATATAGCGCTCGGTGTCGACCGTTCATATGAAGCCAAGCACGGCGATACCTCCGCATATGATATCGGCGCCGGCGACCAGGGTATGATGTTCGGTTATGCCTGCGACGAGACGGAGACGCTGATGCCGATGCCGATCTATCTTGCGCACCGTTTGTCCAAACGTCTTGCCGAAGTGAGAAAAGACGGTATCGTGGCTGATCTGTATCCCGACGGAAAGACTCAGGTTACGGTAGAATACGATGACGGCGTACCGGTGCGCATCGATTCCGTGGTGGTTTCCGCTCAGCATTCGGCAACGGCGGATCTCGATATTCTTCGCCGCGAGATCGAGCGCGAGGTTATCCGTTCGATCATTCCCGAACGGCTTATAGATGCGGATACACACATTTTCATCAATCCTACCGGACGCTTCGTTGTAGGCGGACCTCACGGCGACAGCGGTCTGACCGGCAGAAAAATTATTGTCGATACCTACGGCGGGTGCGCACGACACGGCGGCGGAGCGTTTTCCGGCAAGGACCCGACCAAGGTTGACCGAAGCGCTTCGTATATGGCTCGTTACCTTGCAAAGAATATCGTTGCCGCCGGCATTGCCTCCCGCTGCGAGATACAGATAGCCTACGCAATAGGTGTTGCAAAGCCGCTTTCGGTATATGTCGATACATTCGGGACCGGAAAGGCGCCCGATGACCTCATTGCAAAAGTACTGTGCGATATGGTTGATCTCCGTCCTGCCGCTATCATAGAGAAGCTCGATCTTCGCCGTCCGCAGTATACACCGCTTTCTTCTTACGGTCACTTCGGAAGAGAAGAACTCGGCGTAAGGTGGGAAGAACGCGACCTTGCTCCCGCTCTCGCCGCAAAGCTTTTATAATACCATAAGTAAGTATGAAAAGCTGCACGGAATCTTCCGGGTTTGCATTCAGAATAAAAATCCCCGCAAAGCATTACGCTTTGCGGGGATACGTCTTTTGCGGATTGTCCGCCCGCATAGATGAATAATCAACTGCGCGGGCCGGTCTCGACAGGAATCACCGCAAAACCGGATTTCGGGTGAATCCTTTTCCGCCGGGTACGATTACTCTACGATGAACTTTTTGAAGGTAGAATAGTAATCGTTTTCGGTCTCGAGCCAGATATCGTTCCAGGCGATTCGTGCAAGATGCGCTCCGAGAAAGCTCTTCGCGTTCAGCTTCATTTCGGTTCCGCTGACAAGAAAAACGTCTCCTTCGCACCCGGATGCAAGTTTGTTGAACTCGTTGACATCGG
>SFLA01000101.1 GCA_004553575.1 Clostridiales bacterium
TGGATTCCGTAAACAACGGCTATCTGAGCAGTCAGGGGCAAAGCGAGGGAACCGCAAGCTACGGGCTGGTAGTGGATCTTGTTGTAGCATACTATAAAACCAGATAGCCGAAGGCCGGACAAAAAGACACGGAGCGGGGAATACTTCCCGCTCCGGTATTTTTATTATGCCGCAAGGTCAATCTGAAACCGCCGCCGTCTCGCAAGCCCATACCTCAAGCTCGGCGCAGGAGATAAATCCGGCGCTACCGCCCGCGGTGCCGATAACGCGTATACCGTCGCACTCTGTTTCTTTAAAGGTGAACGTATAGGTCTCGAACGAGTTTCCGAAATCGCTCTGCAGATTGCCGACGGGGTACTTCGGATCGATTTTTGCATCCACCGCAGTCCAGGTGCCGTTTATCAGAGCCTGAACGGAAATGCTTCCGTCAGCGAACCAGCCGCCGTTATCGAAATTCATACCCTCGGTAAACACAAGGCTGCTTACGGTACAGGTTTCTTTGAACAGATATCCGAAATAGTCCTGATGTGTATTCACATACCCGATATATGTATCATACTGAGAAGTCGTAGCCGATCCGATTTTGCCGTCGCTTATTACAAAGATGTTCTTTGATCCGACGCCGGCAGGTGCAGAATCGCTGCAAATCGGAATCATATAGTATGCCATGTTTCTGACTTCGCCCTTTCCGACGTCATCGGGGGTGGAATCGGGTACGGTTATTTCAACATTGCCCGAAACCGTAATCGTATTACCCTCGACATCGGTAATACGGCAGGATATTGTATAGGTATCTGACTTTGAATAGCGGTACCCGGAAACCGCTTCGTATGTGGTGAAGCCGTCCCCGAAATCGTATTCGATTTGCGCGATACCCAGCTCGGACTTCGCAATAAGGTTAACGGATACGCTGTCGCCGTTTACGGTAAGCTCGAGCGCCGCTGTAGGCTGAGCAGGCCACTGCTGAAGCGTTACTGCGGTGATATCTCCGGCGGAAATCTGATAATATCCCTCGACAGGCTCTGCTCCGTTGTCGGCAAGTATCTGCTTCATAAGAGTAAAGCTCATCTCTACCGCGGAATTAAGCGACACCGAGCTGTCAAGGAAGAAGGAAGAAGTAAAATCAAGACCGGTCTTATATACTTCCGGAATAGCCGAATAACCGTAAAGATTACCGAGCACTCCGCCTACGGTCGAGGGATTACAGTCGCTGTCCTGCCCGCAGCGCATCGCGATTGTCATTGAATCTGTGAAATCGCCTTCACCGTACAGCAGGCCCATAAGTACATATGCCGCATTCAGCTTGGCATCTATATTACCGTCGAACCCGCAGAAATACGGGCAGCGGTCCGACTCGCCCCAGTTGTCCTGAATAAACTGCCAGCAGTCGGTCCAGCTCTTTCCGGAATCGTACTGTTCTATAACATCCGCAAGTATCTGGCCGAATTTACTGTCGGCGGGTATAACGGAAACTGCGGCATCGACGGTCTCGCGCACGGTGGTGCACACATAAGCAGCCGAATGAAGCGCAGCCACGAAGACTCCTCCGTACACTCCGTCGCCATAACAGATAATCTGTCCGACCTCAAAAGCTCGCTCTGCGGCATCCTGTACCCTGCCTGCATACAACTGTCCGAGGAAATCCGCTTCGATCTGCCAATCTATATCGTCGCAATGGAAGTTATACAAATAGCTGCCTGCTTCCGACGCGGGTATTCCGTTTTGAAGATTCAGTCTTGCCTGCTTGTTGGAGTGATCCAGTCCGTAAGTCGTAGCGGCAAAAGCATTGCCCAGCGTTTCGATACTGCAATTGTAACCGTTTTCGGCCATTGCATTCAGAAAGGTAATTTCCACATACAGATCGTCCTGCCAGAATGCATTGTTGATGTTAAGCGACGAAAAATCGGGAACCTCGGAATCGGGCATTATCTCTCCGCGATAATAAAATTCATTGTCGGCTCCGAGCACTACTCCGGCCATCTGACCGACCCACGCGCCGATAAGCTTGTCACGAAGCGTATCCTCGCTTACACTGCCCTCCGGAGGAACAAAAGCCGACGGTTCGTCCGAAACATCCGTTGAAGGCGAACATGAGGAAATAGCAAGTATTACAAGTACA
>SFLA01000035.1 GCA_004553575.1 Clostridiales bacterium
AATGTAAGCACGGATTCCTCGGCAGCCGTAAATGCTCCGGCATACAGGCTTAAGACAAACAGGGGATGGTTAAAGCTCATACTGCTGTCTGTGATCACGCTGGGGATATATCCGATAATCTTCTATTCAGGCATATCCGATGACGTCAATCTCGTCTGCGGCCGATACGACGGAAAGAAAACAATGCACTACTGCCTGCTCCTGTTTATTGTCGGCCCGCTTACCCTAGGTATCGGATCGCTTGTATGGTATCACCGCATATGCAACCGTATCGGTATGGAACTCGCCCGCCGCGGGCTGGCATACAGATTCGGAGCCGGAACCTTCTGGGGCTGGTGTTTGCTCGGATCGCTTATAATCGTAGGACCTGTCGTGTTCACGGCCAAGCTTTGCAACGCAATGAATCTGCTTTGTGCGGATTACAATGTTAAAGGCTGACAGTTTAATACAGCCTTAAGGCGGTAAGCGCAGTATTACGGTAGATAATCAAGGAGATAACATATGAAAAGAATATTTACAGCCTTTCTGCCGGTTCTCGTGTTCGCGCTGCTGGCGTCCTGCGACGCCGACGGAGCGGGCGGCACCGTATCATTGCCGGACGAGCTTATTGCGGAGTATTTTTCGGATTTCGACCTTCGGAGCGGGTCCGATATCTCCGGCGCCGTGACCGTAACGCTTGCCGACGGAGCAAGCGCCGCCTCGGGCGAGGGCGTGGATATAAACGGTGATGTAATAACCGTCACCGCCGCAGGAACCTATGTTTTCAGCGGCACCCTTACCGACGGTCAGATTGCCGTAAGAACGGACGAAACCGGGAAGGTAGTCATTGTACTTAACGGAGTATCCGTATCGAACAGTACCACGTCTCCGTTCTATCTCGTATCAGCGGATAAGGCATTGATATACCTTGCCGAAGGCAGCGAAAATGTGTTCACGGACTCTGATTCATATGTTTTTCCGGAGGGCAGAGACAAACCGAATGCCTGCATATACGGGGCTGACGATCTTACGATTTCCGGATCCGGGTTGCTTTCCGTTACCGGTAATTACAACAACGGTATCGGCTGTGCCAACGATCTTCGCATTGTATCCGGGACAATAGCGGTAACGGCTGTCAACAACGCGCTTAAGGGAAACGACAGCGTAGCCGTTGCCGGAGGAGCAATATCGCTTACCGCTTCCGGAGACGGGATTAAGTCGGACGAGGAAATCGATACTTCAAAGGGTTATGTAGCTGTAGTCGGCGGCAGTATTACGATAAACGCCGTAGACGACGGCATTCAGGCTGTAAAATCAATAACGGTTGCCGCAGGGTCGGTAAAGATTACTGCCGGCGATAAAGCCGTCAACTGTGACGGCAGTGTAAGTATTGCGGACGGCTGTCTTAAATAATATAACTGTAAGCAAAGCACACACCCCGTTTACCGGATGTCCGATGGATATCCGGTAAACGGGGCGATTTATTGCGGAAAGACGGCACGTAGCGATTTACGCCCGTACCGGGCGCGTCCGAATCCGAAAATCCGGTGTGCAGTCCTGCACGGCGGCTTGTGCGTTTATTTAAGCACAGATACCGCGTCGCCGATATTCTTTTCAAAGGCTTCCCGGCCGTATTTATCTACATCGGCTTTGCTTTTTTCACCGTGTGTCAGACATCCGGCGCCTCCGATACAGCCTCCCGTACATGCCATGCCTTCTATAAAGTTGCCGTCAAGCAGTCCTTTGCTCAGCTTAAGAAGCGCAACACGGCAGGCTTCGATTCCGTCGCATACGACGGGTTTTATCTCGAAGTCGATATTCTGTTCTTTCATCGCCTGTACCGCCGCATCGGTAAGACCTCCGCTGCGCGCAAAGATCCTTCCGAAGTAGGAAGCATTGTCAAGGAAGCCCTCCTCGAGGGTTGATATATCGATATCGCGGCTGTCAAACAGCGCCTGAAGTTCCTCGAAGGTCAGGACGGTGTCTATGTAGGGCTTTACTTCATCAAGCTGGGCTTCGGCTTTTTTGGAGGTGCAGGGACCTATAAAGATAACCTTTGAGTTCGGAGTGGTATCCTTTATGTATTTTGCTATTGTTGCCATGGGAGATAGGTTGTGCGAAATATGCTCTGTAAGATTCGGGAATTCGGATTTAATATACCGCACAAACGCGGGGCAGCAGGAGCTTGTCAGCAGTCCCTTTTCGGCAAGCTCACGCGATTCTGCCATAGCGACCATATCCGCGCCGAGCGCCGCTTCTATAACGTCATGGAATCCGAGCTTTTTTAGCCCCGTAACGACCTGACCGAGCTTTGCATACGCAAACTGGCTGGAAATGGATGGCGCCACTACGGCATAGACCCTGTAGTTTCCGCCGCGTGTATTGCGTTCGCTCTTTTTAAGTATATCAATGGCGTTTACCATAAAGGATTTGTCCATTATGGCTCCGAACGGGCACTGATACACGCATGCGCCGCATTGAATGCACTTTTTGTTGTCGATCACGGCCGTTTTCTGATCGTTCATTGAGATAGCCTTGATTTTACAGGCGTTCTGGCAGGGACGCTTGCGGCCTACGATTGCGGTATAGGGGCAAACCTTCGAGCATGCACCGCATTCCTTGCATTTTGATTTATCGATATGCGCTACGTGATCGCGGTCAAAGGAAATGGCGCCGAATTTACACACATCCTCACAGCGGTGCGCCAGGCATCCGCGGCAGGCGTTGGTCACTTCATAGCTGCCGACCGGGCATTCGTCGCAGGCGATCCCGATAACCTCTATAACATTAGGATTGTTCTTGTCGCCGCCCATGGCAAGCTTTACGCGCTCTCCGAGAATTGCTCTCTCCTTGTAAACACAGCAGCGCATGGTCGGCTCGTTTCCGGGAGCGAGCCGCTCCGGGATGTCAAGTATATTCTCGAGCAGCGTATCGTTCCACGCCAGTCTTGCGACCTCGCGCAGAACTTTGTATTTCAGATGCTGAACCTTTGTATCAAACTTGCGCATTTTACACCTCTTCAGAAGTAACTTACCTTTATGCGTTTACCCATTTTCTTAAGACAGCTCGAGAGCTCCTCGACAAGATTCATCTTTATGTTGAAATTAATCGGAAGATCGGGGTTCTGGTGCGCGGGGTTAACCGCTCTGCCGACATAAAAGTTAATGTCCGTCGCTTCCTCGAACAACAGCTGACTTATAAGGGACGCGCCGTCCTTCTTGAAGCTCCAGTCCTCGTAAAGCTGGTTCTCGCCGAGATAATCCTTTGCGTACTGAATCACCTTGTTCATGGTAATAACACCCTCGGTAACAAGGTCAACACCATCGATGTGTGCAATAGGAGGAACATCGCTTCTTTCGTAGTTCAGGCTTGCCTGAACGGGCTTGCCGAGATATTTCGCCGCGATAGAGGAAGTCGTACCTCCGCAGATAATGTGCTTGCCCTGCTTGGAGAAGAACAACGACATCATTCGGTTTGCGTCATCACGGTTCGACGGCGGTCCGAAGAGTATATTCATTGGCTCTCTTTTACGGACTCTTACGACGCACGCGGTAGTATCGTCGCCGGGATTGTGGCCGTACAGCCTGTCACATTCGTCAACCAGCATGGTGGAAAGGTTTTTTGCCGTATAACCGCCTGCAACGAGTACCTGCATATATTCGGCAATATCCTCGCGCTTCCAGCCGAAGTTATATACACCGCCCATTCCTGCGTGAGGGCATCCGTCGCTCATGGCAATAAAAACGTCGTTTTCCTGCAGCCTGACGGTCGATTTGTATATCTTCTTTCCGCCGATACTCATCTCGGTCCTGGGGTAATCGTATTGCTCGCCGTTTCTTATAACAATTACATGAGGATTGTCGTATTGAATTATCTCGGCAATCTCGTTGTTACGGATGTGGAGTATCGTGAACGTGGAATAAGCCACTCCGCGAACCGAGCATACGGGCAGTGTTGCGGCTATGGTGGACACGCATTCTTCAAGAGGAAGCCCCGCCGCTATCATCGTGGAAATGATCTTGGAGGTAAGGGTGGAGAGAATACTTGCCTTAACTCCCGATCCGAGACCGTCCGCAAGCACGATGACGGCGGAGCTTTCGTTTTCTTCTATTATATCTACATGGTCGCCGCAGAGTTCTTCGCCGACGTGATTGATGCTCTTGTATCCGATATCTGCACACAAATCATTCATCGACGATAGACTCCTTCAGCTTTGTCAGGGCTATCTTTGTCTCGGCTGCGGTTTCGCCGAGCAGCGACGCAATCTCCTGAACGATTCTCATCTGCTTGTCAACGACGGTATCGGCAACCTCGACGGTCTGTTTGTTGATTCGCGCTTTCTTTTCCCGGTCTGCCTCTTCATCGGTAATATCGCGCATAATACCTATAAGCATGCGTGAATCGGGGTCGTATACGACCGTCTGTTCGACATACTTTTTGTATTCCGCGAGATATGTACGCTGATCGCGCACCGTTTTTCCGCTGTTTATCACCTGAATGAAGACTGTGGGATCGAGAATGCGCACAACAGGCTCTCCGAGCACGTCTGACGCCGCCCGGATATTCATAATCCTGCGCGCCGCATTGTTTATCTGCTGAACCTCAAGATTTTCGTTAAGGACAATAAGACCGTTGGGCATATTCTTGACAATAGTATCCGAAAAGCTCTCGGCTTTATCCTTAAGGAACGGAAGGCACATCGATATTTCCGCCTTGCCCTGAATTATGGCAACAGCCTTTTCACGGCAGGAGTTGTATCCGCACGAACCGCAGTTAAGTTCATCGGAGGGCTTGAATTTTCCCATTTGACGAAGCACTGCCATAATTTCGTTTTCGGTGGGTTGAGCAAGCTTGTGCTCGATCATTGTGAAATGCTTTTTTATCTCCGCGGGCGAAGGCTGAGCAACGTCAAAGTCGTTTTCTCCCGCATATCCCGAAACGGTAATGTAATCCTTTACCGGCGAAGAACTGTGGTATTTTTCCATAACCGGACCGCCGATACAGCTTCCGGCGCAGGCCGACATTTCGATAAAGCATTTATGGATTTTGCCGCATTCGATATCTTTCAGCGCCGAAATACAGTTATCGACGCCGTCAATGGCAAGATAGGTATATCCGGGAGCATTCAGCGCCATCGTTTTAAGAATTCCGCCCGTGGTAGGGAAGTAACGCGCACGGCTTTCGGGAGTGCAGTCGACTTCTTTTTCAAGCTCAATATTTTCGGCTTTAAGCCAGTTGGTAAGCTCCTCGAAGGTCAAAGCGGCGTCAACAAGTCCTTCATAGTATTCCGCCTCGTCTTTTTTCGCAACGCAAGGGCCGATAAACACGGTTTTTGCGTTCGGAATTCTTTTCTTTATATCCGCACAGTGTGCCTGCATGGGCGACATTACGTCCGCAAGATATTCCAGAGACGACGGAAAATACTTCTGTATTAACAGATTCACCGAATGACAGCAGGAGGAGATTACGATATCTCTTTCCTCCTCGCTCAGCAAACGCTCGTATTCGGTCTTTACTATTGTAGCACCCACGGCGGTTTCTTCAACATCGGTAAACCCGATCCGCTGCAGTGCGCGGCGCATGGAATTGATCCCCGATCCCTCATAGTTGGCTATAAAGGACGGAGCGAGGCTCACTATAACGGGGTCTCCGCTCTGAAGCAAAACCTTTGCCTTTTCCGTGCTGTCAACTATCTCCTTGGCGTTTTGCGGACATACCACAAAGCAGTGACCGCACAGAATACATTCGTTGCCTATAATGTGGGCCTGGTTGCCCGAAAAGCGTATTGCCTTAACCGGGCAGTGACGGATACACTTATAACAGTTCTTGCAGTTGGACTTTTTAAGTATCAGGCAGTTCGCCACGGCCGTCACTTCCTTTCGCTTTCGATAACGTCGAGTATGTTTTTCTTGAAGAATTCGTTAAAGCTCTCTTTTGTTATGCCGACAAAGACATCGTCGTTCACCTGCACGGTGATTCCGACGCGGTTGCACCTTCCGATACAGAAGCTGCCGGAAAGTACAACGTCGTCTTCCAAATGATGTTCCTTCACGGCTTTTTCCATAAGCTCCACAATATCCTGCGAACCCTTGAGATGGCAGGACGAGCCGACACAAACCTGAACGAACAGCATCTTTTATACCCTCGGCAGAATTTCCTTGGCAAAGAACTCTCCGACATTTTCGGGAGTAACGGAATGGAAGGTGTCATTTACCGTTACACATACGCCCTGCTGGCATTTGCCCATGCAGAAGGTGCCGCCCAGCTCGACCTTATCGCCGATATCGTTATCGGCGATAAGGTACTGAAGCTGCTCTACGACCTGACGCGATCCCTTGATATGGCAGGAACTTCCGATACAAACCGTGATTTTAAGCATGATACAATACCTCTCAATGTTCTGAAGATATAATTCGGTTGCGGGATCCGATTACTGATAGTCAACAACGCCGACCCAGCTCATAAGGAACTCGCGTTCTCTTTCGTTGCCCTTTACCGACTGAGAAGCGGCTACAATGGGCATCCACTTCTGAACGTACTGCTTGGCGGTATCGCTCTTTTTACAGAAGGTATTAAGATAGAATTCGGCTCCGTTTATATCGCCGTTCAGCCAGAACAGAAGATACGTGCGTGCAACGTCGGCAGACGCGTTGCCCTGAGTGGCGTGGGACCAGTCGAGAATATAAGGGGTTCCGTCGTCGGTGACGATAATATTGGAGGGGTTGAAATCTCCGTGACACACCTTGTTGTGCTTGGGCATGCTTTCAAGACGGGTGTGCAGATCGTAACGGGTTGTGGCATCCAGCTCGGTCTGGGATATTTTGCGGTTCATTTTATCCTTCAGCTTGTTGAGCAGGGGAGCGGTCTTTGCATGGACGCTCATCTGGAGATCGACCAAAAACTCGATATACTCTTCCTTTTTATCCGGATTTTCCTCCATAAGCTGAGCGAGCGTCTTGCCCTTAATGAATTCGGAAACGATCGCCCATTTACCGTCTATCATGGTGACCTCAAGTATTTTGGGGATATTCAGCCCGGTTTCTTCAATTCTTGCCTGGTTAAGCGCCTCGTTCAGCACGTCCGCCTTGGAATACTCCGCATTGAATACCTTAATCGCTCTGTCGCCGTCGCGGTAGACGGTTTTGTTGTTTCTGACTGCTATAACTCTGTCAAGTTTCATTGCTCATATCCTCCTTCTGAAATTACGCTTTTTTGCCCTTGCGGTAGGGGAGCTTAATGGGATCGGGAGAAGCGGAGTCGAGTCCGGACGCGGGCATTTCGGGTTCTTCGAAGTGCCTTCCGTAGTAAGCGTTCAGATACATCTGTTTGATCTCGCTCATAAGAGGGTAACGGGGGTTTGCGCCGGTGCACTGATCGTCGAACGCCTGCTCTGTCATATCGTCAAGGCGGGTAAGGAAGTCGTTTTCGTCAATGCCGTAGTCTTTGATGGTAGCCTTTATGCCGACGCGTGCCTTAAGGTCGTTTATTGCTTTAATAAGGTTTTCGAGCTTTTCGGTGTCGCTCTTTCCGCCGAGTCCGAGGTAATCCGCAATCTCGGCATATCTCGCAAGCGTGTTAGGATGGTCGTACTGCGAGAAGGTGCCCATCTTTACGGGAGATTCCGATGCGTTGAAGCGGAGAACCTCTTCTATCATAAGTGCATTTGCCACACCGTGAGGCAGATGGTGGAACGCACCGAGTTTATGCGCCATGGAGTGACATACACCGAGGAATGCGTTAGCAAATGCCATACCTGCCATAGTAGCGGCGTTTGCCATTTTCTCGCGTGCTTCCACATCGGTCTGACCGTTGTCGTAAGCCCTGGGCAGATAATTGAATATAACCTTCAGCGCGCGGAGGGCGAGTCCGTCGGTGTAGTCGGTCGCCATCATTGAAGCGTACGCCTCGAGAGCGTGGGTAACCGCGTCGATACCGGAAGCGGCGGTAAGACCGCGGGGAGCTGACATATGGAAATCGGTATCGATAATAGCCATATCGGGAAGCAGCTCGTAATCTGCAAGAGGATACTTCACGCCGGTCTTCTCGTCGGTGATAACCGCGAAGGGAGTGACTTCGGATCCGGTACCCGCGGAGGTGGGGATTGCAATGAAATACGCCTTTTCACCCATCTTGGGGAAGGTGTAAATTCTCTTGCGGATATCGACGAATCTCATCGCCATATCCATAAAGTCGGCTTCCGGATGCTCGTAAAGAACCCACATTATCTTTGCGGCGTCCATTGCGGAGCCGCCGCCGAGAGCAATAATGGTATCGGGCTGGAAAGCACTCATCTGTGCGGCGCCCTCGGTCGCATTGGCAAGGGTCGGATCGGGCTGGACGTTAAAGAAGGTGGTATGCTGAATGCCCATTTCGTCGAGCTTGTCGGTTATCGGCTTGGTGTGGCCGTTCTGATACAGGAAGGTATCCGTTACAATAAACGCCTTCTTTGCGCCCCTGACGGTTTTGAGTTCGTCGAGGGCTACGGGCAGGCAGCCCTTTTTGATATACACCTTTTCGGGCGTTCTGAACCAGAGCATGTTCTCTCTCCTCTCGGCGACTGTTTTGATATTGAGCAGGTGCTTTACACCTACGTTTTCGGAAACGCTGTTGCCGCCCCAGGAACCGCAGCCGAGCGTCAGCGAGGGAGCAAGCTTGAAGTTGTAAAGATCGCCGATACCGCCTTGAGAGGAGGGCGTGTTAACGAGAATGCGGCAGGTCTTCATTCGGGCTGAGAACGCCGCGAGCTTTTCGGTTTCGGTAGTCGCGTTAAGATATATGGAGGAGGTGTGTCCGTAACCGCCGTCGGCGACCAGACGGTCTGCCTTGTCAAGCGCCTCGTCAAAGGTTTTAGCCTTATACATGGCAAGCACGGGGGACAGCTTTTCGTGGGCAAATCCCTCGGAAAGCTCTACGCTCTCGACTTCGCCTATAAGAATCTTCGTCCCTTCGGGAACGCTTACGCCCGCAAGCTCTGCGATCTTTGCGGCCTTCTGGCCGACAATCTTTGCATTAAGAGCGCCGTTTATGATTATTGTTCTGCGTACTTTGTCTGTTTCGGTGGGATTCAGGAAGTAGCAGCCTCTTGCCGCGAATTCCGATTTTACGCTGTCATAAACACTCTCAAGCACGATAACCGACTGCTCGGAAGCGCAGATCATACCGTTATCAAAGGTCTTGGAGTGAATAATCGAATTCACCGCGAGCAGTATATCGGCAGTTTCGTCGATAATCGCGGGGGTGTTTCCTGCGCCGACTCCGAGCGCGGGCTTGCCGCTGGAGTATGCCGCCTTAACCATTCCGGGTCCGCCCGTTGCGAGGATTATATCCGCTTCCTTCATAACGGTGTTGGTCATTTCGAGAGACGGGATGTCGATCCAACCGATAATGCCCTCGGGCGCACCCGCCGCAACCGCCGCCTCCAGCACAAGTCTTGCTGCCGCGATGGTGGAGTTCTTTGCTCTGGGGTGAGGACTGATGATAATGGCATTGCGCGTTTTCAGAGCGAGCAAGCATTTGAAGATAGCCGTGGAAGTGGGGTTGGTGGTGGGTATAACGGCGGCAATAACGCCGATCGGCTCGGCAATCTTTTTAATACCGTAAGCCTTGTCTTCCTCAATAACACCGCAGGTTCTGGTGTTTTTATACGCATTGTAGATATACTCCGCGGCGTAGTGGTTTTTTATAACCTTATCTTCTACTATACCCATTCCGGTTTCTTCGACGGCGAGCTTAGCGAGCGGGATTCTCGCCTTGTCCGCAGCGGATGCCGCTGCCTTAAAAATTCTGTCGACCTGCTCCTGAGTATAGGTCGCATAAATCTTCTGCGCCGCTCTTACGCGAACGAGAGCCTCGTTCAGCTTTTCCACGCTGTCAACGATTTCGCAGGTTTTGGGTTCCATTATTGTGTCCTCCTGAAATTATTTACCGATTTGATTGTTCAGATAAGCCAGAGAGAGCGCCAGGTTTTCCTGCTTCAGCAGAACTCCCGACGGTACCTTCAATACGCAGGGCGCGAAATTCCATATTGCCGCAACACCGCTTTCCGTGAGCATGTCGCAAACCTGCTGCGCCGATCCTTTGCCTACCGTGATTACGCCGAGTTTAACCTCGTTTTCCGCGCAGTAGGCTTTCAGATTGCCGATCGGGTAAATCGGCTTCGTACAGCCGGTCGTACGTATTGCCTGTTCGCTGCAGTCAAAGCCCGCAACGATATTTACACCGTACTCCTCAAAACCGCCGTAATCGAGCAGCGCTTTGCCGAGCTTTCCCGCGCCTACCAGAACCGCATTCGTAAGCGCGTGGCTTCCGAGATGACGCTCTATATCGCCTATAAGCTCGGTAATATTATACCCGATTTTCGGTTTTCCGGCTCCGCTGACCGCCGCCAGGTCCTTGCGGACCTGAACTTCGCCGAGCGATAACCCCTTTGCTATTGCCGTTGCCGATATCGTACCGCCGTCGCACAGGGGCAAATCGTTCAGATACTGCAGGTATTGAGGCAATCTTCCGAGTGTTGCCTTTGAAATTGAATATCCGTTCATTGCAGCCTCCTGTTTACCTCATCGATATCATATCACATTTTTAAGCGCCGGGGAATTATTAAAATGTTATATCGGTATTATATATATCGATATACGGCATATCAAAAAGGCCGTGCCCTTACGGCAAAGCCTTCTGTAATCTATTTTATGTATTTCCGTTTCGATTCGCAAAGCTCGGTAATGAACTGCTTGTCGAGCTTTGTAAGCTTATACCCTTCCCGGTATATAAGCACATCCTTGTATATTTTTTTGTTATCGATACACTTCTTCTGTACGAGCCCGTAACGGTCGAGCAGCTTTCGGGGCGCGGGAGATACCCACATAAACGTACAGGGGTTGACGGAAAGCAGATCGAACTGGCTGGCACGCTCAAAAATGAAGATACGGCGGTCTATATTGTCCGGAAGCTCTTCTTTAACCACCTTGGACAGCGGCATGGAGGGCACATAAGGATCGGCATGGGCAATCTCAATATAAGGAGTAAGGTCGTCGAAGGTAATAATATCCTTATCCGCAAGAGCGCTGTCTTTGCTCATAAGAAGAACATATGTAAACTCCGCAATCATTTCATAGGCAAGCCCTTTTTCTTCAAGCATTTCCTTAAACATCCTGTCGTAGTTTTCGGCATAGCGAATGATTCCCAGCTTGTAATCGTTGTTGAGAATATTGTTGACGGTGCGCTGAGAGTTGGTTTCTTTGTAAAAGAGTTCTGCGGGATCTTCGCTTATGCTTTTTGAAAACTCCGCAAACGCGGCGGAAATATAACAGGCGCGAGGAACCGATACCGAAAACTTCTGCTTTTTCGGCAATCCCTGCTTGTACAGAGCTTCAACATCATCGATCTGCTTCAGGATGCTCTGAGCGTAGTTTATGAATTCCTCTCCCGCCGGTGTCAATACCATTCCTTTGGCGCTGCGGCTGAAGATGGAAATCCCAAGATCGGCTTCGAGTTCTTTAATGGAACGGCTGATATTCGGCTGTGCCGTGAGAAG
>SFLA01000102.1 GCA_004553575.1 Clostridiales bacterium
AATAAAGCCAATATTAGCGATGGCGGCAGGGGAATCGGGCTGATCGTTATCATTCTGGGAATCCTGCTTTGCGTGCTGGGGACGGTCCTGCTCGGTTTTCTCAGTGCGAACAAAAGCGTTATGCCCAATGTGGTGGGAACTGCTCAGGATGAAGCCCTGCTGATTCTGGAGGATTTGAATCTTGAAATCCATGTGGAATTTGAGCTGAACGACGGCGAGTCGGGAATGGTTCTCAGGCAGGAACCCAGGGAAGGAAAGCGCCTTTATGCGGGGGATATTATCAGCCTGTTTGTCAGCGCAAGGGAAATCAGGGAAGACAATAAGATTTTGATCATTCCGCCCAAGCAGACTAAAGAGCCCTCCGCCACACCCACTCCGACAAGTACACCGGGCTACATTCCCGATTACGGCGGCGGAGGCGGCGGAACAGCCCCGGCCGTGTCGGAAAAACCGGCAGAACCTGAAGCACCGTCCGAGTCTGCGAAACCAGCGGATCCGACCGAATCCGAAATACCATCCGAGTCTGCGAAACCGGCGGATCCGACCGAATCCGAAATACCGTCCGAGTCTGCGAAACCGGCAGACCCGACCACACCGCCGGACGATAATGTAAACAACGATCCCAATAGCGGAAATAATAACGAAAGTAACAACAACGGCACTGAGGGCGGCGGCACTGAGGGCGGCGGCACCGAGGGCGGCGGCACCGAGAGCGGCGGCACCGAGAGCGGCGGCACCGAGGGCGGCGGCACCGAGAGCGGCTCAGACGTCAACGAACCCCCGGCGGGATAAGCTTCCAGCGAAAAACATACTCGCATGATAAACGCCGTATGGCTGGCAAAAATTCATTAAAACATAAGCACTTATCCCGCAGTCACGTTTTGAAATCCCGGACGCAGGGCGGTAAAGCTTAACGGGCACGGTCTGCGTCCGCAGATTTGCAGCAAACGAACCCATACAGAAAGAGAGCAGAGAATGAAAAAACTGAAAAAGATTTTAATGCTTATTGTGTGCCTGGCACTGAGCACCGCGCTTATGGCGAGCCTGCTGCCGGCGGCTCACGCGGACTATGTAGACGTTGAGCAGGCACAGTACAGCGTCGTGCGCGTATTTTGCTCATACGGCCTGGGCACAGGTTTTGCGGTCGGAAAAGAAGGGGAGCCGGTAAGCTATATTGTCACGAACAATCACGTAATCGAGGACAGAACATCGGATTCCGACGTGTATGTTACCGTTACCGACATCAACGGCGGTATGAACGCGGAGATCGTATATACCGATGCAGAAATAGACTACGCCATCTTGAAGCTGAAAACGCCTCCGACCGAGCGCAAGCCCATCGCTCTGCGCTCGCCCGACAATGTTCATAAGGCGCAGGATGTCTACTGCATCGGCTTCCCCGGCGTGTCCGACGCTCATAACGAGGACAGAAACTTCCCCTCCAGAATCGAAGACCTGACGATAACCAAGGGCAGCGTTTCCAACCCCAAGTATAATCTGGAAGGAACACGGTCTATCCTGAGCGACGCACAGGCAAACCCCGGCAATTCCGGCGGCCCCATGGTTGACGAAAAGGGCTGTGCCATAGGAATCACAACTTCGCTTATAACGGCTGAAAATGCAACAAGCTGGATGACTGTGGCTATAAGCATGGACTACATCATGGAGCGACTTGACACGCTCGGAATCGATTATATCAACGCCGACAACGATAATGCCGCCGGGGAAGAAAGCGGCGAAGAAAATGCCGAGCCCGGCACGGAAACGCCTGAAACCGAGGCGGTCGAAACCGAAGAGAGCGCGCCGAAAGCAAAGCTTCATATCAATTCAAAGACCATTATTATTGCTGTATGCGCACTGGTTGTCGCCGCTGCCGCTGCGGTCATTATAGTTCTTGCGATTAAAGGAAAACGGGCTCCCAAAAAAGATAATTTCGGCGGCGCAGGTTCGGTCAATTTCGGCGGCGCAGGTTCGGTCAATTTCGGCGGCGCAGGTTCGGCTAATTTTGGCGGTTCAGCTTCGGCTAATTTCGGCGGAGCTTCCGTGCCCGCGGGGAGACTGACAGCGGAGTGCGTCCGCGGATCGATCGCGGGACAG
>SFLA01000103.1 GCA_004553575.1 Clostridiales bacterium
TACATACGAAGCAAATACAGCTGCGGAACAGCCGCATCCGCTGCCGCCGGCGTGAACGTCCTGACGGTCGATATCGTAAATAAGCATTCCGCAGTCGGTGAATCTGCCGCACAGATCGAGTCCGCAGCGGGTCAGCAGCTCACAGGCTATTTCGTAGCCTTCTCTGCCGAGATCTCCTGTGGCAATAATATCAAATTCCGCCGGGCTTCTGCCGGAGGAATTGAAATACCTCAGTATCGTGTCTACCGCAGCCGTTGCCATTGCCGCTCCCATGTTGTTCGCGTCGGATACCCCGTTGTCCTGTACCGAGCCGATTACCGCCTCGGTTATTCTGACCGGAGTCGGATCCGGGGATATAAGAAACGCGCCGCAGCCGGTTACGGTGTTCTGAGCGGTCGGTGTACGCTGGGATCCGTATTCGAGAGGGTAACGGTACTGACGTTCCGCCGAGCAGAAGTGGGATGATGCGAATGCCGCGCTCCTTCTTCCCGTGGACGCCAGCAGTGAAGCAACCAGAACCGCTTCCGCAGCGGTCGAGCAGGCGCCGTACAGACCGAGATAAGGTACCCCGCTGTTGTTTACCGCGTGCGAAGTGGCGACGCACTGGTCAAGCAGGTCTCCTCCGATAGCACAGTCGATATCGCCCGGCGCGATGCCGCATTTGTCCGTAAGAGCCTTAAGGGTAAGCCGTACCATTTCAGATTCGGATTTTTCCCAGGTGTCCTGACCGAACCTGTCGTCGGAGCAGAAGGAATCGAACAGCAATCGGAGCGGACCCTCACTTTCCTTCCTGCCTGCAACCGATGCGGCGTTCACGAGATAAGCGGACGTAAACTCTATAATGTCGTTCCTCATATCTGCCCTCCTGCCTTCATAATAATATACAGGATTATTCCGAATACCGCACTGGAAGCAGATCCGTATACGATTACCGGTCCGGCGATAACGAACATATGGGTTGCAACCCCTTTTACAAACCCTTCGCTGCGGCTTTCGATGGCGGGGGAGGCTACGGCGTTTGCGAATCCGGTTATCGGTACCAGCGTGCCTGCGCCCGCGTGGCGGGCAAGATCGTCGAATACGCCGATACCGGTTAATAGTCCGGATAAAAATACGAGTGTTACCGATGCAAGCACCGACGCTGTCTTTTGATCCGCAACGAACATACCGTAAAAGAATGAGAGTAATTGACCGATCATACAGATCAGTCCTCCGACGGTAAAAGCAAGCACGCAGTTTTTAAGCGACGGCGACCGTGAAGCGCGTGCGTCGGTGTATTTTATATATTCTTTCCTGTCCATAAATCAGTTCCTCCCTTTTTGGTTAATCTGCGTCAAATGTACAAAAATATACCAATCCCCTTGACAAGAAAAAGTATCTGTTTATAATATAGAAAGAATAAAAGCAAGGGATATAATATGAAACTGTTTGCTGAAAAAGAAAAAAAGCTTAGATTCGAGCGGTTTTCGAGCATGCACGACGTTATGCGGTTCGTGTCCGACACCTATGGCGACGGTATACTGTATAAGTATTTCGAAGAAAAGGATCTTAAAGAACTTTCCTTCCGCGATTATTACAAGCTGTTCATGGATTTCGGAACCGGACTTAACGCTCACGGGCTTATGGGCAAACGCTTTGCCATAGTCGGAGAGAGCCGCCCGGAGTGGATGTGCGCGTATCTTGCGGTTGTTGCCGGCGGCGGATGTATCGTCCCGCTCGATAAGGAGCTTATGCCGGAGCAGATATGCAGTTTTATCGATTACGCCTGCTGCGACGGCGTAATTTATACCGATTCGCTTTATCACAAAGTTGAGTCTGCAAATCCGTCGGTTGTGTTTATCAATCTTGATGATAACCCGGTGAGCGGAGAGAACGGGTACACCTTCCGCCGTCTTTGCGCCGACGGCGAGGCAGAGTATGAATCCGGCAACCGCATCTTTGCGGACTGCCGTCCCGATATTTCGTCGCTCGCGTCGATAGTTTTTACCTCCGGCACGACAGGAACCAGCAAAGGCGTAATGCTTTCACATAATAATATCCTGTCCGCCGTACATGCCAGTGTGAACGAGG
>SFLA01000036.1 GCA_004553575.1 Clostridiales bacterium
ATCCGACCCGGCGATTTTTGGAAAGTAATAAGTAATAGTGAACAGTGAATAAGTATTGCAAATCCAGCATTACACCTCTTATTTCTTTCTTCTTTCTGTTCACTCGTCTTCGTATCTGAGATTTCGGAATTAAAATGAAAGCGTTTTGCAAGGCTTCGCCTTGTTTTTCTTCTTTTCAGGCGTTGAAAAAAGTCCGTTAATGATAAAAACGATTAAGACGGCTTAAAACGCCAGACCTGCGAAAATTCCGGATGAAAAATCCGTAAGGCTATTGACAAAACACAAATAAAGTGGTGTAATAACCGTACAAAGACACAGAGTAAGTACCGACGCGTTAAGTGCTGTCTGGACGGGGAGTTGTCAGACGGACGAAAGCCGCATGAACTGCGCGCTGCGGTGACGGTACTGCATCCCGCTGTTACATACCGGAAATAGCTTTATCTCCTCTATGTAGCTGAAGGAACGCTCATAGTAAGGAGGTTTTTTTATGAGCAGACAAAACGAAAACGGAAAGCTTACCGTCCGGCGCGAGATTGCAATGTTCGCCAGCGTGCGCGTACTCTCATTTGCGGCAATGCTTGCTGCAATAAGCGTGGTGCTGTCATTTATCGCCAAGGCGGTGTTTCCGACCGGTGCCATTCGCGTGACCTTCGAAAACCTTCCGGTTTTTCTGGGCAGCTTTTTCTTCGGACCGTGCGTAGGTGCTTTTATCGCCGTCGCTGCCGATCTTCTGTCCTGCCTTGCGTCCGGAATGGCTCCGAACCCGATAATCACTCTCGGGGCGGCTCTTATCGGCGCCGTGTCCGGAGTTGTTTATCACTACTTACCGTGGCGCGAAAACGGCGGAAATTCGCTGCGCACAGTATTGTCGGTGCTGGCGGGGCATTTGATCGGATCGATGGCGGTCAAATCCGCCGGGCTGTTTATATTGTTCGGCTGGGCGGTGCTGTACCGCATACCGCTGTATGCCGCCATTGCCGCGGCGGAGAGCTTTGTGCTCGTATATCTTATGCGTAACAAGGCGTTTTCCGGCCAGATTGTCGATAAAGTAATGAGGCGTAAGCAGAAATGACCTATTCCGAGGCGATATCGTATATTCACTCCGTAAGCTGGAAGGGCAGCCGCCCTGGGCTTTCACGCATTACGGAGCTGCTTTCACTGCTCGGTAACCCGCAGAAGGAGCTTCGCGTCGTTCACGTTGCCGGAACCGACGGAAAGGGCTCGTTCTGCGCAATGCTGGACAGCGTTCTGCGCGCCGCGGGGTATCGTACCGGTATGTTCACATCGCCGTATATCGAATTTTTCGGTGAGCGAATGTGCATCTGCGGGGAAATGATACCGAATGACGTGCTCGCCGATATTACCGATACCGTAAGACCTTTTGCCGACGGAATGGCGGATTCGCCAACCGAGTTCGAGCTTATAACAGCCATAGGGTTTGAGTATTTCAGACGGGAAAAGGTTGATGTGGCAATTGTCGAATGCGGTATGGGCGGAAGGCTGGATTCCACCAATGTTTTCGACGCTCCGCTGCTCAGCGTCATTACCGGAATCGCGCTGGATCATACACAGTATCTGGGTGATACCGTGGCCAAGATAGCGTTCGAGAAGGCGGGTATAATCCGCCCGGGTTGTCCGGTGCTGTTCGGCGGCAATAACCCCGAGGCTGCCGAAGTTATAAAAAGAAGGGCTTCGGAGCTGGGCTGTGCCTACACCGAAACCGACCGTACGCTTATTTCCGGGCTCCGGATGTCTACCGACGGAGCCGATTTCGATTTCGGCGGTCTGAAAGGCGTGCATCTGCCGCTGCTCGGGACATATCAGCCGTATAACGCGGCTAATGTAATAACAGCCTGCGGACTGCTCGGAAAGCGAGGTCTCACAATACCGGAACGCTGTGTGCGGTCCGGACTCGCTTCGGCACGCTGGAAGGGGAGATTCGAGCGTATGTGCGCAGACCCCGAGGTATACTTCGACGGCGGACACAATACCGAGGGCGTAACCGCCGCGATAAAAACACTGAATGCGTATTATCCCGGGGTTAAGGCAAACCTGCTTACCGGGGTTCTGGCTGACAAAGATTACCGCGACATGGCCCGGATAATTGCTCCGTATGCCGAAAGGGTTTTTACCGTCACACCGGATAACCCGCGCGCTCTCGGCGCCGGTGAATACGCCGGTGTTTTCCGGTCGCTCGGCATCCGTGCAGACAGCTTCGACGGTTACGAAAGCGCGGTGGCTGCGGCATTTGCCGATTCAAAAGAAAAGCATATTCCGCTTCTGGCACTCGGGTCGCTGTATTCATACGCCCCGTTCAAGGCGGCGCTTGCAAAAGTAACGAATAACTGAAATAACGGCGGCGGAAGAACAAAAACGGTTCTTCCGCCGCACTTGCTTTCCGTGCCGTACAGGCGTTCCGCAGCTCCGAACGGTCTTCAAAGCCGGCGTGCCTGTGTTGACATTTCGGCTGTGTTGTGGTAGAATCGTGCCGATAATCCGTTAATCGTGTGAAAGGAAGGCTTCGGCATGAAAAAAACTTTACTCTCAGCGGCGGCGCTCGCAATAGCGGTGCTGTGCGTGCTTGCCGGGGGGTGCTCCGGTATTACCGACGTAAGCAATCCCGGCGAATCGGAGTCCGGACAGGTAAGCACCGATCTTTCTGAATCGTCGGATACCTCCGCGCCGGTGCTTCGTATAACAGCGGCGGCGGCGACGATCAGCATTAATCAGGGAGCCGAGCTGAATCTGCTCGCAGGGGTGACCGGTACCGATGACGTTGACGGCAATATTACGGATCGTATACGGGTGGACACCGCGGACTTCGACCCCGATGTTCCCGGAGAGTACGTTATTACATATTATCTTACCGATTCCGACGGTAACGAGGCGGAGCCGGTAACCAGGACGGTGACGGTTTTGAACACGGGAGTGCTTGAAGAATATCCTATATATACGGGCGAGATCGAAGGCGAGATACTTAATCCCGACGCTCCGACCCTGTTCGGCGGCGCATGGTATCACAAGGTTGTATCTTCAAAGGATTCGTGGGTAGGCATAGAGGCTACGGTCACTCTGCCGGAGGTGTATATCCGCAGATACAGCGGCGAATATGACGATACCGTCGGCGCAGACCCGGACGCCCGCAATCTCGATAACCCGTCGGTCTATCTCGGAGGAAACGCCGGCAGTGAGAGCGATGTCGGACTTTCGTATTCGCGTGCGCTCGTCAACGTTAACGGGCAGGTGCTCAGCACCGGCTGCATAGCATTCCGTCCCTTCTGGCGGTATATCACCTCCGTCAATAAGGACGAGGGCGGGTATGATGTTCACGGCGGCGAGTACGCCGTTTCCGCAAACGGGAACAACTGCATTGCGAATTATCACTGGAGGTATACCAAGTATTACTACCTTCCGGGGGACACCCTGCGAATAATCATCTATATACCGGAGCCGGGAAAGATGCAGCTCCAGATAGAAGTGATTGAAGTATCCACGCTCGAATCGTCGGTGGCTATCCGCGAGCGGTACGGCTGGGACGATCCGGCGGATTTCAAGAGCCCGGTTTTCGCGGCTCCCGGCCACGGAACCGGAGCGGCGGCGGAGTATAAGCGCGTCAACGCAATAGATCAGGAAGGCAACGAAGGCGGCACCGCAATTGTAAGCGATACCGAGGTTATCGGTGCGGTTTGGCATTCGACCTATCTTTACCGCGAGATCGACGGCGTTATTTATCGTGTCCCAATGGGTGAATCCCGCAGAGGTGTTCTTGATGCGCCCGAAGCCGACCGCTTTACGGTTGTGGCGAACGGCGGGGACGCGGGCGCCGAGACCGTATCAATACATCCGGGATACGCCGACTGACGTTTTACCCGGCTTGCGGCCGTGCATACATGGATGAAAACGAATAAGCAGTAAACCGGCGTTATGCCCCGGGTATGATCCCCGGGGCATTTTTGCGTTTGCGTTAACCGCATTATCCGGGAAGGCGGCGCATAAACATAGCGGGAGGTGATTAAAATGTTTCCGTCGCTCGGAATGCTCCTGTCAAGGCTGGTATGGCTTTTTCTGCGCTTTCCCGGAGGCTCGTCCTTCCCGCCGCCGATACCGCAGGAGGAGGAAAAAAGGCTGTTCCTGCTGGCTCGGCAGGGAGATATCGCCGCGCGCAGTACGCTTATCGAGCATAATCTCCGCCTTGTTGCGCATATCGTAAAAAAATATTACACCGGGTGCCATGATCAGGACGACCTTATATCAATAGGAACCATCGGGCTGATAAAGGCAATAGACACATTCGACGTCAACAACGGCGCGAGATTCGCAACCTACGCCGGTAAATGCCTTCAGAACGAGATACTCATGTACTTCCGGTCGCAGAAAAAGCTCCAGAGCGAAATAAGCATCGATGATTCGGTGGACGTCGATAAAGACGGAAATCCGCTGACTTACATGGATATCATCTGCTGCGAGGATAATATAGCCGACGAGATAGATCTGCGGATACGTTCTTCGATGGCGTGCCGCGCCGTTGACGAGGTGCTGACCCCGCGTGAGCGGGCGATAATCCTGCTCAGGTACGGGCTTACCGATACGGGAAGGGTATGCACTCAAAGGGAGGTGGCGGGTAAGCTCGGAATATCGCGTTCGTATGTCTCGCGGCTGGAAAAAGGGGCTCTTGCCAAGCTCCAGAAGTATCTGACCGAACGTGGAATTTGAGCAAAAATCCCTAAAGGGGTTGAAAAGATCGTTTCGATATAGTATAATTAATCAGCCTGTGAACAAGAAAAGGAATCGTGAAAAATGATCCCGATATTAACGGTATTTTTGCTCAGCATGGTGCCGGTGCTCGAGCTCCGCGCCGCGCTTCCTCTCGCTCTGCTGTATTACGATATGCCGATGTGGTCGGCGTGCCTTGTAACTGTGGTCGGCAATCTTCTTCCGGTGCCGTTTCTGGTGGTATGGGGCAGACGGGTGCTCGAGTGGCTCGCTTCTTACGAAAAATTCGGAAGGCCGTTCCGCTGGATTCTCCGCCTCGGGGAGAAGAAGGTATCCAAGATGCATAAGGTCTTGTTTGTGGGTCTTATGCTGTTCGTTGCGGTACCGCTTCCCGGAACCGGAGCGTGGACGGGTTCGCTTGCGGCAATAACCCTTAATCTTAAACTTAAAAAAGCATTTCCTCCGATAGCTCTCGGCGTAGTGATCGCCTGCGCGGTCGTTGCCGCCGCCTGCATAGCCGGAGGCGAGATTGCCGAATGGTTTACCTCAGACCGGTTGATAAATCTGTTCGGCAAGTAAAACACGGGAGCCGACTATGAAAAAATGTTATCCTGCGCTTGCCATGTGCTTTTTTATTCTCTGCGCCGTTCTTTGCTCCTGCAAGACGAACGTCGGGAATCCTTCCGGATCCGACGTTTCGTTTAACCCGGACGGCGGCTTCTTCGGACTTGAACTCCCGGACGGGATAGATTACGGCGGGAGAGAGGTCAGGGTTCTGACTACCGCCGTCAACGACGACTGGTCGTACCAGATATCTCCGGAGTCGAATCCGTCGTTTTCCGCAGAGGACGCGGGAACGGTTGTTTCCGCCGCCGCGGAGCGTACCCGTCTGGTGGAGGAGAAGCTCGGGATAACGATAACCGAGCAGGTTATTTATTCCTCCTCCCGCTACGGCGGAGATATGTATCAGTCGATAGTCAACGGCAGTGCCGCCGGCACAAACGATTTCCTGTTTTGCATGCCCTGTACCATCGAGGCGGCAATGCTTGCGGGCGAGGGACTGCTGCGCGACCTGAACGGAATAGACACGCTCGACCTGTCGAGGGAATGGTGGAGCCGCTCCTTCAACGATACGGTCAGCATTGCCGGAAGTGTTTATTTTGCGGTCGGAGACATAGGCTATGTAAACAAGAACGCAACCCTTTTCATTGCCTTCAACAAGCAGCTTGAGGAGGATAATCATCTTGCGGAGGATTACGGATATTCTTCGCTTTACGATATGGTGGACGATATGGCATGGACGCAGGATGTGCTGTTTTCCATGGCAAAATCGGTGTATCAGGATCTGAACGAAAACAACGCCTGCGATGTCGGCGATATGCTCGGTCTTTCCGGGCAGGATACATCCCTGCGCTGGCTGGTAATGGCGGGCGGCGAAACGATAGTCGCCGCGGATTCCGAGGGGTATCCGTCACTAAGCATATATAACGAACGCGCAATCAATCTCATAACCGACGCTCAGGAGTATTTCCGGAGCGGCGATTCCGGATTCATATCCGCGAACGATTATTTCGGTGTCAGCAACATACCGGTCACCGACGTCATTGTGCCGGAGTTCAAGGCGAACAAATGCATGTTCTTTATGGACGCCGTGCTGAATATGTCGTTGCTTCGCGATATGGAGACGGATTTCGGTGTCCTTCCCATGCCGATGTATGACAAAGAACAGGGTAAGTACATTTCGCTTATCGGCGCGTGGTCCTGCGACTGTGTCTGCGTAACGATTGACGTTACCGGTGAGGATCTCGAGCTTGTCGGGTACCTTCTCGATTCGCTCGGCGCGGCGTCCCGCGCTCTGCTTAACGAAGCGTACTATGAGCAGACGCTGCAGTATCAGATTTCACGCGATGACGATTCCATGCGTATGCTCGATATCATCTTTGCGAACCGTACGCCGGAGCTGGCCGAGATATACCGCTGGGGTAAAATGGCGGATGTTGTCGCCGGTATGTACAAAGCTCCGATCGGCAGTTTTGCATCCGCGTACGAGACGGCCGAGCAGACAACTAAGAAGGATATAGACGAGACGGTGGAAATCTTTAAGAACCTTCAAAGCAAAAAATGAAAGGATATATGTGATTTATGAAAGGCAATTTTTCGATCGGAGTAATGACCGATTCCTTCAAAAAGCCGTTTTTCGAAGCTCTCGGAAAGGCAGAGGAGGTCGGAGCGCAGGGCATACAGCTTTATGCCGTTGACGGCGAGAATGTTTACACCGCGTTCGACGACGAAAGAGTAAAGGCGGTTACCGAGGCGCTTAAGGAGCACGGGCTGGTGGTCAGCGCCGTCTGCGGAGATTTCGGCGGACACGGATTTTACAGCGAAAAGGAAAACGAGTGGAAAATCCCCGCGTCAAAGCAGGTGGCTCTGCTTGCGAAGAAACTCGGCAGCAGCGTCGTCACGACGCATATCGGCTGCGTGCCGGAGGACAAGACCTCGCCCGAGTACATACTTATGCGTGACGCCTGCCGCGACATGGGCGACTATGCCGCGTCGATAGGCGTGACCTTCGCGATCGAGACCGGACCCGAAAAGGCAGAAACACTCGCGGACTTCATACGCGATGTCGGAAGCAAGGGAATCGGAGTCAATCTCGATCCGGCAAACCTTGTAATGGTGACCGGCGACGACCCGGTTAAGGCGGTGTACACCCTGCGCGATTTTATCGTCCACACCCACGCAAAGGACGGTATAATGATAAAACAGACCGACCCGAAGATTATATATGATTTCTTTGCGGAGGGCGGTATAGAGGACCTTAGAATGTCGGATTATTTCCTTGAGCTTCCGCTCGGCGAGGGTAAGGTCGATTTCGACGCGTATCTTGCCGCGCTCGAGGATATAGGATATCACGGATTCCTTACCATAGAGCGCGAGTGCGGCGCGGATCCGTATGCCGATATTAAAAAAGCGGCTGACTTTTTAAGAAGCAAAATTAATAAATAAGAGGTGCTGTTATGGCAACTAAAATCGGTTTCATTGATTATTATCTCGACGAGTGGCATGCAAACAACTACCCGCAGTTCCTGCGCGAGGCAGCCGGCGACGAATTCGAGGTCGCTTATGCTTACGCAGAGATCGACAAGCCCGACGGAATGACCACGGATCAGTGGTGCGAAAAGTACGGCGTTCAGCGTCTTATGAGTATCGACGAGGTAGTCGAAAAGAGCGACTGTCTTATCGTGCTTTCGCCGGATAACCCCGAGCGCCATTTCGATCTGTGCCAGAAGCCGCTCCGCAGCGGTAAGCGTGTATATGTGGACAAGACCTTTTCTCTTGAGAAGAAGGTGGCGGAAGAACTTGTAAAAATCGCCGAGGAGAGCGGAACGCCCTTCTTCTCTACCAGTGCGCTCAGATTTGCGGACGAGCTTAAGACGGTTGACAGGGACGGCATATGCTTTATCAATTCCCGCGGACCCGGCAACTTCGATACCTACGCGATACATCAGCTCGAGCCTATCGTAATCCTTATGGGCAGTAAGGTAAAGCGCGTTATGTCTGTGGGCAGCGGCAAGTACGAATCGCTCGTCATCGATTTCGAGGGCGGCCGCAGCGCGGTCATGTCGCACTACGGCTGGACCGGCGTCGACTTCAGCATGCTGGTCAACTATGCCGACGGCAAAACGGCTGCCATACCTTCCATGAGCAACTCCTTCCCCAACTTCATGAAGGATCTTTGCGATTTCTTCAGAACCGGCGACATAAAGGCTGCGCATGACGAGACGATTTCCATTATGGGAATTATCGAGGCAGGCAACAAGGCAATTAAACAGCCCGGCGTGTGGGTTAACGTCTGATTACGCAGATTAACCGAATACACGGCTACAACCCGTACGGGTTGGATATGAATCCGCGTAAATATGCAATTTGCCCCGTCCTCTTTTACAGAGAACGGGGCAATTTTCGTTTTTTGGGAAGTGATTATCAACCGTTGCTTTGCGGATCGTCCGCCGCTTCCGCGGTACCGAAAAAGCTTTCGTCGGGGAGCTCGGAGAGCGCCTTTGCGCTTTTTACTCCGGACGCCAGATAGTACATAACCCAGGCATGGAAGGCTATATCGATAATAACGGAAGCTTCGAATCCGCCTGACAGGGAAATATACAGCATGAACGCGCAGTCGATTGCAAACAGTACCAGAGCTACGGTCAGCCAAACGCGGTTTTTCTTCGACAGAATTCCGCACAGTACGAATAACCCGATAATAACTGCTGCGGCGATCATGGTTCCGATCAAAAAGCCGGATCCGAGAAATGCCCCTTCGCCCCAATCGGTGTAATACTACGCGGGCAACGATCCGGTTAGGTACATTCCGAGCTGCGCGATGGTATAGGGTACGGTAAACGAGAACAGAAAGTAGCTGAAGGAGCCGGCTGCCATCAATATTATGTTAACCGCCGTGAATGCGGCTGCGGCAAAAAGATTTATTCGCGCCGATGAAAACTTCGCGGTATGCTTGGCTCTGGCTGCGTTTAATGCCTCGAGGGTGGACTCGGTCGGGATAATCGGTTTCTGCATGTAAATACTCCTTATATCAATTATGGCTTTTGCCGGTATCGCAACCGGCCGCGACCGCGTGTATACGATACCGCGAATCCGGGAGGACCTGCGTCCGTGTTAAACGGTGTAACGCCGCAGTTGCGGAGCTGTATGTGTGGAACACGGCGTCAGTCGGAAATGGTAACAACCGGTATCTTTGCCCAGTCGTTCCTTCCGATAACTCCGCCGCCGTCACGCAGAATAAGGTTGCGCCAGGTTCCGTTCTTCACGTCGGTTTCGTTGGTGGAATTTATCGAAAAGGTGAAGCCGATGCTTTCAAGCTCGGATACATCGGCTCCGTATTCGTCCCACGGGATGGCGACTTCATAAACGGTAGTCTGTGCGGCGTCGTCGCGGACGCATTTCGCCTTGCCGAGGAAGATGCCGTTTACCGGACTGTTTTCGTAATAGCAGGTCTCGCCGTTGTCGTTAACGGCAAATCCGTAGGAGCGCACAACGCCTTCGTTGTTGGCTGTCGGATCGACAACATGGTCGTAATGGGTTAGTATGTAATCGGATTTGGGACTTTCGATCGATACCTTTACCTGTATACATTCGTATTGCCACATTGAGCCTGCGTTTTCGGCAGTAATGGGGCAATAGTGGTACGGAGAGCTTACAACGACCGCAAAGTAGAGATAATCGGAATCGTAGGTAACGTAGTATTCTGCGTTGGTGTAGAAATCTCCGCTCTCGAAATTCGAATAGGTCCACAGCTCATTGTCGGCATCTATGGTGTCGATAAGGTGCGATTTCCATTCTCCGTCCACAACTCCGTCGACGGTTATCGGCGAGGAGACTGAGGTGATCGAATAACCGACATCACAAATCTGCACGCCGGCAACGTAAAGGGCGGTTTCGCCGTCAAAGGACGAAAACTTTTTTATCATGGTGTCCTGAGCCCTGTGAGCGAGAATTACGAATCCGTCGTCCGGAATCTCCGGCGCGACAGCATCGGTGTATTCACCGACGGCATAATACGCCGTCTTCACGACTCCGGCAGCATCCGGGTCGTATTCGGCGACCATTACCGCGTAATCGGAAAGCTCACCTTCGCTTATTTCGGCGTGGTGCGACGTATAGTCGTAGGTGAACAGCGCTATATCACCGAATCCCGCCGGTTTGTTGACTGACGTAAGACGGAGTGAGGTGGAATCGGTCGCGCGGAGCGAGGTTGAGACAACAGCCCACGATACGAAATTAGATATGTACGGAGGTAAAATGAGTGTCTCGTCCGATGTTTCGGAAGTGTCCGAGTTGACCGAATCGTCCGGCTCGTAAGATATGTCTTCGCCTCCGTCGGATATGTCGTCTTTCGAAACCGTATTATCCGATACGCCCGTGTCCGGGTCGCTTGTCGTGCCGGTGTTTCCGGTACATCCGAACAATACGAGGCAGAGCGTCAGTGAAAGAAACACCGAAATCAGTTTTTTCATAAATACACCTCTCATTGCATAAATTCAGTGTAAATCGGTAATTTTATGTTATCATATTCGTAGGAAGATGTCAAGAATACCCGTGAACACTCGGTGCGCAGCGGAAGCAGTGCGGCGGAATAAAAGCAGTGAGAAAAATTTTTGCCATACCGGTTGAAAAACCGAAAACAATATGTTATAATAGCCGCAGCGCACGGAGGCGTAGCTCAGTTGGTCAGAGCGTTCGGTTCACATCCGAGAGGTCAAGGGTTCGAGCCCCCTCGTCTCCACCAGAAAAGAACCCACATTTGTCTACCGACAAAGGTGACTTTTTTCAATGATATCCGTTCCTTGTGGAACGGGTGATATATCTTCGATATGATATCGCACTGTCGTGCGATGATATATGCCTGCGGCATATGAGGAACGGATATTATATCATACGGCTTGCCGTATATCATATCGCGTCAGCGATATATCATTGAAATACACAACAAATTGTAATATAATAATGGCGAAAGAGGGTGCATTTATGTCAGAAAACAAATTACTTGACTTATCCTTGGAATTTGCTGTTGCTATCGTAAA
>SFLA01000104.1 GCA_004553575.1 Clostridiales bacterium
AAACGCTTTACCGTAGCTTCATCACCTATCATGGCAACGACAATCTCACCGTTATCGGCAAAATGGCGGTTCTCGACAATAACTATATCTCCGTCGAGTATTCCTGCGTTTATCATACTCTCGCCGACGACACGAAGGGCAAAAAGTCCGCTTCTGCCGCGGGACATACACGCGGGAAAATCGACATATCCTTCGCTTGTCTGCACTGCAGTAATGGGAACGCCTGCCGTAACCTTTCCGAGAAGAGGGACGCGAAGCATTCGCTCGCCGGTCTCGCGGTGCTCAAGCTTGAGTGCGCGGCTTTTTCCTTGTTCCTTGGTGATGTATCCCTTCTCCTCGAGGCGGCGAAGGTACGAATGTACCGTCGAAGTGGAACGGATATTAAGCGCCGTGCTTATATCGCGCACGGAAGGTGCATAGCCGTCGGACTCAATGCGCTCCTTTATATAGCAGTATATGCTTTGTTCAAGCCCGGTGAGTTCGTACATTAAACTATACCTCCTGAGTTATTGCGGAAAACAACTCGCGTGCGCGTTGCTCCCGCCCTGAAAGATAAAGCCAACCGAAGAGACACTCAAGTCCTGTAGCGCGGCGGTATTCTACTACTCCTGCGCTTTTGGGCGGATGCGCGGAATTTGAATTCCTGCCGCGGCGATAAACGGCGGACTCCTCCTCCGTGAGCAGCGGCAGCAGCGAATTAACAAGAGCGCTCTGAGCTACCGCCGTGACATACTTTCTGGACATTTGGTTCAGTTGCGCCGACGGTCTGCCGCCGTCCGAAAGCGCCTTCTCGCGCACGAGAAGCTCGAAAAATGCATCTCCGATATAGGCAAGCGCCGGAGAGCCGTATCCGGATGCGCTCATACCCGCTTCCATTTGGATCCCTGCGGAGTATCTTCTACAACAACGCCCATTTTCTTAAGTTCATCCCGTATGCTGTCTGCGAGCGCGAAGTTGCGTGCTTTCTTTGCTTCTGTGCGTCGGGCGACAAGATCCGCAATCGCTCTGTCTTCTTCGGATACCGGAGCGGTAACAACCGAATCGGCCTGCGCTGCGTTTATACGATATCTTTCTGCCGCGGAAAGAAGTCCGAGCGAAAGTACGGAATCGTAATCGGCTATAAGAGCCTTTTTGGTCGCGTCGTTTACATTTGCCTTAAGAGCGTCATATATTGCGGTTATGGCAAGCGATGTATTAAGATCGTTATCAAGTGCGGCTGTAAAGCCCTCTCGCAGATTTTCAAACGCTTCCCGTTCAACGGTGCCTTCGTCGGAAAGTGCCGCTATACGGGAAACAAGGCGGTTATACGCCGTTGCGGCGTTATCAAGGCCCTCCCACGAAAAGACAAGGCTTTTGCGGTAGTGCGACTGCAGGCAGAACATGCGGTAAACGAGCGGATCGTACCCCTTCTCCTGAAGCAACGAAACCGTAAGGAATTCACCGGAAGACTTGCTCATCTTGCCGGATGAAGTATTAAGATGCAAAACATGGAACCACTGGCTGCACCACGGATGCCCAAGATACGCTTCGCTCTGAGCGATCTCGTTGGTATGATGCGGAAATGCATTATCGATTCCGCCGCAGTGGATGTCGAGATATTCGCCGAGAGAGCAGACGGAGATAGCGGAACATTCAATGTGCCAGCCGGGATATCCCCTGCCCCACGGACTGTCCCATTTTAGCTCCTGGTCTTCAAACTTTGATTTGGTGAACCAAAGAACAAAATCCGTCTTGTTGCGCTTGTTCGAATCTTCACCCACTCCGTCGCGTACACCAACCTCGAGATCCTCGGCTTCGTGGCGGTTGAAGACATAGTATTCCTTTAACTTTGAAGTGTCGAAATACACGTTGCCGCCGGCAAAATAAGCGTATCCCTTGCTCTCGAGAACCTGTATCATTTTTATAAAATCGGGTATGCGCGAAGTGGCCGGAACAACATTTGCAGGCTTTTTTATATTCAGCTTTTCGCAATCGGAAAAGAATGCTTCTGTATAGTACGCGGCTATCTCCATTACCGTTTTATGCTCGCGGCGGGCGCCCTT
>SFLA01000105.1 GCA_004553575.1 Clostridiales bacterium
TGTAAGGGCTTCGCTCGAATCGATATCCAAACTGGAATGCGGAGAAACATTGGCGGAAAAGAAGGACTACTGTGAATCCGTTGTCGGTGCAATTGACGATATTCTCGCTTCCGCTTCTTCCGCTCCGGAAAATCTCCGTAAAGCGCTTAACCGAGAGCTCGGCGCCTTCCGTGATGATTTTTCCGTAATGATAAAGCGCATTGACGCAAGAAGCTGACAGTTTTTTATGCCTCGTCCCTCTATTGGCAGGGACGAGGCATTTTTATCCGTGTAAAACCTTTTCGTTAACAAGTCGAAAACAACGGTGTAATAAAATTCAGTATGAGGTGATGACTTTGGCAAAGCTTCTCATAGCCGAGGATGAAAGAAGTATCAACGATCTTATAAAAAAGAACCTTAGGCTGGTCGGACATGACTGCGACCAATGCTTTGACGGAGAAACGGCTTTGCAGGCCGCCTCCTCCGGCGGGTACGATCTTATTATTCTCGATGTCATGCTTCCCGCGCTGTCGGGATTCGATATTATCCGAAGTCTTGACGGAGTTCCCGTAATATTCGTAACGGCAAAAAGTGCGCTGGGCGATCGCCTTAAGGGACTGCGTCTCGGTGCCGACGATTATATCGTAAAGCCATTCGAAATACTCGAGCTTGTCGCAAGGGTCGAATCGGTGCTGCGTCGTGTCGGGCGCGAACACAAGACCTTCTGTATAGACGATGTAAAAATAGATTTCGATTCCAGGCGGGTATTCAGAGGCGGGGAAGAGGTGGTGTTGAAGCCCAAGGAGTTTTCGCTGTTAGAGGCGCTTGTCCGTAACCGGAATCTCGCACTCTCACGCGAAAAACTGCTCTCAATCGTTTGGGAATATGACTATGAAGGGGATACCCGCACGGTAGACGTACATATCCAGCAGCTCCGCCGCAAGCTCGGGCTCGGAGACAGGATAAAGACGGTCTATAAGCTGGGTTACAGGCTTGAGATATGAAAATGCGTTTCTGGCAGAAGACTTATATACTCACTCTGATACTGTTTCTTATCAGTCTGAATGCAGGCATTTTTTCGCTTGCATGGCATACCTACAGCCGAAGTGTGGCTGCTGCAAAGGATGCCTGCGTCTCGAAACAGTATTATATCTCAAAATGCTTTGGGCGTGACATAGAGGATATGAATGCTGCCGGCTCAGCCTCGAGCCCGGTTTTGCTTATGCAGTCTTACGGAGAACATTACAAAAAACAGCAGACGTTGCTGTATTTCTATAATTCATCCGGCGTACTCGAGTATTCCTCCGCCGTATATGATATCAAATGTTCAGAATCCGGCACTGTTGTTAGGCAGGATATTGACGGCAAAAGATATTTTGTCGTCACCTCCGTAATCGAGAACACCGATTATACACTCGTATGCGCAACAGATTATTCTTCGCTCGACGAAGAATTCCGCGCACTGATGATAACCTATACTCTGACCTCCGCAGGAATATCGGCGCTTCTTGCCGTAGCGCTTTTCTTTGTCCTTAAGCGGCTTTCGGTTCCGCTCGACAGACTGCGCAGCACCACCGAGCTTATCGCCTCCGGAGATACCTCCGTCCGCGCCGACGAATCCGGAAACGATGAGTTTTCGGTTCTCGCCAAAAGCTTCAATAAAATGGTCGGAAGAATCAATCTCCAGATAGAGGAGCTTTCGGCAGAAGCGGAAAACAAACAGCGCCTTGTTGATAATATGGCTCATGAGCTGCGTACACCGCTTACATGTATCCACGGCTATGCGGAATATATAGAAAAGGCGGCTGTTTCGGATGAAGAGAAGATAGACGCCGCCATACAGATAGCTTCCGAATCCGAGCGTCTGCTCGCAATATCGGTTAAACTGCTGGATACGGCATATGTACGCGGCACCGTGCCGGATTTGTCTCCGGTGAGTCTTCCGGATATACTGATCGGGGTGGCAGACGGACTTGCTATCCGTGCCCGGGATAGGGGAGTGAGGTTAACCTGCAATGTATCAGATGCAAAT
>SFLA01000037.1 GCA_004553575.1 Clostridiales bacterium
CGTCGAAACGAGTGAATATCTGATTTTCAGGCAACTTATTTCACCTGTAAAACTGCAAAGGAGCGTGTAAAATGAGAATTGTCAGTTGGAATTGCAATGGAAAGTTTCGAGAAAAATTCCAAGACATTATTCTTTTCGATGCAGACATATATATAATTCAGGAATGTGAAAATCCTTCAGAATGTAATTGTGCCGCATATAAAGAATTTGCGCAAAACTATGTATGGACCGGTGAAACAAAAGCAAAAGGATTAGGCGTGTTTGCTCGCGAAGACATACGCATTACGGAAAAACCAATGGCAAAAATATTGTTTGCGTAACTTCTTATCAGTAAGAGTAAATGATACTTATTATCCGGTTGCGGCGAAGAGTATTATATTTACCAAATCATTTCAAAAATAATATAGGAATTTCATCTCGAAAAAATAACCGTAATCAAAAAAGATTACGGTTATTATTTACGCACAGTTACAATTGAATAAATATGTTTTGTGTTTTTTAAGAAGATTCGCAGGAAGTTCGGAGCTCGCCGGCATGACTTATAAGGCGACTGATAACCGAATATATCGGTATCCGCTTGGCTTTTGACTTCTTCGGCAAAACCCGAATGTGCACTTCTGCCGGAAATTACTTGTTTATTTTTTCTTTTTAAAGATATATTTACGGAAGATAATAAGCTCCATTCCGGCAAAAAGCAGCGTTATCAGCCCCAAGGTTATGAAGGTCCAGGTCAGGCTCCTCGCGACATATCCGAGCAGCAGAAGCATAGGGAAACCGAACACAATCGCCCACGGCTGATGATACACAAGGTCGTCCGACGCGGGCGTAACGAATTTCGGATCCGCTTCGCGAAGGAGTATAACGCCGGTGCTCGCGGTGCCGGTCATCATTCCGTACAGCGCAAGGAACGCTTCGTCGCGGTAATCGGCGAACACCTTTTTTGTAACAAACGCAAGATACAGATAGGTTGCTGCCGCGCCTATAACGCATATGCAGAGCAGTGGCACGACAAATTCGCTTTCGGCAAACGCTTCGAGCCGAATTGCGGCGATGGACGCCACGACCATCATATCGAACATAAATCCCGAAATACGGGACAGCATGAAGTCGTTGGCGTATTCCCTCTTGATAAAGCCCTTCATTCTTCCGAAATTCATGAATCTCTTAACCAGAAGCGCAAAAACGGTACCGAACAGGAAGTTAAAACCCCAGATGAGCGAGCGCACAGTATTATAGCCGAAATCGCCGAGCACGCCCGTCTGAATTATAAGATCGCTTCCCTCCATAAACAGATACGCGACGGCGTATGATATAAGCACAAGCGCGAGCTGTATGGTGAGTTTATCCAGTGATTCCGAAAGCGGCACCTCGTTGCTGCCGGTAAAGGTCTCGATACGGTATTCTTCTTTGTAATCGTCGCCCGTCCTTCCGGAAAACGCTCCGCGGCGGCGCATGACGTTAAGATAAATTATACCTCCGACCGAAGCTGCAATAAATCCGGCGGCGGCAATGGTAAGCCCGAAGCTGGTGCCGTTTGCGAAAAGCCCGGAGCCGTAGTCGATCGTCTCGTAATTGTGTCCCCAGTTATACGCCTGACCGGGTCCCTGGCCGTAACCCATGGGAAGCAGCAATCCCGCGGCGGGGAATCCGCCGATAATAGAATACAAACCGACGGTAATAACCAATCCGACGAAGCCCTGAAGCAGGTACCCCGAAACTACCGTACAGCCCGCATTGAAGCCGACCGCACCGCCGCCGGCTTTGACCTTGCGAACCGGCCGCAGCGCCATTGCGGCAAATCCCAGCCCGAGTCCGTGATATGTAAGTATTTCGAGTGTTGACACGGAAACAAGCGGATTGCCGGTTATCTGCTTATATATAAACGATACCGCCAGAACGATGAATCCCCCGATCACCGAGCTGGGTATCATCATACGGCGGAGCGGTTTGATTGTTCTCCGAAGCGTATTTGCCAGCATCATTGCGCCGAGCAATATAGCAAGTGTAAGTACAAGCGACCAAACATCGGTATCCCAAAAGCTTGTTCCCGTAGTCATATGGTGTGCTGTCCTGCCTTTCGAAAATAGCTTCAATGATTATTATACATTAGTAAATGTCCGTTTCAAGCACTTTTTTGCATTTTTTACATACAAAACGTATATTTATTTTTGTTGAATTGTGCGGCTGCGCGGGCTATAATATATGTATATGATCGAAATTCAGAAGGAGAACGCCCGCAGATGGATATTTTTCACGCCTGCAAAAGGAAGAGCGTCCAGTATCTGGTGGATATTCTGGTAATAACCGTCGCTTCGGCTGTTTACGCGGCGGGCATAAGCCTGTTTCTCGACCCCAATCAACTCGCGCCAGGCGGAATATCCGGCGTTGCCATTATACTTAATCACGCTATCGGAATAATGCCGACCGGAAGCTGGATAGTTCTGCTAAATGTGCCGCTGCTTATTATCGGAGTGTGGAAATTCGGGCTTAAGTTCTTCTTTTCCACCATATACGCCACCGTCGTGTCATCGTTGTTCATAAACCTCGGCGACGCCTATCTCACTCCGCTGACCGACGATTTGTTTCTTTCCTGCATTATCGGCGGAACGCTGGTATCGATCGGGCTGGGCATAATCTTCCGCGCCGGCGCCACCACCGGCGGCACCGATATTATCGTAAAGCTTATGCGGCGCAGATTCAAGCATATAAGTACCGGAAACACGTTTATGATCTTCGACGGTCTGGTCGTGCTGGCGAGCGCAGTTGTATTCCGCAACTTTACCATATGCCTGTACGCCGCGGTCGCGGTGTTCGTTCAGTCCACGGTTATCGACAAGATACTGTACGGTTTTGACAGTGCAAAGATGATTTATATAATATCCGAAAAGGAAGGGAAAATCGCTTCGCGCATGCTCAGAGAGCTGAACGTCGGCGTTACCTATATGCACGGCGAGGGTGCGTATACCGGCAAGGAAAAGAACGTAATAATGTGCGTGCTTAAAAAGCAGCTTCTTCCGAACGCGCGCGACATTGTCCGCGAGGAAGATCCGCAGGCGTTCATGATTATCGCCACAGCCTCCGACATTATCGGGGAAGGCTATAAGGCGCACGATGCGGTGGACCTGTAGCCGGTTACGGAGCTGTATATTTTTCCGGAAGCGGAACAGCTATACTGCAGATACCTGTACCTGAACGTTTTTCCCGCGGTGCTTTTGCTCCGCGGGATAGTTTTATATCATCTCCGCTATTTCATTAAACGCCTGGGGGAGTTTTTCGGTGTTTATCCCGGAATAGCTGATAACAAGATTATGCTCGCTTTCCGGAGAATACCTGTGCAGGAAATCCGTAAGAAAGCTAAGACGTATACCTTTGTCCTCTGCACGACGTCTCAGCTCCGCGTCGGACACCTCGGTAGAAAGCCGCACGAGAAAATGAAGCCCCGCGTCCTCCTCGAGTATCCTGCCTCTGCCGCAAAGCGCGCTGCCATTTATCGCAGAAATGACCGTATCGCGCTTTTGCCGGTACAGCTTTTTCATTCGGCTAAGATGCCGCTCGTAATGTCCGCGGGATATGAATTCGGCAAGCGTGTACTGCTCAAAGCTCGAAACCGTACAGGAATAAAACCCGAGACAGTGTTTGAACTGCTCGGCGAGATGTTCCGGAAGTACCATATAGCTTATTCGTATCGACGGAGCGATCGTTTTTGAAAAGGTATTCATATATATTACCCTTCCTCCGGAATCGGTTCCGAACACGGTAGGTATGGGTCGGCCGACGAATCTGAATTCGCTGTCGTAATCGTCCTCAACAATATATCTGCCGTCCTTTTCCTCCGCCCATCTGAGCAGCGCCTGACGTTGTGATACCGGCATGACGGTACCGGTCGGGAAATGGTGCGACGGCGTGACGTGCGCGACATCCACTCCCTGACGGATAAGCTCGTCTACCGATACCCCGCCGCCTCTTAGAGGTATGCGGCGACAGCCGGCGCCGTTGCTTTCGTAAATCATACCCGTCTGCGGATAACCCGGATCCTCAACCCCGTAGACACGCTCCCGTCCGAGCAGCTGTATCAGCAGATGCTGCAGGTACTCGGTTCCTGCACCCACCGTAATCTGCCCCGGTGACACGTGGATTCCACGCTCACGCAGCAGATAACCCGCAATCGCGCTGCGAAGCTCGAAAACTCCGTTATACTCCAGCGGACGGAGCAGACGGGTATCCTGCATAAGCAGCACACTGCGCATTGTCCGCGCCCATACGGTAAACGGGAACTGCTCCGGACTGAGATTTCGGCTCTGAAAATCTACGGTGTATTCTTTTTCCGCAGGTTCCGGCTCCGGCTTGCGCGCCGCCGCAGCCGATTCCCGAGGAAAAGACGGGATAACATCCGCTACGAAGTGCCCCCGTCTCTCAACGGCGGTCAGGTACCCCTCGGCGGTTAACTGCGCGTAAGCGTTTCCGACGGTTATAACGCTTACCGCGAGTCTTTCCGCAAGCCTTCGCTTTGAAGGCAGTTTTTCCCCCACGCGCAGCTCACCGCACAGTATGCTTTTTCTTATCCCATCGTAAATCTGGGTATACAGGCTCTTGCCGCAATTAGGATCGACCGTAAACAGCATTTTTTCGCCCCTCTGGTATTATTAAAAATTATCGTTTTGGGTATATCAATAATATCAAAAATAGTATACGATAGCTTCAACATTATTTCAAGAGGTTTGATTGAAAATGAGAAACAAAAAGCTTCAGCTACTCGTAATGTCTGCGCTGCTCGCGGCGCTGGTTTGCGCCGCTACAGCCGTTATACACATTCCGTCGCCGATGAACGGCTATGTAAATCTCGGCGATTGCTTTGTTCTGCTGTGCGGCTGGCTGCTCGGTCCGTATTTCGGCTTCTTTGCGGCAGGCGCGGGATCGGCGCTGGCAGATTTACTGCTCGGATACCCTCACTATATACCGGGCACCTTCGTTATCAAGGGGCTTATGGCGGTCACGGCGTGGCTGCTTACAAAAGTTCTTGTAAAGGTATTCCGCGGTAAAGAGAGCGCAGCCCGCATCGTGTCCGCGGTCGGAGCCGAAGCGGTAATGGTTGCCGGTTACTTTCTGTATGCTTCGCTGCTGCTCGGCAAGGGCCTCGCGGCCGCAGCCAGCATACCCGGAAATCTTATACAGGGTGTCTGCGGTGCAGTATCGTCCGTTCTTATAATGGAGATATTCGATCGTACCGGGCTTTCGGAGAAAATTGTTACGGCAGGATACGGTAATGGAAAACGATATTAAAAACGAAATCAAGAGATTAACGCTCGAGCTTTGCGAAAAAGCCGCGTTAAAGCCCGGACAGATACTTGTTGTCGGCTGTTCTTCAAGCGAGGTCAATGGTGACAGAATAGGGTCGAACTCGCGCACAGACACGGCACAGGAGATCTATAACGGAATAAGTGAGGCGCTTGCGGAAAAGGGAGTATATCTCGCCGCGCAGTGCTGTGAGCACCTGAACCGCGCAATAATCATCGAGCGCGCCGCTGTCCCCGGAGCGGACACGGTAAACGTGGTACCCCAGCCCAAAGCGGGCGGATCGTTCGCGACCGCCGCTTACAACGGATTTTCCGACCCGGTCGCTGTCGAGAGTATACGCGCCGATGCGGGGCTGGATATAGGCGGAACGCTTATCGGAATGCATCTTAAGCAAGTCGCGGTGCCCCTGCGTCTTTCCGCGGATCATCTCGGCAAGGCGATACTGCTCGCCGCCCGTACGAGACCGAAGTTTATCGGCGGGGCGCGCGCCCGTTACGACGAAAGTCTTCTGTAACCGGAAGTACAATAAAGAAAAAGCGGAGACACCCGTCTCCGCTTTTATTCGTGAGTAAACATACGCTCAGATGCCGACCCCTTGTCTCCCGAACCGAAAATAATAAATCGGAGCGCCTCCCTACGGACAGTGCCCCGATTTTTGTTATGATAATTACAGCGCCGAACGGTACAGCATTGTGAAGACCAGCGCGAGCAGGAAGAATACCGCCCCGGTTATTACCAAAAACCAGAACGAAACCCTTTTGCCGGCGCGCACCTTGCGGTATTCGTAAAAATCCTTCTCTATATACTGTTCCTTCCTTCCCGAACGGAAAACCGTAAGCAAAGAACGGACGCCGTATACAAGCATATCGAAGGTTCCGCCCGCAGCGGCAACGCTTAACAGTCCTATACCTCCGAGAACCGCGAAGGCGGCGAAGCACCCGTCCGACGCGACCGCGTACAGCCTGGAGCTGCCGATAACCGAAAATACTCCCGGAGCTCTGCCCGAATGGAGATATTCGTAATAATCGAGCCAGCGCACGCGGATAACATACCCTTCCTCGCACTGCTCGGAATAAACATACCCGCCGTCGGAATCGGTGAGATATATAGGGGTAAAGCTGCCGTCCGCATTGTATATCGCCCTGCCGTCGGAGGTGTGCGCAAACCAGAGATTCGCGTCATTCTCCGCTCCGTTAACCGCAATTCTGCTACGGTCAACAAGCGGATACATAAGCTGTTTGCCTGTTTGCTCCTGATACTCCGATATCGCGTCATACTCCGAAGCGCTTACCGTTTCGTAAGTAAAGCCCTTTGCGGCGTACACGTCAATATTGACGTAATACACGGGATTATCCGGATCGGACGAATCGAGAACGCTCCAGTTGAGCAAAGCCCCGCCGGTCACTTTGCCGTCGGAATCGGTAACTGTCATACCCGAAAAATAATCGAACTTTGACCGGTCGGCTGTGCGAACCTCTGTACCGTCCCACGCAGCAATTACGGACGCGACAATTCCGAGCCCGATTACCGCCGCAGAGACATACTGGACGATACGGGTAACGGTCCGCTTCTTCATCACTCGGCAACTTGCGCCAGATATCTGTCGAATTCAGCCTGATTACAGCTCACAAAATGACCCGGGCAGACCTCGCGCATAGAAGGAAGATCCACCGAATAGTCGTGATCCTTGGACGGGCTGTAGGTTATTCTCTTGCGGCGCTTCTCGTAATTCGGGTCGGGCAGCGGTATCGCAGAAAGCAACGATCTCGTGTACGGATGGAGCGGGTGACGGAACAGCTCGTCGCTGTCTGCCAGCTCGACTATCTTTCCGTAATACATAACCGCTATACGATCCGAAAAATACTTTACGACAGAAAGGTCGTGAGCGATGAACAGAATGGTAAGCCCCATCTTGTTCCGCAGATCGTTCATAAGGTTAATTACCTGTGCCTGAATGGAAACGTCAAGCGCCGAAATAGGCTCGTCGGCAATAATAAGATCAGGCTCGAGCACTATCGCACGGGCAATGCCTATTCTCTGACGCTGACCGCCGGAAAATTCGTGCGGGTACCGCTCGGCATGCTCGCTTACCAGGCCGACCATCTCGAGTACTTCCTTAACCTTCGCGTCAATATACGCCTTGTCGCGGATTCCTCTTATGGCAAAGCCCTCTGATATTATCTGCCTTACGGTCATACGCGGATTCAGGGATGCAATAGGATCCTGGAAAATCATCTGCATCTTTGTCATCACGTTATCGGATACCGAATCGCGTACTTCCTTCTGAGATTTTACAAGCTCCGCAGAAAGCCGCTTTGCCTCATCTATATTGCCTTCGCGGCGGAGTGCCGCGATCTGCTTTTTCTTGTCCTTTACTCCGGTGCCGATATGTCTGCCGTTGAACCAGATATCGCCTCCGGTCGGCTCGTAAAGCTTTATAATGGTTCTTCCGGTGGTAGTCTTTCCGCAGCCGGACTCGCCGACCAGACCGAACACCTCGCCCTTATAAATATCGAAGCTCACATCGTCAACCGCCTTAAGGCGACCGAAATACTGCTTTAAGTGCTCGACCCTGAGCAGCACCTCTCTGCTCTCAGCCATTGACCTCACCTCCGGTTCTCTCCGTTTCCTCGTTAAGCTTCTTCATACGGGCTATTCTGTCGGTGACCGTTTTCGGGGGATCAACCTTCGGAGCGTCGGGGTGCAGAAGCCATGTTGAAGCGTAATGGGTATCGGATATTCTGAACTCCGGCGGCTGCTCCTCGAAGTCGATCTCCATTGCGTACTTGTTACGGGCGGCAAACGCATCTCCCTTCGGCGGGAAGATCATATTCGGAGGAGTGCCGGGTATTGCCTCCAGCTTTTCCTTTGTATCAAGGTCAGGCATGGAGGACAGAAGCGCCCAGGTATACGGATGGGCGGGCGAATAGAACACGTCGTCCGCGTTGCCGCTTTCGACAATCTTGCCGGCATACATTACCGCAATCTTATCCGCCATATTCGCAACGACACCGAGGTCATGCGTAATAAATATAACCGTAAGATGGCGTTCTTCCTTTATCTTGTTTATAAGCTCGAGTATCTGTGCCTGAACGGTAACGTCGAGCGCGGTAGTCGGCTCGTCGCATATCAGTATATCGGGGTTGGAGGCAAGCGCTATAGCTATAACGACGCGCTGTCTCATACCGCCGGAAAACTCGAACGGATACTGCTTATATCTCTTTCTTGCCTCGGGTATCGATACCTCTTCCATCAGCTTGATTGCCCTTGCCTTAGCGGTTCTCTTACTGACGGTATATATCATTTCCGACGCCTGTTCCTTTATATGGTCGATCATCGCCACTGCTCTGTCGGCATAGCCGGCATCGCCCGGATTAGCTGCAATCTTGGACTCGAAGTCCTCGATAACTCTGCGGATAACCAGATCGACATTGTTCTTGCAAAGATCGACGTCCGCATACGACAGGAACTCGCGGTCGTGCTTGGAGGGATGTTTTACATCCTGAAGCTTTATCGCGCGCTCGCAGGTTTCGGTAGCAGATTTTATACTGGTGCGGAAGGTATACGCAAAGCTGTCCTTGCTGATTGCGAGACGGTCAATGGAATTCTCGACCGCCTTCACAAGCTCACTGCGCTTGTGCGCGGGAATACCCTCTTTAAGCAGACCGACAGCGTCCGCCATGTTCTGTTTGCTCTGATTTTCGGAATAAGCTATTCCCTTGGCAACGACACCGAGGAAATCGAGCATAAAGTTGTTGTCAAGATATTCGCGCGATCTCGCATTAAGCCCGTTGATATCCTTATTGCTTATATCCTTATCTTCGCAGTACAGGTCATAATAGCCCAGAGTAAAGAAGTTTACGGCAGGCTTTTCAAGCTCGCTTTCGATAATCTTCTTCACGTCCGAAAGCTGCTTCTCCAGCGCTGTCTTATCCGCCGCCGAACCGGATTTTCCGTAGGCTTTGCCTGCGGCGCGGAGATGCTCCACAGCCTCGGTAAGCCCGCATTCGTCCGGCACGATAACGAATTCGTGCTTTACGGACAAGCAGGAGCGGCAGATAATGTTAACCGACGCGGCAATATCCTTAGGAACACCGCGTATAATGTCGGTCAGCACGCCGTCTATATCGGAAATGATATTATTCGCGTTCTCTTTTGCGGCATTGTACTTCTTCTCAAGTCCGCAGCCGTGTGAAATGAATTTCTTAAGCACGGCGATCTGCGAATCAACCTTTGCGGCGCCGGCGGCATCGTCCTCGGCATTAAGCGCCTGAATGCAGCAGGTGCGTAGCAGGTTAATTTTCTGCTTGTACTCGCGGTGCGCAGCCCTGCGGCTTGCACGGCTGTTGAGTATCATAGCCTCGGTAATCTGCTTACCGATTCTGACTATCGGGTTAAGCGCCGACAGCGGATCCTGGAATATCATGGATATACGGTTCCCGCGGATTTTATGGAATTCATCCTCGGGTATTTTAAGCAGATCCATGCCGTCATAGAATATCTCGCCTCCCTCGACTATTGCGTTGGGAGCAAGAATCCCGATAACCGCCCTTGCGGTGACCGACTTACCGGAACCGGACTCGCCGACGATGGCGAGGGTCTGACCCTTTTCGATCGAAAAGCTTATATTGCGTACGGCGCGAACCAGACCGTTGTTGGTACGGAACGAAATCCGCAGGTTTCTTACGTCAAGCTTATTATCCATCAGTCGTCAGCTCCTCTCAGCGAAGGATTGAGTGCGTCGCGCAGACCGTTACCGAACATATTAAACGATATCATCAGCAGCGATATGAACAGCGCAGGCCAGAATATGCAGTGAGGATAGGTCGAAAGCGACGACTGTCCGTTTGAAAGCAGAGTACCGACCGAGGTGAAATTCGTCGTCTGGAGATCAACTATATTCAGATACGCCAGCGACGATTCGGTAAAGATGACCGAAGGGATCATCAGTATGCAGGAGGTTACGATGGTGCCGAGCGAATTCGGGAGAATGTGATGGAAGATAATCCTCGCGTCCTTCGCTCCGAGAGTTCTTGCGGCGAGAACGTATTCCTGTCCTTTGAAACGGTAGAACTGAGTTCTCACGCGGTATGACGTACTAAGCCAGCCCGTCAGTATAAATGCGAAGATCAGTGATCCGACAACGCCGACTCTGTTTGCGAGATGCATCTGGAACAGCGTTGCGGTAACTATGAACGGAACGCCGCTCAGGATATCCGAGATACGCTCCATGATAATATCAACCCAACCGCCGTAATAACCTTCAATCGCACCGTAGAAGGTACCGATAATGAAGTTTATCGCCGCGACCGAGAAGGCGAGCAGGAAGGACAGTCTCGCTCCGTTTGCGAGGCGAACGAGTATATCCTGACCGAATCCGTCGGCGCCGAAGACAAAGCAAGGCTCGAATCCGTAATAATAAACGTAATAATCATAGTAGCAGACTCTTATCTGATACTGATTTCCGTTCATCTTGGACTTGTAGTACACATAATCTCCGTTTTCATCGGTAAGATATATGTTTACGAAATTCCCGTTTTCGTCGTACTTAGCCCTGCCCTTGGTGTCATGCTCAAACCAGAGGTTGGCATCCTCG
>SFLA01000038.1 GCA_004553575.1 Clostridiales bacterium
AGTCCTCGGCCGGAGGAAAGATGCTCACGTTCGAGATACGGTCGGTCAACAACCGTTTTGCGGATATTTCGGCAAGATTGCCGAGGGCTTACGCACCTATCGAGAGTAAAATAAAAGAACTTTGCGGTAAATATGTCACCCGCGGAAAAATCGATGTTTTTCTTACGGTAGAGAGCATTGACGGCGATCCCGTATCGATTTCGCTCAACCGTGAATTCGTTTCCGGATACATCGAGCTTCTGGAAAGAATAAAAAGCGAATACGGTATTCCGGGCGAGATAACGCTGTCGATGCTCGCTTCAAAACCGGATATAATGATACAGAGCCGTGCCGACGAGGACACCGATGAGCTTTGGAGCCGGCTTAAGCCTGTGTGCGTATCCGCGCTGGAGCAGTATGACGCAATGCGTGCCGCCGAGGGCGAGAGACTCCGTACGGACATGCTGAAGCATATCGAGTGCATAGAAAAGCTGCGTGCGGATATTGCCGTTACCGCGCCCGAAACGGTAAAAAAGAACTACGAGAAAATACGCGCCCGGGTGACCGAGCTGCTCGCCGGGGTGCCTGTGGACGAGAGCCGTCTGCTTACCGAATGCGCCGCTTACGCCGACCGTACCGATGTAACCGAGGAACTGGTGAGGCTCGAATCCCATTGCACCGAATTCCGGGCGACACTCGATTCCGACGGACCGGTAGGCAAAAAGCTTGAGTATCTCATACCGGAAATGCTCCGCGAGACGAATACGCTCGGGTCGAAGTGCAACGATTACGGTATTTCAAAGATGGTCGTAACCATTAAAACCGAGATCGAGAAGCTGCGCGAGCAGACCGCCAATATTGAGTGAGGTGCGAATCTGAATATGGTATTGCTCGATATAGGCTTCGGAAACAGGGTTAACGCGGCGCGTATAGTATCGGTTTTAAGTCCGGACAGTCTTCCTATCCGACGTCTGATACAGGACGCAAAAACCGCCGGACGGGTTATCGACTGCAGCTGCGGTAAAAAAACTCTGTCGGTAATAGTAACCGACAGCGAGCATATAATTCTTTCGTCCGAGCATCCGGACGTGTTGTGCGGGAGGCTGTGAATATGGCAAACGGCAGAGGTACTCTTGTGGTAATATCCGGTCCTGCCGGGTCAGGCAAGGGAACCGTACTCGGAGAGCTTATGGAAATGCATCCGAACTACGTTTTCTCGGTGTCGGCGACGACACGCAGTCCCCGCCCGGGAGAGATTGACGGCAAGCATTATTTCTTTATTACGCGCGGAGAATTCGACCGCAGGGTCGCAGAGGGCGATTTTCTGGAGCATGCCGAATACGTCGGCAATTGCTACGGGACGCTGCGTCCGTTCGTCGAGGAAATGCTTTCGGAGGGGAAAAACGTCCTGCTCGATATAGAAGTAAACGGAGCAATGCAGGTGCGGGAGAAATTCCCGGAGGCTCTGCTCATATTTCTCACCCCGCCCGATTATACCACGCTTGCGAAGCGGCTTCGCGGCAGACACACCGAGACCGAGGAGATTATCGAAAAACGGCTTGCCGCATCGTTGACCGAGCTTGAGAAAGCCTGCGAATACGATTATCTCGTGGTCAATTGCGACGGAAGGGCGAGAGTCGCCGCCGACGAGATAGACCGTATGGTCACAACACGCCCCGCGAAGGACAGGGAACGTATTAAAGAGTTTATAAAAAAATTCAGAAAATAAGGTGAAAAAATGATCCATCCTACCGTAAACGACATAACCAAGGGCAAGTACAACCGCTATACCCTCGTTATTGCTGCCGCAAAATCCGCACGGCATATTACCGATCTTGCCGGAGCGGAGGCAGAGAGGGCGGCAGAGGCTGCCGAAAACGATCGCATGGGCAAGGATATCCGTCCCGATACGACCGATCCGATAGGCGAGAGAGCCGTTACGATGGCAGTCGAGAAACTGCTCGACGGCGAGTACAAGGTTGTGCTCGGCGATAATGCCGCGAAGACCGAAAGCGAAAAATAATGACTGATAAGCTGTACTGCTCGGTTCGTATTATCGATATAGCGTACCACGCTGACAAAGGGTACGCATACCTTGTACCGCCCGGCATTCGCGCCGGGATACGCCGAGGCAGTACCGTTCTGGTTCCGTTCGGGAACGGAAACCGGCTTCGCAAGGGGCTGGTGACCGCCTTTTCGGATCATTGCGAATACCCGTCGGTCAAGCCGGTCGCCGAGCTGCTCGACGATTACGGGCTCATAACCGACGAGACGGTCGATCTTTGCCTGTTCATGGCCGAAAGGTGCTTTTGTACGGTCGGAGCCGCGCTCCGCACCGTTCTGCCACCGGGGATCGATTCCGGAGCCGAGACCTATTATACCGCAGCCGAATACGACATATCCGGCTTTAACGACCGGGCGCAGGTGCTGTACCGGTTTATTGCGGAGAAGGAGCGCACCGAGGACGATATCTGGTATTCCTTCGGCGAGGAGGCTTCGGCTGCGGTAAGCAGGCTCGTAAAGCTCGGTGCGGTAATACGGAAACAGCGCCCGCGAGAGAAGATAAACGAGAAAAACGCCTCCTGCGTGCGTCTTGCTGTCGATCCGGATACCGCATATTCGCTTTGCCGCGGGGAAAAGCAGCGCGCTCTCGTGGACGCTCTTGTGCTTGAAGAGGAGCTGACCGTTGCCGAGCTCGAAAGATTTTTCGGCGTGTCGCGCAGTGTTGTAGGGTCCATGTGCCGCAAATCCGCCTGCGAGATTACTACGCGGCGCGAGGAGCGCCCTACATTCGAGCCGGACGGGCGTGAAAAAAGCATTTTTCCGCTCACCGACGAGCAGTCGGAGGCGGTTCACACGGTCGATTCGCTGCTTGATTCGGGCGAACCGAAGGCGGCGCTGCTGTTCGGCGTGACCGGCAGCGGCAAAACAAGAGTGATTATTGAGGCTGTAAAAAGCACCCTCGCTTCCGGGAGAAGCGCCATAGTGCTTATTCCCGAGATCGGACTTACCTCCGAAGCCGTGGGGATATATGCCGCAGAATTCGGGGATACTCTTGCGGTAATACATTCAATGCTGAGCGTCGGCGAGCGTATTGACGCCGCACGTTCGATTGCAGACGGGAAAAAGAGGGTGATTATCGGCACGCGGAGCGCCGTGTTCGCGCCGGTAAGCAGGCTCGGGCTTATCGCAATAGATGAGGAGCAGGAGCATACCTATAAATCGGACCGCAGTCCGAAGTATCATGCCCGTGATATAGCGCGGTTCCGCTGCTCGAAGAATTCCGCGCTTATGCTGCTTGCAAGCGCCACCCCGTCGGTAGAAAGCTACTACAAGGCAAAACAAGGTATATATACGCTAATAACCATGAAATCACGCTGCGGCAATGCGGCTATGCCGAAAACTGTCGTGGCTGACATAAAAAACGACCCGCGGTGCATGTCCGGTAAGCTGATAGGAGAGACGCTTTCCGAAAAGCTGAAGCAATCCAGGGAGGCGGGGCTTCAGTCGATACTTTATGTCGGCAGACGAGGCTATAACGCCTTCGTAAGCTGTCAGTCCTGCGGTACGGTGCTTAACTGCCCGAACTGTTCGGTATCGCTTACTTACCATGCGTTCAGCGCGGAGCGCCGCCGCAGTGAGCGGCTTATGTGTCATTACTGTGGGTACACCGTACCGCTGCCGGATTCCTGCCCGAGCTGCGGGAAGAGGTCGATTGCGCGGTTCGGGTTCGGAACCCAGAAACTTCAGGACGAGCTCGAGACCGATTATCCGTCTCTTCGGTCAATACGCATGGATACCGATACGACCGCGACCCGTCATTCGCACGAAAACCGGTTCGGTGCGTTCCGCCGTCACGAGGCGGATACGCTGTACGGCACCCAGATGATTGCAAAGGGTCTTGACTTCCCGCTGGTATCGCTTGTCGGAGTCATATCGGTGGACGCACTGCTGTATCAGAACGATTTCCGTGCGGCCGAGCGCACGTTTTCGCTGCTCACCCAGCTTTCCGGAAGGGCGGGAAGAGCGGGAGCCGAGGGCGAGGCAGTGCTGCAGACCTCCAACCCGCAGAGCGAAATACTGAAGCAGGTATGCGAACAGGACTACGAAAAGTTCTTTGACGGCGATATCCGCATGCGCAGGGCGGTAATCTTTCCACCGTTCTGCGAAATAGCGATTTTTCGTATTTCGGGCGAGAACGAGCGGGAGACAAGACAGGCAGCTTCATCGTTTTCGGTGATGTTTGACCGCAAGCTCGCCGGGGAATACCCCGACCTTGAAATGATACGCTTCGGTCCCTTCAACGAGGGAATATACCGGATGGGCAACCGTTACCGGCAGCGATTGGTGGTAAAATACCGCGACTGCGCCGCGGCGCGCAGTCTTTTCAGACAGTGTATATGCGAATTCGCCGCGTCCGACCGGACGGGAGCGAGACTTGATATCGATATTAACCCCACGGTAGTATAGGAGTGAAAAACAATGGCACTGCTTCATATTCTTAAGGATCCGGATCCGACACTTCGCAAGCATTCGCGCGAGGTCGAGGCAATAACACCGAGGATACGAATGCTCGTTTCCGATATGAAGGATACGCTCGCAAAGGCAAGGGGAGTCGGGCTTGCGGCTCCGCAGGTGGGAGTGCTTCGCCGCGTCATCGTCGTCGATATGGGCGGCGGTCGCGTTGTAGAGCTTATAAACCCGGTTATAGTGTCGACATCCGGAAGTCAGGAGGGCACCGAGGCGTGTCTGTCCTGCCCGGGACGCTGCGGAATCGTAAAACGTCCCAACACGGTCACCGTACGTGCGCTTAACCTCCGCGGCGAGACGGTCGAGCTGACCGGAGAGGAGCTTATCGCACGGTGTTTCTGCCATGAGATAGATCATCTCGACGGCATTCTTTATACGGATAAGGCTTCGCGTATGCTGTCGCCCGAGGAGATGGAAAGCTGATGCGCCTGGTTTTTATGGGAACCCCGGATTTCGCTCTTACCGCGCTCAGGGCGATATGCGAAGCCGGACATGACGTTGCTCTGGTTGTATCGCAGCCGGACAAGCCACGCGGACGCGGTTACCTGCTTACGCCGTCGCCGGTTAAAAAATATGCCGTCGATAACGGCATCGAGGTCATAACTCCGGCAACCCTGCGGGACGGCGACGTCGCCGGAAAACTGAAAAGCGTTGGCGCAGACGTGTTTATCGTGGCGGCATACGGAAAGATACTCCCGCCGGATATCCTTTCGATACCCCCGCTCGGGTGTGTGAACATCCACGCATCGCTTCTGCCCGCTCACCGCGGCGCCGCACCGATAAACCGCGCCGTAATCGAAGGGGATACAGTCGGGGGAATAACCGTTATGTATATGGATGCCGGAATGGATACCGGCGACATAATAGCGCAAAGAAGTATTCCGATACCGCCGGATATGACTGCGGGAGAATACCACGATTCGCTTGCGGAACTCGGCGGAGAGATGATAACCGAATATCTTTCGGCGGCGGAAAAGGGTCCGGTACCCCGCACGCCGCAGCCTTCGGAGGGCGTTACCTACTCTCCGAAAATAGACAAGGCGGAGACCAGGGCGGACTTCACCCGCTCCGGAGCCGAAGTGTGTAATCTTATACGCGGCTTGTCTCCGTATCCCGCCGCATATACCGTATTCCGCGGAAAACGGATAAAGCTGCTCAGAGCGCATCCGGGCACCGGAAGCGGAAAGCCGGGAACCGTTATATCGCTGTCAGACGGCATAGAGATCGCCTGCGGCACGGGCAGTGCGGTCGTGACGTCGCTTCAGCCCGAGGGGAAGGGTGTAACGGATTACGCCAGCTATCTTCGCGGAAACGCCTGCAAGACAGGGGATCTGTTCGGTGGATAAGGCACGAAGCACCGCTTTGAAGATCCTGTGCAGGATAACCGCTTCGGAAGCGTATTCGAATATCGAGCTTAAAAATGCCGATCTTTCCGGTCCGGACCGCGCCTTCTGCACGGAGCTAATAAAGGGCGTAACCGAGCGCAGACGTACTCTGGATTATATAATCCGACTCTTCGTGTCCCGCACGCCGGACCCGGTAATAAACGAGATACTTCGGATGGGAGTATACCAGATTCTGTATCTCGACCGCGTACCCGACCATGCCGTGTGCGACTGGGCGGTAAATGAGGCTCGCGCATGCCGCCGGCAGTCGGCGGGGTTTGTAAACGCGGTGCTTCGCTCCGTATGCCGTGAGCGCGAGAGCATATCGCACAGCCTCTCCGATGCACCGGAGGCGGTAATCTATTCGGTTTCGGACAGCATTTTCGAACTGATAAAGGCACAGTATCCGGGGGAATATAAGGATATACTGCAAAGCTTTTTCGTCCGACGTCCGCTTTGCATCCGTGCGAACACGTTAAAAGATACGCCGTATTCCGACGGGGTTTATCCCGGTGCGGATATGAGAGACCTCGAAAAGGGTTTGTTCTTCGTGCAGGGCCTGTCCTCGCAGGAGGCGGTAAGGGCTCTCGATGCACGGCCGGGCATGGATGTTATCGACGTATGCGCCTGCCCCGGGGGAAAGAGCTTCGGCGCGGCGATCGATATGAATAATACGGGGAGTATTCTTGCCTGCGATCTTCACCGGAATAAGCTGCCGCTTATCGAGAAAGGTGCGAAAAAGCTCGGAATAAGCATTATAGGCACTGCCGCGCGTGATTCACGCATTTCCGACCCGTCGTTTGCTTCACGCTTCGACCGGGTGCTGTGCGACGTTCCCTGCTCGGGTCTGGGCGTTATCGGTACAAAGCCCGAGATCCGTTACAAGGATGCCGGGGATTTCGCCGGGCTGAAGGATACCCAGTCCGACATACTCGGCGCGTCGGCGGGATATCTGCGCGTCGGCGGTAAAATGGTGTATTCAACCTGCACCGTAAACCGCGCCGAAAATTCGGAGATAGTTAAAGCGTTTTTGAAATCGGCTCCGGGATATGTCCTGAATACCGAAAAACAGATATTACCGTCCGGAACACACGACGGCTTCTATTACGCCGTTATAACGAGAAAGGAATAACAGCATATGAAATTTTCGGAGATGAAGTATGAGCGCGTCGATATGTCCGAGTTCAAGCGCATTTACGGCGAGCTTGCGGCGCGGGTAAACGGAGCGTCGTCGGCTGACGAGATTATCGATGCCGTTTACGAGCACGAAAGGGTTTCGCGCCGGGTGAATACCATGTTCACTCTTGCATATATCCGCCATTCCATAGACACGCGCGACGCGTTCTATTCCGCCGAGAACGATTTCTGCGACGAGCAGCAGCCGGTGGCAGAGGAGGCGGAGCAGGAATTCATGCTTGCGCTGTATTCCAGCCGGTTCCGCCCCGAACTGGAAAAGAAATTCGGAAGATTGCTTTTCAGAAACATAGAGATCCGGCTTAAGACATTTTCACCGGATATAGTACCGCTGCTTCAGCAGGAGAACGCGCTCGTTTCGTCGTATGCCAAGCTTATTGCTTCCGCAAGGATAGAATTCGACGGCAAGGTGCTTAATACCTCCCAGATGGCTCCGTACTGCGAGAACCGCGAAGAAAGCGTACGCCGCGCCGCTTATACCGCTCTCGGTAATTATTACGATTCGATAGGCGATGAGCTGGACGGTATTTTTGATAAGCTGGTCGCACTGCGTACCGAGATTGCTCATAAGCTGGGCTATTCGGATTTCACCGAGCTCGGCTATTACCGAATGAACCGTAACTGCTATACCCCCGACGATGTTGCGGAATTCAGGCGTCAGGTAGTCGAGGATATAGTGCCTATCTCCTGCGAGCTGAAAAGACGTCAGGCGGAGCGTATAGGCGTTGACCGGATTGAGCTTTTCAACAACTCCTTCCTGCGTCCTGACGGCAACGCCGTTCCGAAGGGAACAGCCGAGGATTTGCTGGCGGCGGGACGCAGAATGTACCGCGAGATGAGCCCGTATACCGCAGAGTTCATTGACTTCCTTTACGATAATGAGCTGCTCGATGTACTCGCAAAGCCCGGCAAGCAGGTGGGTGGCTACTGCACGGACCTTCCGCTTTATCGCGCTCCGTTTATCTTTTCCAATTTCAACGGTACGAGCGGCGACGTTGATGTACTCACTCACGAGGCCGGACACGCCTTTGCGTCGTATATGTCCCGCGATTTCGAGCTTCTTGAGTATGCGTCGCCGACCGCAGAAGCGTGTGAGGTTCATTCCATGTCAATGGAATTCTTTGCGTGGAAGTGGAACAGTCTGTTTTACGGAGACCAGACCGAAAAGGCGCTGTATTCGCATCTTGAAGGCTGCGTCAACTTCATTCCGTACGGTACAATGGTAGACCATTTCCAGCATATAATATATGCTCATCCGGAGCTTACTCCGGCGGAGCGGCACGCGGAATGGAAAAAGCTCGAATCGATATATCGCCCGTATCTGTCGGACGGCGATCTGCCGTTTTACCGCGACGGGCGCATATGGCAGCGTCAGCTTCATATATATCATTATCCGTTTTATTATATCGATTACTGCCTTGCCCAGACGGTTGCGCTTGAATACTGGGCGATGTCGCAGAAGGACTACGGCAAGGCGTTTGAAAACTATCTGGCCTACACGCGCAAGGGCGGAAGCCTTACATTTACCGAGCTTTGCGAAGCGGGCGGGGTAATATCGCCGTTCAAGCCCGGTGCGCTTAAGGAGATTGCCTCCGTTGCGGCCGAATGGCTCGGAAAAAGATAATGACCGATCTGAAAAGCATGTATCCCGCCGAGCTCGAGGAGTATTTTCTGTCGATAGGCGAGCCGAAATACCGCGCCGGGCAGGTTTTCGCCCGTCTCAGCGCAGGCGATACCGATTTTTCGGTTATGACGGCGCTGCCCTCTGCGCTCCGCACACGGCTTTCGGAAAACTGTGTTATCGCACGGGCGGAGATTGCCTCCAGGCTCGTATCGAAGATTGACGGGACGATAAAATATTTGTTTTCGTTTTCGGACGGCGAGAAAATAGAGAGCGTTTTAATGCGCTATAAATACGGCAATACCGTCTGCATATCCACTCAGGCAGGCTGCAGGATGGGCTGTTCGTTCTGCGCGTCGCCGCTGAACGGCTTCCGCCGCAACCTTACGGCGGGTGAGATGCTCGAGCAGGTAATGGCGGTTATGCGCGACACCGGCGAGAAGGTTACGGGTATCGTCCTTATGGGAATCGGCGAGCCGCTCGACAATTACGATAATGTTCTGCGGTTTCTGCGTCTGGTCAACGATCCTGCGGGGCTTAACATTTCACACCGTCATATTTCGCTTTCAACCTGCGGGCTGGTCGATAAAATCGATGCGCTCTCTCGCGAGAAGCTTCAGATAACTCTTTCGGTTTCGCTTCATGCCCCGTGCGACGAGATCCGCCGCAGGATAATGCCGGTAGCAAAAATATACCCGTTTGATTCGCTTATGGCGGCGTGCAGGAGATACACCTCGGCAACAAACCGCCGTATATCATATGAGTATGCGCTTATGTCGGGGGTTAACGATTCCGACCGTGACGCGCACTTGCTCGGACGGCTGCTCGCCGGTCAGCTCTGTCATGTGAATCTTATCCCGGTAAACGAGGTTAAAGAGCGCGGATATAAAAAAAGCACCCGCGAGAGGGTTAACGGTTTTGCAGGAATACTCGAATCGTATAGAATAAATACTACCGTCCGCCGGCGTCTCGGCGGGGATATTAATGCGTCCTGCGGTCAGCTCAGGGCGGAACATACGGAGGAGTGATGCTCGCTTGATCTGCTACGGCAACACCGATGTCGGTAAAAAACGCAAGAACAACCAGGATTATTTTCTTATCGCCACCGAAAAGAAATATTTTTCCGCGGTCGTGTGCGACGGAATGGGCGGCGCCGCCGGCGGAAACGTAGCGAGTAAGCTCGCCTGCGAGGTTTATCAGGAGACGCTTAACGCGTCTCTTAGGGATACCGACCCGTCTGCAATGCTGCGCGAGGATCTGGTAAAGGTGCTGCGTCTTGCGGTCGTCTGCGCAAATAAGGCGGTTTATTCCCGTGCGCAGACGGATAACGATTGCTACGGAATGGGAACCACGCTTGTCGCCTTCTTTTCCTGCAAGGGCAGGAATGCAGCGGTAAACGTTGGAGACAGCCGTATGTATTCGTTCACCGGCGGAATGGGCATACAGATAACCAAGGATCATTCTCTTGTACAGATGCTTATCGATAACGGGGCGCTCAGCGAGCGTGAGGCGGTGCATCACCCGAAGAAGAATATCATTCTCCGCGCTCTGGGAGTAGACGATATGGTCGAGCCGGATATGTTTTTCGATATCCAGTACGATTACCTGCTGCTTTGTACTGACGGCTTGTCTAATTTCGTCTCGCGGCGTGAGATGGAGGATATAATATACATGCAGTCAAGGTGGAAGCCGGTAACTGCCGAAAAAAAGGTTAAAAT
>SFLA01000039.1 GCA_004553575.1 Clostridiales bacterium
GGCGCGGCTATGAGCATATTTGCTTTCGGCAATATTTGCGCAAATACTCGTCGCGCTTCTGCCGATTTGATTTGAGATAACGGTTTCGTGCTTTGAGCGTAACTCTTTTGTCAGCTTCAAAACTTCTACGGATAATTCCATAGACAGCTCACCGAGCTTATCTTCTTTCATAACCACACCACCTTTCTTAAACTAATTACATCATATTTTCAGTTAAAAATCAACTACAAATCAGCGCACTGCACAAACAGCTACCTCTCCGTTTGCGCGAAGCGCAACATCGTTTACGCCGCAGGCGTAACATCGTTGGGCGATAGCCCATATCATTTGCGACTTGTCGCAACCTCGTTCATTTGTGCCGCGAGCGGCAATGATGTTCTCGCTTCGCTCGAAATGATGTTGACCTTCGGTCAAACGATGTTGTGCCTGTCGGCACAAATGAAAAAATCCAACTCTTACGAGTTGGATTTTTTGGCAGCGGTACTAGGATTTGAACCCAGACATACAGAGTCAGAGTCTGCTGTGCTACCATTACACAATACCGCTGTTTGCCCGAGTATTCTATCACAGCCTTCCGCCGTTGTCAATAGTTTTTCGTCAAAAATACCGTAAGCTGTTTAAGCGCGAATTCTGCCGCAGAGCGGCGTACCTCGTCCCGCCCGCCCGGAAAGCGCTTTGTAACGGTTTCTGTCCTTTCGCCCGACGAAATGCCGAAGCAGACCTTGCCGACCTCATCTCCGGTCGGTCCGGCATATCCGGTGACGGACAGCCCGAGATCGGCGCCGCAAGCTCTGCGCGCACCCTCCGCCATTTCCGATGCCGTACGCTCGGATACCACCCCGTACCTGCGAATGGTTTCGGGGTCGACTCCGGCAAGCAAAACCTTTGTGCGCTCGGTATATGTTATAAGACCTCCGGCAAAAACCTCCGAGGCGCCCGGTACCGAGCATATCTCCGCGCCTATAAGCCCTCCGGTGCAGGATTCGCACACACAGAGGGTAAGCCCTCTTTTTTTCAGTTCGTCAACCGCCGCCTTCACAGCCTGATAACCTCTCTCGTTGCTAAAGCGCGCTCGGTAAGCCCTTCGACGTCCAGCTTTGCCTCCTCCGCCTCAATCTGCTCCGGGGTCGGACGGGTGAGCGGATGCTTCGGGGTGAACACCGTACAGCAATCCTCGTACGCAAGGATCGATATATCGTAGGTTCCGATTTTCCGCGCTATATCGGTTATTTCGGATTTGTCCATGCCGATGCACGGACGAAGCACCGGACGGGTCGGCACCGCGTCGGTTACGGACAACGCCTCCAGCGTCTGGGACGCGACCTGCCCGAGCGATTCGCCGGTGACCAGCGCGCCGATACCGAACTCCTCTGCCAGACGGTCGGATATTCGCATCATAAACCGGCGGAGCATAAGCGTGAAGGTGCGCTCATCGCACTTTTTCACTATTTCCTCCTGTATCTCAGTCACGCTTACCGTGTTAAGGAACATTTTTCCGGTATAACCCTTTATCTTCTGCGCGAGAGCAACCACCTTTTCCCGCGCCTGGTCGCCGGTATACGGCGGAGATTCAAAATAAAGACCGTCTACATACAGTCCGCGCTTTGCGATCATATATCCGGCGACCGGACTGTCGATTCCGCCCGAAAGCAACAGCAGCGCCCTGCCGCCCGATCCGGTTGGCATGCCGCCTGCGCCCCGCTCGCCTCCGCCGTGTATAAACGCGGCGTCGTCCCGCACCTCTACGGTAAGGGTAACGTCGGGCGATGCCATATTCACCTTCAGATGCGGCATCACATCGAGCACCGCGCCGCCGCAGATCGCAGATATTTCCGGGGACGGATACGGAAACTTCTTATCCGACCTCTTTGCGTTGCACCTGAAGGTGCTCGCACGTCCCAACAGCTCGGGAGCCTTCTCCCGCACAGCGGAAGTAATCGCGTCCATGTCCTTTCCGCACTCGTAACCGCGGCATACCGAAGCGACACCGAACACCCTCTTCATAAGCGCAAATGCGGTATCCACATCCGCGTCCTCCGACGGGCGTATGCACAGTGTGGATTGAGCGTAACGAAGCGAAAAGCTGCCGGAAACGCCGGAAAGCAGGTTTCTTACCCGTTTTTCGACAAGCGCGACAAAGGTGCTGCGGTTAAGACCCTTAAGCACCAGCTCGCCGTATTTAAGCAGAATTATTTCCTTCATTTTCCAAACCTTTCCCGCGCAGACAGGAGCGCGCTTTCGAGTGCGGCAATATCTTCATCGCCGGTTAGCGGCGAAACGCTTATCCGCACCGCGGAATTGATTTCATCCGGAGCAAGGCCGAACGCCTCGAGCACGCGGTTTCCCTTTTTCTTCGAAGAACACGCCGACGACGCCGAAAGGTACACTCCGACCGACGAAAGATAGTTTATAAGCGTCTCACTGCGCACCCCCGGCATTGAAGCGGATATTATGTGGTAGCAATGAGATTCCGGAATATGCGGCGAAAGCCCGGCTCTTATGACGGCGTCCAACGTCTTTTCGTACACGCCCTTAAGCGCAGAGGAGCCGAAATTCCGCGCCGCTTCAGCAAAGCAGTATATACCGACGGTGTTTTCGGTGCCGGAGCGGAAGCCCTTTTCCTGACCTCCTCCGAGCAGCATGGGCGGTATGCGCACCCCCCTGCGGACAAACAGCGCCCCGCAGCCCTTCAACCCGCCGATCTTGTGCGCGGATACCGACATAAGATCGCACTGCGAGGTGAAAAAACCGTTCCTGCCGTATTTAAGAAATCCCTGAACCGCGTCGCAATGCAGTAAAGCTCCGCAGCCGCTTCGGTCAATCTCGCGCCGGACAGCGGGAATATCGTACACCGCTCCGGTCTCGTTGTTGACCGCCATAATGCTTACCAGCGCAACCGGCTGTGAAAGCGCGTCGCGAAGCGCGTCCGTATCAAGCCTGCCGCCGCGGGTGCTTATCCGCACGACGGTGTATCCCCGGCTTTCGAGCTGAGCGACCGGTGCGGCAACCGAGGGATGCTCGCTGTCGTCGGTTACTATTACCTTTGAATGCCGTGCGCGGGCGGCGCAGGCTCCGAATACGGCGGTGCAGTTGGACTCGGTCGCTCCGGAGGTGAAAAAAACCTCCTCGGGATCGGAACACATCAATGCCGCAATGTCACGCCGGCTCTCCTCGAGCAGCCTGCGTGCGGCGGCGCCCTCGGCGTGAGAACTCGACGGATTTCCGAACGTCCGGAACACATCGCAGCCGATACTTGCGCACACCGGCGACGTTGCAGCGTAATCGAAATAATGACCCATTCTTCGCACCTCTCGTATATTCGGTTTATTATACATCACCGCGCGCCGAAAGTCAACCGCGGCAAAAATATGAACAATGTGTAAACATTGGCCGGCGTGCACGGGTTCACGCTTTACACGACGGTAAAAATAGGCTATACTACGCTTATCGAGTGTTTCTCGATTATATATAGATGTATTTTATATAGATTCGTAAATCAATCATACATTTAATATTGGGTCGGGAAACATAGATTTACTATATACGGAGGATAAATCTATGGAGTACATTTATTGTGCGATAGCCGCGGTCGTCGGGATAATTATCGGCGCGCTTATCGGTTATCTTATACGCAGATCCATTGCGGAAAAAGAGATCGGCTCCGCCGAGGCGGAGGCAGACAGAATAAGGCTCGAGGCAAAACGCGACGCGGAGGCCAGCAAGAAGGAAGCGCTGGTAGAGGCAAAGGAAGAAGCAATCCGCGTAAAGAACGAGGCCGACCGCGAGCTTAAGGAGCGCCGCGCAGAGGTACAGCGTCTCGAGCGCAGGGTTCAGCAAAAGGAAGAAAACGTCGATAAAAAATCCGATAATCTCGATAAAAAGGACGAGCTTCTTACCGCAAAGATAAAAGAGAACGAGGAACGTGCGGCTTCTCTCGAGAGCATGAAGGCCGAGCAGTCCGAGGTGCTTCAGCGCATAAGCCAGATGTCTGTCGAGGAAGCGCGTGCTTCGCTGCTTGCCCGGGTCGAGCAGGAGGCGCGCCACGATATGGCGGTAAAGCTGAGCGAGGTCGAGCAGGAATATAAGGACACCGCCGAGGAAAAGGCGAGAAACATAGTTGCGCTGGCCATACAGCGCTGCGCGGCGGACAGCGTGGCGGAGGCGACGGTTTCGGTAGTCGATCTCCCGTCGGACGAAATGAAGGGCAGGATTATCGGCAGAGAAGGCCGTAATATCCGTGCAATAGAGACAATGACCGGGGTCGATCTTATTATAGACGACACTCCGGAGGCAATTACCGTTTCCTGCTTCGATCCGGTACGCCGCGAAATCGCACGGCTCACCCTGGAGAAGCTGATAGCCGACGGACGCATACATCCCTCGAGAATCGAGGAGATGGTCGAGAAGAGCCGCAAGGAAGTCGATTCCGTAATAAAGAAGGCCGGCGAGCAGGCGGTTATAGAAACCGGCGTGCACGGTCTCAGCCACGAGCTTATCCGGCTGCTCGGAAGGCTGAAGTTCCGCACCAGCTACGGTCAGAACGTGCTCAGACATTCGATAGAGGTTTCGCACATCGCCGGTATGATCGCTTCCGAGCTCGGAGTAGATCCGGTGCTTGCCCGCCGTGCGGGACTGCTGCACGACATAGGCAAGGCGATGACGCACGAGATCGACGGCAGCCATGTCCAGATAGGCGTTGACATTGCCCGTAAATACAAGGAATCCAAAGACGTTATTCACGCAATCGAGGCGCACCACGGCGATGTCGAGGCGCAGACCGTAATTGCGGTAATAATTCAGGCGGCAGACGCCGTCAGCGCGGCGCGGCCCGGGGCCCGGCGCGAGAATCTCGAGAGCTATATCAAGCGTCTGCAGAAGCTCGAGGAGATCGCAAATTCGTTCAACGGAATCGAGAAGTCCTTCGCGATACAGGCCGGCCGCGAGGTCCGCATAATGGTCAAGCCCGAATCTGTAAGCGACGACGATATGGTCTTCCTCGCACGGGATATCGCAAAGAAGATCGAATCCGAGCTTGAATATCCGGGACAGATCAAGGTCAACCTGATAAGAGAGACCCGCTCGTTTGAATACGCGAAATAACTTTCGTCGGGGCGCACGCATATGCGCCCCGCCCGTCATTCAGTAAGGAAGGCAGGGGGTGCTTCGGGATTATGAGAATACTTGCCGTAGGCGACGTACAGTTTCCGTCCGGCGCCGAATATGTCGCAGCCGCCCTCCCCGCGATAAAACGGGCGGAGAAAGCGGATTTTGTAATTGTTAACGGCGAGAATACCGCCGACAATTCCGCGCTTGACGAACGCTGTGCAAGGCTGCTGCTTGCATCCGGCGCCGATGTCATTACCGGCGGAAATCACACCCTGCGCAGACCCGAGGTGTACGATTTTCTTGACGAATGCAGCGACACGGTGATCCGTCCGCTTAATCTTCCGGAATCGGCGCCCGGCAGAGGCTGGACAATACTCCCCGTCTGCGAAGGACTCCGGCTGCTGGTCATTAACGTTATGGGTCAGGTAATGATGGATCCGTGCGACAACCCCTTCGCCGCTGCAGACCGTCTGCTGGAGAGCAAGAAAGGGCTTTATGACCTTGCGGTATGCGACATTCACGCCGAGGCTACCAGCGAAAAGACCGCGTTTGCATATTACTTCAACGGCAGGATTTCCTGCATATTCGGAACGCATACCCATGTTCAGACCGCAGACGAGCGTCTGCTGGACCGGGGTACCGGCTATATCACCGATATAGGCATGTGCGGCACCGAGGACAGCGTTATCGGCGCCGAGCCGACAACCGCGGTCAACCGTTTTATTACACGAACCTTCTCGCGCAAGAAGCAGCCGTCCGGAAAAATGATTATCTGCGGCGCTTTGTTCGAGACCGACAACCGCACCGGATACTGTGTATCCGTTAACAGAATAAAATACTGACCTTACCGAAAGGAAACCCGAAAATGAAGAAACTGCTTGTCCTTGTTCTTATGCTCGCGCTCGCTTTGTCGCTCTGCGCCTGCACCGCCACCGACGCAAACGGCGAGACGGTTGACACCACCGCTTCGACGATAATGACGCTTGTAATGCTGGTTGCCGTCATTGCGATATTCTACTTTATGATAATCCGTCCGCAGAAGAAGCAGGAGAAGGAAACTCAGGCCATGCTCAACTCGCTCGAGGTGGGCGATACCATTTCCACCGTCGGCGGGATTATCGGCATAATTATTAAAATCCGCGACGATATGCTGCTTATCGAAACCGGAGCAGACCGCACAAAAATCCAGATAGCCAAGTGGGCGGTGCGCAAGATTGAGGAGAAGGGACATGAATAAAACTCTGCTCAGGGAATATGCCCGGCTGGCAGTCCGCACCGGCGCCAATGTCCAGAAGGGACAGTTCGTGGTTATCCGCGCCTCGGTCGAGATGAACGAATTTGCCGTTACCGTTGCCGAGGAGGCATACCGCGCCGGAGCACGTGAGGTACGTATAGACTGGAAGTGCGATGCCAAAACCAAGCTCGATTACAGGCACATGTCCGTTAAAAACCTCTGCGAAGTGCACGACTGGCAGGAGGCAAAGCTTTCGTTCGACTGCGACAATCTGCCCGCTTATATAAATATTATATCGGATGACCCGGACGGTCTTAAGGGCGTGTCTTCCGACAAAATGCAGAAGGCGAACGTCGCTTACTACAAGCGTCTGAAGAGCTATTACGACCGCATGGACAATAAATATCAGTGGACGATAGTCGCCGCCGCCGGCAAGGCATGGGCAAGAAAGGTATTCCCCGGAATCCGGACCTCGACCGCTGTCGAAAAGCTGTGGGACGCGATTCTTTCCACCGTTTACGTAACCCCCGGCTCCGACCCGTCCGCAGAATGGGCGCGTCATAACGCCGATTTTGCCGCAAAATGCGCCCGTCTTAACGCCGCAAAGTTCGATTACCTCGAATACCGCTCGTCCAACGGCACGGATTTCCGCTGTACCCTTAACCCCAAGGTCATGTGGCTCGGCGGAGGCGAGACGCTCGGAGACGTCTATTATAATCCGAATATGCCGACCGAGGAGATATTCACCACCCCCGTTGCCGGTAAATGCGAAGGAACCCTTGTGGCTACCAAGCCGCTTTCGCTCCGCGGCAACCTTGTTGAAGATTTCTCGGTAACCTTTACCGACGGAAGAGTGACATTGGTAAGCGCAAAGAAGGGCGAGGAACTGCTCCGCAAGGTGATCGATTCCGACGACGGTGCGCATATGATCGGCGAGCTGGCTCTGGTGCCGGTCGAAAGTCCGATAAACCGCAGCGGAATACTGTTCTACAACACGCTGTTCGATGAAAATGCGGCATGTCATGTCGCGCTCGGAGCCGGGTTTGCGAACCTGCTCGAGGGATTCGAGAGCATGACCAAGGAGGAACAGACCGCCGCCGGCATTAACGATTCGATGATTCACGTCGATTTTATGATCGGCTGCGAGGATCTTGATATCACCGGCTGGAAGGACGGCACTCCCACCAGAATTTTCACCTCCGGCACCTGGGACCCCGATTTTCTTAAATAAGTCATTTCCGAAGATACTGCAACGCCCCGCGGACCTTACGGCTCCCGCGGGGCGTTTTGTTTATTGTGTTCCGGTTAATAAAATTATACTCCGGCTTTATTGCCGCGCTCGGTACGGTTCTTTTCCTTTCCCTCAAGGCAGACAACTATTCTCCGGTCGGCATCCTGACCTATTGAATAGGTGGATACTCCCTCGATCTTCTGTATCTCCGAATGGATAATACGGCGCTCGTAGGGGTTCATTGGCTCGAGCGCGAAGCTCTTTTTATACTTAAGCACCTTCTCGGCCATGCGCTGTGCGAGCTTTTTAAGAGTATCGGCACGCTTCTCGCGGTATCCGCCGACATCCAGCGTGACGCGGTAGAATCCGTCGTGGACGCGGTTTGCGGAAAGCGAGGCAAGATACTGCAGCGAATCCAAAACCTCGCCGTGATGCCCTATGAGCGATCCGAGACCGCCTCCGGACACGGTTATAACCGCTCCGTCGTCGGTTTCCTCGACTATGCTCACTTCCGCGGTCATGCCCATATCGGCAAGAATGTTTTCCACAAAATCCCTTGCCCTGTCGGCGGGAGTGGGCTCGGTGTAAACTCTTACCTTTGCGTCTGACGCTCCGATTCCGAGCAGACCCTTGCGTGACTGTTCGATAACCTCGTACTTAACCTTTGAAAGATCGGTGCCAAGCTGTGCGGCACCCTGCTCGACCGCTGCATCCACGGTCTTCGCGGATATAACGACTTCTTTTATCATTCTTTCTGCTCCTTATCGGTGCCTTCCGCATCCGCTTCCGAAACGGCGGCGGGCGGATCGTCGTCATCGTCCGCACCGAGCATTTTTATCTTTCTGCCGGTACGGTCGATAGCCGCACTTTCAGCTTCCGACACCTTTATATTGTCGTATGAGTGATCGTCTTCATCGACCTCGATGACGATCTTCTTCTTTTTACGTGAGGTCTTGAACTGCTTCTGCGCTTCTTTTATATCTTCCTCGGTGACCACGGGCAGCGGATACATCTTTGAAAGCAATATCTGCTTTCCGGTGGAGAAAAGCGTTCGCCACACCCAGTAGACGCCGATTGCCGCCTGGAAGTTTGCCGCAAAATAGAGCGACATGAGCGGCATTCCCCATTCCATGAACTTTCCGCCGGGCATCTTTACCGGATTGCCGTCGGCATCGACATTCTGGGGCTGGAGCTTTCTTGAAACATACATGCTGCCGAAGCTGGTAATGAAAACAAGCAGCGGTACTACGATAAGCCACGATATGTTCGAAAAGAACGAAGGCTTGTCGAGCAGCGACATTCCGAGAAATTCGTAATCGGGCAGATTCTTTATCGCCTCATAATAAACCGGGCTTGCGGTGTATCCGAAGGCGTTTTTGAGTATTATCTCGTCGCTGTTTTCAAGCAGACTGCCGCACAGCCCGTATTCGGAAAGCGCCTCGCGCACGTATCTGTCGAAATGCTTGGTAAGCGAAACCGCAATGTATTCCTCGCGCACGGACTTTACGGCGTCGGACGGAATTGCGTCGGAAGCCGAAAGCTCATACTTTCCGTCGGTTACGACATAGCACCCGCCGTCGGTTACGATATAGAACGAATAAACCCCGTCTTTCTCGATATATCTATCGCACATGTTTTTCTGATATCCGGTAAAGGTGTTTATCGCGGATTCTATGGTCTCGGCAAGTTCGGGGTCAGTGTATGCCGCGGCGCCGGACGAAGATGTTTCGGACTCCGGCTCGCCGTCGGTTACGACAAGCGCGGCAAGATCCTCCTCGAGACCGTCTTTTACCTGCTCGCAGAGAACTATCGAATCGGCATACATAACGTCAATATCCGCATCGTTCATAAACAGCGTATACTGCATGGGGTTTCTGACTATCGCATAAAGCGCAATGATTATCGGGAACTGGATAAGGAGAGGAAGACAGCCCGCAAAAGCGTTATAGCCGTTCTTCTGATACATCTCCTGTATCTCCATATTGCATTTCTGCTGGGTAACCTTGTCGTTCTGTCCCTTATATTTGCGCCTTATGGCGATTTCCATCGGCTTCAGCTTCTGCTGCTTTACGGACGCCTTCTGCTGCTTGATCGAAAGCGGCAGCAGCACGGCCTCCATTATCAGAGAAAAGAAGATAATGGCAATCCAGAACCGGTTTTGTGAAATCCAGAGACAGCCTTTCATTACGTACCCAAAGGGCACGTAAAGAATATCCATAATATTCACTTGGTGTGTTTTCCCTTCTTATTTGTGGGGACCGGATCGTAACCGCATTTACAGAAAGGATTGCAGCGCAGCAGCCGCCACAAAGCAAGCGCCGACCCTGCTATCACACCCCACTCCTCGATCGCCTCGATCGCGTATTGCGAGCAGGTAGGATAAAAACGACAGTTACTTCCGAGTCCGGGAGAAACGTGCTTCTGATAAAACTTAATGGGTGCTGTAAAAAGCTTTCTAAACATCTTTTCCTGCCAGAAGGGCCGCCCTTTTCAATACTTCCTCAAGCTCTCCCTCTACAACGGCGCAGGGAGCCTTCATGCATGCTTGTCTGGCGACAACAACAATTATATACCCGTCCTTCACATAAGGTCTGAGATGCCTGAACGCCTCACGTATCACCCTTTTTGCACGGTTTCTTTCAACGGCACCTCCGCGCTTTTTTGACACGGTTATGCCGAACCTAGTCGCGCCGTGACGGTAATCTTTAAGTATATACACCGCTATGGTGGACTGTGCGAAGCATTTTCCCTTATCGTATGCTTTTCCGAACAGGTAATTCTGCTTCAGAGCTATTATCTTTTTGGTTTTTTCCACGAAAACCGCCTTTCATAAAACAGCCCCCCGGAACCT
>SFLA01000009.1 GCA_004553575.1 Clostridiales bacterium
CCTTTCAGTGCTCAAATTGTACTATATTTTGCGCATAAATGCAATATTTTTATCGCCGCGGGGCAAATTAATCGTATCAAAACAGAAAGGGGATCGAAATGATTAAAAAGCTTTTTGCCGCTTTGCTCACGATATCCGTATTTGCAGCGGCGGTTATTCCGGCGGCAGCCGCGGGTTACGGACTGTCACCCGCATTAGGAGTAATGAGAGCGGAAACCGTGCTTGAAAAGAAGGGGGTGTCCGGCACCCCGGTACTGTTCACCGCCGAAGATTTCACCGAAGCGGCGGGACAGGGCATAGACTATATCACGCTTATCGATCTGCCGCCCGCCCAAAGCGGAGTTCTTGCACTGTCCGGAACCGAATGCACCGAGGGACAGACGATAGCCGCGGATTCACTGGCGTTTCTGACCTTCACTCCGAAGCTGGAGGGACTTGCGACCGCAACCTTCACCTTCCGGTTCGGTGCCGAGGAATGGCTTAATACCGATGTGATGTGCCGAATTACCATGTCGGGTGGAGTGAATGCCGCTCCGATAACCTCTGACGAAAAGGTTTCTACGGTCGGAGGCGTTCCGCTGATTCACACGCTCGCCGCCGGTGATCCGGACGGGGACGCCGTTACGGTCAGAGTGACCTCCTACCCCGAAAACGGATACCTCGCTGTGGGGAGCGACGGGCATATCGTTTACACTCCCATTGAAGGCTTTACCGGAAAAGACGAATTCCGTTATGTCGCTGCCGACAAATACGGAGCCTCCTCCGAAGAAGCGACTGTAGGTATAAGCGTTGAAGACAACAAATACGGAATCGCTTTTGCGGATATGGATGGAAACGACGCCTACGCCGCGGCTGTCGTTATGTCTCAGAACTGTGTAATGACCTACACCTATAAAAGCGGCGAGTACTATTTTTCGCCATATGAAAAGGTTACTCGGATAGACTTTCTCGTTATGCTTATATCCGCGCTCGGTCTCGAGGACGGTGCGGAGCCCTGCGAAGACACGCTGTTCGAGGACGACGATATTCTTACCCCTGCGGCGAAAGGATACCTTGCGCTGGCACTGCGCACCGGTATCGTATCTCTTGACGACGGATATTTTAATCCGACCGGAACCGTAACCTTCGCGGAGGCGGAGCTTATGGCGAATTCGGCGCTGACTGCCGGAGGCTACGGCGGAATTGTAACGGGAACCGGTCAGGCGGACACCGAAATGACCAAAGCCGATGTTGCAAGAATGCTTATGAAAACGATAAAAAACAAATAACCGTCAGAGCAGACAAAATGCACCCCGAAGGCTGCAGCCTCCGGGGTGCATTCCGGTTTATATGGGTCAATCCTTCTCGGAATCGGATCCGCAGGAAGTATCGCAATTATCCGCAGGATCCTCGGTATTCGCCCACTTTGATATCGAAGCCGCACCGTACTCGATCGTCTTTACAAGCGTTTTGCCGAGGTGCTTTCCGAACCGCAGATACTTGTCGCCGTCGAATTTAGTCTCTTTAAGATCCTTTCCGATAGCCTTAAGGTCTTCTTCGACCCGGTTCCAATCCTTTTCAATGCTCATATATATCATTCTCCTTTCTCAAACCAATAGCTGATTTCCGGAATGCCTTCGTTCTTTTCGTTAAACCATACGCTGTATGTACCGTCCCCGGTAACAAGGATGGCACTGTCGGCATCGCAGTCGTACCCGGCGGCGGCAAGCGCCTTAAGGTATTCGGCTGTATCGGAATCGAAATCCTGCGAGCCGATATAGGATACGGTCGCGTAATATGCGGCGCCGTCTCCGGTTACGGATATTATACACTCGGCTGCGGAGGTTTCTATATGCGGAAACGCACCGAGCCACAACGGGAACGGCTCCGGAACGGTCACGGCCAGTGCAACCGACGCCGTATCGCCGAAAACGGAGGTCTGTACCCGAAGAATTACGGACCCGTCGGAATAGAAGGTGTAATCGGCGTCCGAAAGCGAACCGTCCACCCCCGGCTCACGGGAAAAACCGGAATCGATCTTTGCCTGCCACAGGGCGAAAACACCCGTATCGCAGGTGAATGTCAGCTCGGACACGGTATACCAATCGGAATCGCGAACCGTTACGGAAAGAGATTCGAACTCCTCCGGCTTCGGTACGCTTTCGGGAAGATTGTCCGGCCATACCGCCGATATATACCCGTCCGTCTGCATGCTCAGCTCCGCCATAATGCTGAGCTCGGTGCCCGTATATGAGAAATCGTCCGCAGAATAATCCCGGCAGCCGTACAGCAGAAGCACAGCGATCAGTACGGCGGAAACACATGCTGTTATTTTTCGCATAATACCTCCGGCATTTCTGCGTTTACAACGGCGGTGTAGTATTTATCGTAAGTAACAAAGCCCGGCTTCGAGCCTGACGGTTTTTTCACGAACCTGATATACGTATAATCCACCTCGGCATTCTGCGCACCGCGTACGGACGAATAAAAAGCGGCGAGCATTGCCGATTCGGTATAGTCGCGGTCGGTCGGCTCCTCACCGCCGGTGCTGAGCACAACATGAGAACCCGGAGATTTCCGGACATGGAACCAGATATCCGTCTTTTCGGCGGACTGGGTAATATAATCGTTTTGCCGGTTGTTTCTTCCTACCGTTACTTTCAGTCCGTCGGTAGTGCGGAACACAAGCGGTGCGCCTGCCGGCAGCTTCTTTGCGGGCTTTTTAGATCCGGAGGGTTTGGCATGTCCGGAGGAAAGGTAACCTACCTCGGAAAGCTCGGTGCGTATTTCATCGAGCTCGCGGCGGGTGCGTGCACGGGAGAGCGCGTCCTCGACAGACATCACGTAATCCAGCTCGGCGCGGTCGGATGCGATAAGCGTATGCAAATGCTCCTCGGCTCGTTTGAGCTTGGAATATTTCGCATACATACGCTGTGCGTTGCGGGCGGGCGACAGACGGCTGTCAAGCGGGATAACCGTCTCCTCACCGGTTTCGTAATCGAAAACCGAAGCGGCGGAGGCACCGTTGGGAATCCGGTACAGGTTTGCGGTTATAAGGTCTCCGCGCCGGCGAAAAGTGTCTTTTTTGGAGCAGTCGTCAAGCTCGGCAAGTCGTGCCGAAAGCTTTTTTTCGATTCTTGTCCGGTTTCCCGATACAACGCGGTTAATATCGGCGGAAAGCCTGCGCAGCTCCGAAAACAGAGCTTTTTCGGAATAATAATCGCGGAGCAGATCGCAAAGCGTGTCCGGATGGCGGGAGCCTTCCCCGTACTGGGTAAGCTCCATATACGAAAACGCCTTTCCGCCGGCGGAAATACAGGGAGAAACCCTTCCGCCGCGCACTCTGTCGACAGCATCCGAAAAGCATTCCCACAGGCGTCGCGCACCGGCTTCCGCCACGGCGGCATCGGTCTGTCCGCAGGCTCGGAAAGCAATCTCTCGCGAAGTAACGGGTGAAAACCCCAAGAAGCTCTGAAGCAGAAAGCTGTCCGATGCCATATCCGAATGCTCCGAAGCAAGGCGAAGAAACACATCCTCGGAGACATTAAACGGCGACAGTTTATCCTGCTTATCCGGCGGGAGATACTTCGCTCCCGTCATTATACAGCGACGGTCCGTAACGTCGGACATGGAAAACGCTCCGAGTATGCGGTCGTCGCCGCCGCACAGGATTACGTTCGAATACTTGCCCATAAGCTCGGTATAAAGCGCCCTGGTGACCGGATGACCGAGCTCGTCCGTGCCCGAAAAGGATATTTTTATTATCCGCTCGTCCTCAAGCGCGGCTGCCGCGGTTATGCGGGCTCCCGTCAGGTGTTTGCGGAGCAGCATACACAGCATTGTGGGGTTCGGCGGACGGTCATAGCTATCGACAAAGCAGATACGCGGTGCTGACGGAAGCGCAGAAACGAGAAGTATTTTTCGGTCGCCGCCGAACAGCTCGAATATAAGCTCCTTTGCGCCCGTCTGATGAATTTTATCGACCCTCGCGCCGGCAAGAGCTCCGTTAAGCTCGGCGCCGAGCGCGCGGCAGAATACTCCGTCAAGCATAGAAGGTAAATACCTCCGTGCCCGGAAATCCCCGTCTTACCGTATCGGCAAGGAACGGAAGCACCGGCTGCTCGGTTTCACGGTGGCCGGCGGTAATAAGATTTATCCCGTATTCTGCGCTGTCCTTCTCGCAGCCGTATTTAGCCTCGCCTACGACCAGTGTATCGGCTCCGGCAAGATACGCATCGCGCAGTATACCTCCCCCGCTTCCGCTGCATACCGCAACGACCGAGGAAGAATCGCGGTGTCGGAAAAGCATTACGCGGTCGGAATCCAGGCTCTTACCGATATTCGCGGCGAATTCGCCGGCATCGACGGGAAACGGCAAAGTACCTATGCGCGAGCAGCAGCCGAGCGTACGGAAATCGCTGAGTCCGATAGCCCGGCACAGGCAATCGTTCACGCCTCCCGCGACCTCGTCGAGTCTGGTATGGTACGCGAGCAGGGATATACCGTGGCGTGCGGCAAAAATAAGCAGCTTGCCCTCCGGTGTGTCGCACCGCACGCTGTCAAGCGAGCCGAAAAACAGCGGATGATGCGTTACAAGTATTCCCGCCCCTCGGGATACGCATTCTCTGAGCGCGGGGCCGGTGACATCCAGCGCACACACGACTGTATCACTGCTGCCTGAATCGGCAAGCAGCATTATTCCGCCTGTGTCTCCGGGTATCCCGATCTCCTTCGGGAACGCTGTATCTAAATAGCGGTCAAGCTCTGCGGCTGTCGGCACGCTGTATCACCTCTTATATATGGAATCTGCGGCTGAGCCGCCGGCTCTTGGCAATAATCGAAAGTATTGCGGCAACTGCTACACATGTAACGAGCACTATTCCCGACCACACGATATCGTCTCCGCCGCTAATCAGAAGCTCGGTAAGCACCGCCAGCAGTCCCGCCAGCACGAAACCTATTGCACAGATATGGAAATATCTTATCTTATGCTTCCTTATAAGGTGAGCGAGTATTACCGCAAATACCGCCGTAACGGTTGCGACAGGATACGAAACCGATACGGCCCAGACGAAGCTGCCCGACCGCCATGCAATTACGGTGAGCAGAAGCATTACGGCGATATAATCGAAGAGAATACTCAGCTCGCAGGAGAGACGGCGGCTTTTCATCGGAAGCGCAACCGAAATATACGCAAGTGCAGATGCGGCGAACGGGATATAAGCCCAACTGAGCCGTCCGGAAACCGACAGATTCACAATACCGCAGGTTACGCAGCCGAATACCAGAGTAAGCGTTATTACGAAATGGACAATGTCCCGCCACGATGTGACCGGAGCGTCGTCGGTCTCCCGACATTCGGGCTTTATTACCGTCTCTGCCGCTCCGGCCGATTCATAGGGATTAACGACCGGGCAATCGCAAAGCGGACATTTTAAGGATCCTTCGGGGAGCAACACCCCGCAGTTAACACAGTATGACATATTGATTCACCCGTTATCTTCTATTTTAACACCGAATCCCTTTTTAACCAGCGATCTTGCAAGCTCGCGCTGAAAGGTTTTATCAGCCAGCACGCTTGTCACGGTGAGATAGAATCTGTCTTTATAGGTCAGGCCGGATACCTGCACCGTATTGTAGCGAGGCGCACCGAGCATAAAGCAAAGCCCCGTAATATGCTTCTCCATTGCGTCGGTAAGCCGTATAACACCCAGTCCGGAATAATTGGTGGTAAACTGGTTCTCCGATGCGGTAAGATAAACCGTGCTCAGCACGATACGCTTTATAAACAGAGGAACAGCCCGTACCGCAGCCGCCTTTTCGCCTGCGACGTTGGACGCCATCTGTGCCGTCATCTGCTTCGGCTGAAGCTTATACCTCAGCATCGCCGAAATCTCGCGTGCTATTGTCGGAAAATCGTATTCGCCGTATCTGGGGTTTATCCCGACATTGGCATAAAGCGAAAAATTCCGCAGGGTATCGGTGGCAAAATAACGGCGCATGTTCACAGGAACGGACAGCTTGATTTCTTTACGGGAAAGTCCGCGGCGCTGTATACCGTAAAGCACCTCTATAATCACTGCGGATACATACTCGTTTACGGTAACTCCAAGCTCCTTTGCTTTTGAATGAAGAAGCCCGGAATCGAGCGTGAAGGTTATATACGAAAGCCCGCGGTCCGGAAGCCTCTCGCCCTTAAGATGCCACGCACGGCTCTCTTTTCGCTTCTGACCTGCCTTTTTCTCGGCGTTTTTTACGAACGCATCCTCAAGCTCGGCGTCAGTCACGCTGTCGGCGCAATCAAGCACCCCGAGCTTGCGGTCGGGAAGCGAATCCGTATCTCCGGCAAGAAACAGATACCTTGCCCAAAGAGTACGCATAAATGTCATGGCCGAGGTTGCGTCGCAGAGCGAATGGAAGAATTCACCCGCTATACGGTGGGTATCCCAGCGAATACGGAACAGATACCCTCGCAAACGGCGGAAGTTCATGCGGCGGAGCGGATTCACGACATCCCGCTCGAGCGGGAGCTCGCCGTCGTTCTCGTCGAAATAATACCAGAACACTCCGGTACGCATCTTAACCCTGAAATGCGGCATGCGGCGCAAGGTATCCTCCAGCGCCCGGCGGAGGAGCTCCGGATCTATATCGTCCCTGAAATCCGCAGAGATACGGAACAGCATGTTGTGCGATCCGTTCTGTATCGCCGGGAATATCAATGCGGCGTTATCAAGCTTCCACGACTGTTTTTCGCTCATTATCTCTGCCTTAGTATGGAAACGGCGGCAAGTATGCCCTCGGCGTTGAGACCGTAATACTTAAGCAGCTCGCCAGCCGGAGCGCTGGTGCCGAAGCAATCGTTAATGCCGACACGGATAACGCGGCAGGGCAGCTCTCCGCACACGGCTTCGCACACGGCAGATCCGAGACCGCCGATTACCGAATGCTCCTCGGCGGTGATTATCCCGCAGGAGCAGCGGCGTGCGTAGTGACATATCAGAGAGGTATCTATCGGTTTTATGGTATGAATGTCGATAACAGCCGCCGATACACCCATATCTGCGAGCACAGCACGTGCCTCAAGCGCCTCGGGTACAAGAAGTCCCGTTGCAAAAATCGCTATATCGCTGCCGTCGCATAACACCCTGCCCTTGCCTACCTCGTTGCCGGAAGCGGTATCCGAAACCTGCTCGCAGGCATATCTTCCGAGACGTATATAAACGGGACCGTCTATATCCAGCGCCGCCCGGACCGCCCACTCGGTCTCTGCCGAATCGGCGGGCGAAAGCACGGTCATGCCGGGGACAGTACGCATAAGCGCGATATCCTCACAGCACTGATGTGTCGCTCCGTCCTCACCCACGGTGACTCCGGAGTGACTTGCCGCAATTTTTACGTTAAGGTGCGGATATCCGACCGAATTCCTTACCTGCTCGAACGCTCTGCCGGTAGCAAACATCGCAAACGACGACGCGAATACCGGCGTGCCCGAGGCCGCCATACCGGCGGCAACGGAGATCATATTACTCTCGGCTATTCCGCAGTTGAAAAATCTTTCGGGATATTTATCGGCGAAAAACTTGGTGTTGGTGGAACAGGAAAGATCGGCGTCTAGCACGAAAAAGTCACGCTCCGCGCCCAGCTTTTCAAGCGTTCTTCCGTATGCTTCACGGGTAGCCTGCTTTGCCATTATCTGTCCCCTCCCTCGAGATCCTTTATCGCCTGCTCGTACTCGGCGTCGTTAGGCGCCTTTCCGTGCCACTTGTAATTGTTCTCCATAAACGATACTCCCCTGCCCTTGACCGTTCGCAGGACTATTGCCGTCGGGCAGCCCTTTACCGTGAGCGCCTTTTCGACCGCGGCGTCTATTGAAGAAAAATCGTGCCCGTCCGCAACGGCGGTATACCAGCCGAAGGCTGCGAATTTTTCATCGATAGGGGTCGGATTCATGACTTCGGTAACGGAGCCGTCTATCTGATATCCGTTGAAATCGATAAATGCTATAAGGTTGTCGAGCTTGTAATGAGCGGCGAACATGGCGGCCTCCCATACCTGTCCCTCCTCGCACTCGCCGTCGCCGAGCAGGGTGTAAACCCGGTATTTCTCGCCCTTTGCCTTCGCGGCACAAGCCATTCCGCAGGCGGCGGACACGCCCTGACCGAGCGAGCCGGTGGACATATCCACTCCCGGCACTCCCTTCATATCCGGATGCCCCTGAAGACGGCTGCCGAGATGACGCAAAGTCAGAAGCTCCTCCCGGGGGAAGAATCCGCGCTCGGCAAGGCAGGCGTAAAGTCCGGGGGCGCAGTGCCCCTTTGACAGCACAAAACGGTCCCTGCCGGGGTTTTCCGGGTTGGAAGGGTCAATCCCTCTCATACGGTAAAAATAAAGATACGCCAGTAAATCTGCCGATGACAGCGACCCGCCCGGATGACCGGAACGTGCGGCATGTACCGCATTAATCGCTCCTATACGTATATCTCTTGCTTTCTCCTCAAGCAGCTTAATATTCATTTTATCCTCCTAAGAGCGTCCGTGAAAAAGGCGGGAAGTGCCGCCTCGAAGGACAATATTTCGTTGGTTATGGGATGTGTGAACGAAATATACTTCGCCACAAGGCACTGTCCGCACAGTCCGAGCTGTCCTGCGGTGCCGTAGAGCGGGTCGCCCGCGACGGGATGCCCGAGATACGCCATATGCACCCGTATCTGGTGTGTTCGTCCCGTCTCGAGAGTAAGCTCGATATGAGTATATCCGCGGTACCTTTCTATTACCCGGTATCGGGTGAGTGCGGGCTTGGAATTCAGATCGGTAACCGCAAATTTCTTGCGGTCGTTTTTGCTTCTGCCTATGGGCTTATCCACAATGCCCGAATCTTCTTTTATATTGCCCGTTACAAGCGCTTCATACTTACGGACAAAGGAATGACAGGCAATCTGCTCTGCAAGTCCGGCATGAGCGGCGTCCGTCTTGGCAACTATAAGCAAACCCGAGGTATCTTTATCTATGCGGTGGACTATACCGGGACGGATCTTTCCGTTTATAGACGAAAGCCGGCCGGCGCAATGACACAGAAGTGCGTTGACCAGTGTTCCGTCGGGATTACCGGCGGCTGGGTGAACGACCATTCCCTGCGGCTTGTTTACTACCAGCAGATATTCGTCTTCATAGACTATATCCAGCGGTATATCCTGCGGCTGTGCTTCTATAGGTTCGGGCGGCGGCAGGAAAACCTCGACCGTGTCGCCGTCGCGAAGACGATAGTTCTTGTTAACGGCAAAGCCGTTCACACGGACGCTCCCGGAACTGATAAGCCCCTGCGCCGCGGAACGGCTGAGATTGCTTTCCGCGGACACAAAGACGTCGAGTCTTACGCCGATATTGCCCTCATCGACCGTCGGAAGTATCATCGTTATTCTCTTTCTCCGCCTGCTCCGCTTTAAGCCGCAGTTCTACCTTCGGTTCTATGAAAATTATATATACGCAAAGCAGTACGGCACCGACGGTTATAACTGCGTCGGCGACATTGAAATAAAACCACGGCATAAGCGACGAATGAAGAAAATCGACCACGGCATGATCGTACTCCACCCCGACGCGGAACAACCGGTCTATCATATTTCCGATACCGCCGCCGACCAGCATGGATACCGACACGGTGAGCAGCATATGGCGTCCGCGAAACCGATACAGGCACCACAGACCCGCGATTATTGCCAATATCGAAAACACAATGAAGACCCACCGGGCATTGCTCAGCATACCGAGCGCGGCTCCGCTGTTCTCGGTACGGTAAAAGGTAAGCAACTCGCCGATAACGGTTACCTTCTCGTGGTAATCCATGAGCGACACGACCAGTGTTTTGGACACCTGGTCGAGCACGACCGACAGTATTATTATCAATGCGGCTATCATATAACCCTGTTGCACCTGGGGCAAAGATGACCGCCGTCGGGAAGACCGACCGTATCGGTATGGAATGACCAGCAGCGATCGCACTTGTTCCCCGACGCGGGCGAAACCGCAACGGCTATTCCGGTATCGGCGCCGACATACGCATCATCAGGTGCGGGCAGATCGGATACCGATGCGGCACTGACTATGAACAGCTCCGCAAGATCGCCGGAAAATTCGTTAAACAGCTTTATCGCATCGCTTTCGGGGCTGCCGTATATCACTACCTGCGCCTCGAGCGATTTTCCGATAATCTTGTCGGCACGGGCTATCTCAAGCGCCTTCATAACGTCGTCGCGTGCCGAGAACAGCGCATTGTACTTGGGCTCGTCGTCGAATTCGAGAGACGGATCGTACGCGGGCATATCGTTAAGAAACACGCTTTGGGTATTGTCGGAGGGGATATGGCTCATAAAGCCCCAAACCTCCTCTGCGGTGTAGGAAAGCACCGGCGCGAGCAGACGGGTGAGCTCGGACACGATAAGGTACATGGCGGTCTGCGCACTGCGGCGGGAAGGATCGCTCAGGGATTCGCAGTACAGGCGGTCCTTCGTTATATCGATATACAGCTTTGACATATCGTTCGCGCAGAAATTGTTTACCGCACGGTACACATCATGGAAGTCGTATTCGGAATATGCGCGATTGCATTCCCTCACAAGTCCGTTCAGTCTTGAAAGCGCCCAACGGTCAAGCGGAAGCATATCGGATACCGCAACACAGTCGGTCGCGGGGTTAAAATCGCTGTCGGGACGTCCGAGATTGGCGAGCAGTATGCGGAGGGTGTTCCTTATTTTGCGGTAGCTCTCGGAAAGCTGGCGGAAAATGGCATCGGACGCGCGGACATCCACCCGGTAATCGCTCGAAGCAACCCACAGACGCAGTATATCTGCGCCGTAAACCTTAATAATTTCCTCCGGCGCCACGGAATTGCCGAGCGACTTGTGCATGGCTTTGCCCTCACCGTCGACCACCCAGCCGTGAGTAAGCACCGATTTGTACGGCGCTTTTCCGTCAACGGCGCCGACCGCAATCAGCAGGGAGGACTGGAACCAGCCCCTGTACTGATCCGCGCCCTCAAGATACAGATCCGCAGGACAGCGGCAGCCGGAAGCGCGCAGAGCGGCATAATGGGTTGAACCGCTGTCGAACCAGCCGTCAAGAGTATCGGTTTCCTTGGTGAAATGCTTTCCGCCGCAGTGAGGGCACACAAAGCCCTCCGGCAGAAGCTGCTCCGGCTCGCAGTCAAACCAGGCGTTGGAGCCGCGATCGGCAAAAATTTTACGGAGCGATGCTACGGTATCATCGTTGCAGACAGGCTTTCCGCATTCTTCGCAATAGAAGACGGGAATAGGAAGCCCCCAATGGCGCTGACGCGAAATGCACCAGTCGCTTCGCTCACGTATCATGCCTGCCATACGGTCACCGCCCCATGCGGGGATCCATTCGACCTCCGAGGCCGCCTCAAGTGCCTGATCGCGGAACGCCTCCACCGAGCAGAACCACTGCGGTGTGGCACGGAAAATAATCGGATTTTTGCATCTCCAGCAGTGCGGATACTGATGCACCGTCTCTTCCGAAGCAAACAGCGCACCGCTCTCGACCATACCGTCATATATGGCTTTATTTGAATCGGCGTAATACATTCCGGCGTACGGACCCGCTTCCTCGGTCTGATAACCGCGGTCGTCTACCGGTACAAGTATCTTCATGCCGTAACGCATTCCGGTATAATAGTCGTCGGCGCCGAAGCCCGGTGCGGTGTGGACGCAGCCGGTTCCGCTTTCCATGGTGACGTAATCGGCACATACAACGAGTGAATCGCGGTCAAGGAAAGGATGATACGCGGTGGCATATTCAAAATCTTTGCCGCGGAATGTCTTTATAATCTCGTATGATTCAATATTGCCGGCGCTCATTGTTCTGCCGACCAGCGGCTCGGCGACGATATACTGCTCGTCACCGGCTTTTACGACGGCATAGCTCTCACGCGGGTTAACGGCTATCGCCATATTTCCGGGGAGAGTCCAGGTCGTTGTAGTCCATATTATGAAATAAGTGCGGTCTTTATCACACACATCGGAAAGCAGACCCTTATCGTCGTGAACGCGGAACTTCACAAACACGGAGGTACAGGTGTCGTCGCGATACTCGATCTCCGCCTCGGCAAGTGCAGTCTCGTCGTGCGGGCACCAATATACGGGCTTAAGTCCCTTGTAAATATAGCCTTTTTTATACATCTCGCAGAAGAGACCCAGCTCCTCGGCTTCGAAGGCGGGATCCATGGTGCGATAGGGATGCTCCCAGTCACCGAGCACCCCGAGCCGCTTGAAGGACTGCATCTGAAGCTGCACAAAGTTTTCGGCAAAATCGCGGCAGGCGGAGCGGAACTCGGAAACCGACATGCGTTTGCGGTCGAGCTTGTTCTTTTTGATTATAGCGCTCTCGATCGGCATACCGTGATTGTCCCAACCGGGGATATACACCGCACGGTAACCGCTCATCGACTTGTACTTGTTTATGAAATCCTTAAGTATTTTATTGAGAGCGGTGCCCATATGAATATTTCCGTTGGAAAAAGGAGGCCCGTCGTGCAGGATAAAATCCTCCTTGCCGGCGTTCCTCTCGAGCATTCTTCCGTATATATCCTCGTTCTGCCACTTTTCGAGAGTCTCGGGCTCTCTCTGCGGCAGTGAAGCGCGCATGGGAAAATCCGTTACCGGAAGGTTTAATGTATCTTTATAATCGGTCGCCATATGCGGGAATCTCCTTAATCGTCATCATCGTCGTCGCTGAATATTCTGAAAAGCTCGTCCTCGGAGCATATGGAATCGCCCTCATCCTGCGCTTCTGCCGGAATCTCCGCAGGCTCGGACTGCCTGTCCGTTCCATCCCGTTTACCGTCGCCCTCCGTTGCCGTCCCGGTCAGATCCGGCATAACGCGGGTTGCGCCGTCGGCGGCTTCCGATGCATTGTCCGGATGCCTGTCCGCTTCATCGAGCAGACGCTTAAGCTCGTCGTCCGGCTCCTCGACCGGCATTTCGTCGGCAGAAGGCATTGCAGGTACCGGCTGCTCCGTCGGAGCGTTTCCGGGTATAAGCTCGGATTCGTCCATCTCCTGCTCGCGGCGGGATTCCGCCTCGGCACGGCGGATAATCTCCTCCTGCTCGCGGCGCATATGCTCGCTGCGTACTTCCTCCTCGATGGTTGCCTTAACCTCGCCGAATATCTTGCCGACAAGCTCGCTGTCGGACGGGAGCACAAGCTGCTCCAGCTCATTCACGGATATGGACTGGACGTCCTCTATCTGGCGGCGATAAATCTCGAACAGCCGCTTTTTGAAATCGAGCACGGTTGCGCGTACATTCCAGAGTTCTTCCTTCTCTACCGCGATCTGCTTTTTGAAATCGCTGATTACCGCGTCGCAGCGTTTTTTTATGGATTCGGTAATGATATCGGCACGCTCGTTGGCATCGCGGATTATCTTCTCGCCCATCTTCTGCGCGGAGACGAGGGTGCTGCGTATCGATTCTTCCTCGTCGCGTATCTCGTCGAGATTTGTCACGACGATACGGAGCTTGCGGTCAAGCTCAAGATTCTCGCGGTATAATTCGGTGTATTTATCGATAAGAAAATCGATATAATCATCGACCTCCGCAGTATTATAACCCTTCAGGCTTTTGCCGAAGGCTTTGTTTTTAAGCTCGTGCGGTGCAAGCACCGGTCGTTCGCCCCTTTCACAGAAAACTGCTTGCCGACGGCAGCGCCAGCCTGATTATCAGTAATGCAAATATCATTACAAGATACGAGTAATCGATCGGCATTGAATCGAAAATCTCGTAGCGGGAAAGCGCGGCGCGCACGGGAGACAGCGCCGGCTCGGTTATCGCGGTGACAGCACTGTAAAGCCTGCCCTCCTCCATTCCGAACAGAGGAAGGACAAGCCGCGCCACTACGGCAAGCGAAAAGAACATAAGAAACGTCTCTACCGTGCTTGCAAGTATATAGTAAACTAAGTTCAAGGTATATCTCCCGAAAAAACTTCAGATGCAGATTAATCAGAACAGATCACGCGGGGCGGCGGCTGCAGCGGGCTTTTCCTCTGCGGCAAGCTCCGGCTGATCGTTGGAAAGTTCGACATTCTTCGGGGTGATAACATAGGTCGAATTGGCTACACGTCTGAGGTTACCGCCAATTGCAAAGGTAACGCCGGAAAGAAAATCGATTATCCGTCTTATAGTTTCCTTATTGGTATCCTCAAGATTGAGCACCACGGTACGGCGGGCGATAAGATGCTGGGCTATACCGGTGACCGCCTCGTATCTGTCCGGCTTGATAATCTTCATTTCGAGAGAAGCGGTCGAAGAAACTCCGCCGGAGGCACGGGGTGCCGCCGCAGCCTTGGTCTGCTCCTTTACGGGAGACTCCTCTTCGTATTCTTCTTCCTCATATTCCTCGTCGTCGACATACTCGTCGTCAGGCTTGAAAAGCGTTGAAAAATTCTTCATGAATCCCATGGTAAACCTCCGTAATTATATAATCTGTTTGTTTCTTTCTCCGAAAATTGCGGTACCCACCCGCACCATGTTGGAGCCCAGCGCGATCGCCTCGCGGTAATCCGCGGACATACCTATCGATATTATATCTATTTTATCATTACTTTTGGCATTTTTCAAGATGTCAGAATATATTTTATACAATTTATCGTAGTATTCCGTCAATCTGCCCTTCGGAGGAATCGCCATAACGCCGCGGACGCGTATTCCGCGCATTTCGTACAGCGATCGGTAAAGCTCAAGCGCATCGTCGGGATGCACGCCCGATTTGCTTTCTTCCTCCCCGATATTAACCTCGATAAGAATATCGGTGACTTTGTGGATCTCTCGCGAGCGGATATCGATCTCCCGTGCGAGCGAAAGATGGTCTACCGACTGAATCATATCCACCTTGTCGATAATGCTGCGGACCTTGCGGCGCTGGAGAGTCCCGATAAAATGAATCTTTGCACCCTCGGGGAGCTCGAGGTACGGATATTTTGCGCAAAGCTCCTCGACACGGTTCTCGCCTATTTCGGTAATCCCGCTGCGGAATGCAAAATTAATAACCTCGGGAGATACGGTCTTGGTGGCGGCTACAAGGCGAACTCCTTCGGGAATATCGGCCCTAACGGCATCGATAGAATTTTTTATTGCGGTGAAATCGGTCACTTCAATACCTTCCCTACGTAAATATCTGTCCCGGACACTATTACAAGATCGTACAGCGAAAGCTCGGACTGTGAAATATGGCATTTATCGCTGTCGTCCGGCAGGGCGCAAATATACGATCCGCCGTCCTCGTAAAGTATCCTGACCTTTTTGAAAACGACCTCGTTGCCGTCGAGCACGTACACTCCGCGGATGCCGTCGAGAACTCTCACCGCCGAAGCGGTTATCTTAAGCCCGGCATAATTGCCGGTGATTATATCGACAGTCTGCTTGCGGCTGTATGTCATGCCCTCCGGCATGGTCTTTGTCTTAAAAACGAGAAGTATATCGTCGGAATCTGTCTGGGTAATAACCTTTGTCAGAGTCATTCCGCACTCGACATCCGACGAATACGGAAAGACGATACGGTAATCCGCGCCGGAGGAATAACTTCCCAGCTCCTGCCTGGTGGTTTTGCATACCAGATACCAGTACGGTGACGTAACTATTTTGCCCGCACTCCCGTTCATAAGACCGACATCGGGACTCGAAGATATGAGCGATTCAAACGAATCCGGTGTAAGCAGCGAAAGCGCGTCCGTAGTGAATATATCCTCGTAGCCGTCGGCGGAGGAATAATAATAACCGGCGGTGCCCGCCTTGGTAACCGTCTTCTCCCCGGTAAGTGTTGATTCGAGATATGCTATCTCGGTTTTGCAGGCGTTTATCTGCATACCGTAATTGCTTACGGTCTGGGTGAGCGCATACCGACGGTTTTCCTGTATAAGCAGGTCGGTTATTACTTTCCCCATTCCCTCGTACGATCCGTATGCCAGATCCTTCCCGAAATCGAGCAGCAGATCGCTGATATTGCCTTCTATAATCTTATGGTCGGAAATCGAATATCCGTTGTCGACTCCGCTCTGCTCGAGTATTTCAATACGTGTTCTGAGAGCCTTTATCTGCTCCTGTACCGTGGCGTCGTCCGCCTCGGTATAAGTCACGCACACCTCGGTATCTGCGGTGACCTTCTCTCCGTCGTCGGCAAGATAGCACTTTGTGCCCGCAGAATCCGCCGAAAGCACGATTTCATCGCGGAACAGATACGCCTCAACCTCGACCACGGCGTTGGCCTCATGATACACGGCGTTCTCCACCTCCACCGTGGAGCCGACCGAAAGCATGAGCTGGAGGACTATATAGAAAATAATCGCCAGCGACAGCAGCGCCATGGCTATTTGTTTTACCGCGTTTTTGACCATTGACAGTATATCCTCCGTGCGGAATCCACAGCTCCGGCTCCTGCCGTAACCGGTACCGCCTGCTTCATGTGTCCGAAATATGTAAGCTGACGTTTTGCGTAGTTTCTCGTGTGTCTTTTTATCTGTTCAACCGCCTCGGGAATACCGCACAAGCCGTCGAACACCGGAAAGAACTCCTTATATCCGATCGCCTGCGAAGCCGTGGGAGCAGTGCGGAGTCCTCTTTCGCAGAGCGAACGCACCTCCGATTCCAGTCCGGAGGATATCATGCCGTCCACCCTGTCGTCGATATGCGAATACAGCTCCTCGCGGCTGTCGGGCAGAAGCAGCAGCACGAGAGGATCAAAGGGCGGGTCGGACACGGTATCACGCTCGAGCGCCGACTTCGGGGTTCCGCTGTCGCACATTTCAAGCGCACGCACAACCCTTTTCACGTTGTTCGGATGTATTTTTGCCGCCGATTCCGGGTCGCGCTCCGCAAGCATGGCGTGGAGCGCGGCGGCGCCGCTTCCGGAAGCTACGGCGTAATAATCCTCCCGCCGCTTCGGGTCGGCGGACTGAGTCTTATACAGTCTGCCTGAAAGCAATGTCTCTATATACATACCGGTTCCGCCGACGATTACCGGAATTTTACTGCGGGAGTGAATATCCCGTGCGGCGGACAGCGCCGCCCCGCAAAAATCGGCAACCGAAAACGGGTCTGAAATATCAAGCAGATCGATAAGGTGATGCGGTACCGCGCTAAGCTCCTCCGCCGAAGGCTTGGCGGTACCTATATCCATGCCGCGGTATATCTGCATGCTGTCTCCGTTGATTATCTCGCCGCCGAATGAAAGCGCCAGGGATATCCCGAGTGAAGTTTTTCCGGTGCAGGTCGGACCGATGATAACGATTGCGGGGATCACGGCAGCTGTTCCTCCGGTACCAAAATCTAAATAATAAGCATCGCATCGCCGAAAGAGAAAAAGCGGTAGCGCTCCTTCACCGCCTCGCGGTAGGCGTTCATGGCGTTGTCATAGCCCGCAAAAGCGCACACCAGCATCAGAAGGGTGCTCTCCGGCAGGTGAAAGTTGGTTATCTGAGCGTCCACAGCCCTGAAACGGTAGCCGGGATAAATAAATATACCGGTATCGCCCTCAAAAGGATGTATTATGCCGTTTTCGTCCGCCGCCGATTCGAGCGTGCGTGTACTGGTGGTTCCGACGGCAAAAACACGTCCTCCTGCGGCTTTGGCTGCGTTTATACGGCGCGCCGTTTCCTCGGTTACTTTTATATACTCGGTGTGCATCTTGTGATCGGTTATAATCTCCTCGTGTACGGGGCGGAAGGTACCGAGCCCGACATGCAGTAAAACCCGCTCTATATTCACACCGGACGCCGCAATTCTCTCGAGCAGCTCCGGAGTGAAATGCAAGCCGGCGGTGGGCGCCGCCGCGCTCCCCTCATACTTCGCATATACGGTCTGATAACGGCTTCCGTCAGAAAGCTTTTCGGTAATATAAGGCGGAAGCGGCATGGTGCCTATCCGGTCAAGTATCTCGTTGAAGACGCCGGTATAGCGGAACGAAACAATGCGCGTACCGTCATCGCCGATCGCGGTAACGGTGCCCGTAAGCCCTTCGCCGTATACAACGGTATCGCCGATACGGGTCTTTTTTCCGGGGCGGGTAAGACACTCCCACACCTCGCCCTGTGCCCCGGTAACACGGCGAAGAAGCACCGTTTCCACCCGGGCGCCGCCGTGAGACGAAACGCCGAAAATCCGTGCGGGTATAACCTTGGTGTCGTTTATTACAAGTATGTCGCCGGGGCGGAAATACTCTGTTATATCGCTGAAAACGCGGTGGGAAATACCGCCCGTATGCCTGTCCAGCACGAGCATCCGCGATGAATCGCGGCGCTCGGCGGGTGTCTGGGCTATAAGGTCAGCCGGAAGGTCATAAAAATACGAATCAAGTCTGTTAAGATCCATTGTCGGAAATCCTGTTATCTTCATACGATACATATAGGTATCGCCGATTGTCAGGTTAATATTATACAATAACCGAAAGAGATTGTAAAGACAATATAAACCGAAAAGAGTGATATTTTTATGAACGGAGCACCAGTATTCAGAGGCGCGGGGACGGCGCTCGTAACGCCGATGAAAAGCGATCTGAGTGTAGATTACCGGGCTCTCGGAGAGCTTATAGACATACAGACGAACGCCGGCATTAAAGCGCTGGTAGTGTGCGGTACAACAGGAGAGGCGGCAACCCTCAGCGAAGCCGAAAAGGCGGAGATAACCGATTTTGCCGTTCGCCGTACGTCCGGTAAGGCAGCCGTGATTGCAGGTACGGGGAGTAATGACACAGCCGCAGCCATACGCATGACCATTGCCGCGGAAAAAGCGGGTGCAGACGCAGTGCTCGCAATAACACCGTACTACAACAGGACTACCCGCGAAGGACTGATAAGGCATTACGAAGCAATATGCTCAAGCACCGCCCTTCCGGTCATAGCCTACTCGGTGCCCTCACGCGGAGGCATGAATATCGACCCGGAGACGGCAAAAAGACTGACGCGCATACCCGGTATCGCCGGAATCAAGGAAGCGAGCGGCAACATGGCGCAGATAACGGCCATACGAGCCGCCTGCGGCGACAGTCTGCCAGTCTGGTCCGGCAGCGACGATATAACCGTTCCGATACTTTCGGTCGGCGGCTGCGGTGTCATTTCGGTGGTATCAAATGCAAAGCCTGACGCAGTGCGTATGATGTGCGAAGCGTTTGAAACCGGAGACGTCCGTACGGCTTCCGAAATACAGCTTCGGCTTCTGCCGCTTATACACAGTCTGTTTTCGAAGGTCAACCCGATACCGATAAAAAAGCTGCTGGCCGAACGGGGACTTATAGAATACGTTCTGCGTCCGCCGCTTTATCCGGAATAAACCGTACGCCCTGAACACTCCCCGAAAACAAAAACGCCCGGGATTGCTTCCCGGGCGCAGTATTATCCTTTATGCATTTCAGATGCGGAGGAATTCGTCGGTTAGTGAGCTGCCGGTCGGAACAAGTCCGCCTTTTTCGGAGCATTCCTCGGTGAACACCGCCGAAGGGGTATCGTAATCCCGCCGGGAATCGTAAATAACGAACGGGACGGCACCCCGGGCGTGGGTGCGTATGCTGACAGGCGTAAAGTGATCGGGGCAGACAAGAACCCGGTACGCATCGCCCGAAGATTCGAGATACGACAGCATGGGGCGGAGAATTTCGGAATCCAGCCTCTCTATCGCTTTTGTCTTGCCCTTCGGGTCGCCCTGATGTCCGTATTCGTCGGGCGCTTCCACGTGGACATATACGAAATCGTGTCCCTTGTTGAACATGGCTTCGGCGGCTCGTTCTTTTGCCGAATAATCGGTATCGGTGCCGCCGGTCGCGCCGGGAACATCGGGAACCTCCATTCCCGCGCACATTCCTATGCCCTTAATAAGATCCACCGCGCATACGACCGCGCCTGAAAGCCCGGTCTTCACACGGAAATCCGGCAATGCGGGACGTGTACCCGGGCTCCAAAGCCAGACGGAATTCGCCTTCTTTTTGCCCTCCGCCGCACGGCGCAGATTGACGGGATGGTTCTCGAGTATATCGCGGCTCCTGCTCTGGAAGGAAAGATAAGGCTCAGGCGGGAGGTAATCCTTTATGGGTTTGCCGATAATATCGTGCGGGCGGGTAAAATCGCGGAAGCCGTCCCAACCGTCGAGAATAAGACAATGACGGTAGGAAATCCCCGCGTAAAGCCTTTCGCCCTCCGAGCATAGCCCGGTATCGAGCGATTCGATAAGCACACGCGCTTCGGCGGTGGTTATCTCACCGCCGGTGTTATCGTCCATGGTGAGCGAAGCATAATCGCCTTCGCCCGAAAGAGTTACAAGGTTCGCTCTCACCGCAGCCTGCTCCGGCTTAAGGTCAATACCCATGCTTACCGCCTCGAGAGGAGAGCGTCCGCGGGAATAAACTTCCGGATTATAGCCGAGCAAAGACAGGTTTGCGGTATCCGACTCGGGAGTCATGGAATCCGGAACGGTGATACAGCGCCCGAGAACGCCGTGCCTCGCAAGATAATCCATGTTAGGCTTGTCCGCCGCCTCGAGAGGAGTCCTTCCGCCGAGAGCATCGCAGCGGTAATCGGCCATTCCGTCGCCGAGTAAAACAAAATATTTCATACTGAAAGCACCTCGAAAAATCCGCATGCGGAAAACGGTTGACATATCCGGCACAGCGGGTTATACTTTAAAAAACGGGAAAACCGGGGGTAACGCAATGAAGATCGCCGTGATCGGATCACGAAGCATAAAGCACGCCGACCTTTCACCGTTTATCCCTGCCGATGCGGAATTGATTATTTCCGGCGGGGCATTCGGAATCGACCGTATAGCCGAGCAATACGCACGCACCCGCGGAATACCTATAAAAATTATACGCCCCGATTACGCACTCCACGGAAGGAGCGCTCCGCTCATACGCAACCGTACTATCGCGGAGGAATGCGACCTGCTGATAGCCTTCTGGGACGGAGTGTCGCGCGGGACGGTGTTTACCATACGTTACGCACGGAAGATCGGCAAGGAAGTAAGGCTGTACAGAATACAACCGACCGACGGAGACTGAATTTAAACCGTCCCGCGAATTCCGTGAATCCGCGGAGACTCAGAACCCGGCTGCCTGCCCGTAAAAGAGCAGGCAGCCGTTGTTATACCGTGTTTACGGCTTAACCAGCTCGCCGTGCAGGTCGGCGCTCTTCATTTCGGCAAGAGCGATACGCACCGTCTCACGCGCGCTTTCGGGTGTGGCGCGGGTTATCTTCTCTCCTGCGAGAAGGCAATCGGCAAAATACTTAAGCTCGGTGTAATAAAAGCTCTCTTTGTCGTACTCCGGCTCGGTCATGTTGCCGTCGCGATCGTATACCCTCAGTCCTTTATCGTCATAGAAGACGGTGGCGTTCTCGAAATTGACCCGGAAGGTCTGAAGGAAGTATCCGCCCTTCATGGTCCAGTCGTTCTGACAGTTGACCGGCATCATATGCGGGTAGATGTAGTTGGTTGAACAACAGTCATAGGCGCTCTCCGGGAACACTGTATACGCCTGAGTGGTGACTGCCTCGGGCATGCCGAATATGTAATTCACGCAGTCCACGTCATGTACATGCTGATCGAACAGCGCTCCGCCGCCCTTGTCGCGCCGAAGCAGCCAGTTTTCGTACGACCACAGGGGTGTTCCGCCCCCGCGGAAGAAGAAGGCAGAATAAGCCTTTCCGTACACTCCGGTATCTACAAATTCCTTCAGCTTGTTGTAGTGCCCTGCAAATCTGAGACACTGGCCGATCATGAGGTTCCGGTCTGCCTTTCTCGCGGCGGCGATCATTTTATCGCATTCCTCTACCGAGGTAGCCATCGGCTTTTCGCAAATGACATTTACGCCCGCCTCGAGGCACAGGCAGGTACCCCAGCAGTGCAGATAGGTGGGAAGTGCTACGGTTACGAGATCGAGCTGTTCTTTTGCGAGCATCTCCTCGAGGTCGGTGTACAGATTAAAGCTGCTGAAGTCGTAGCCGGCGGCGCCGACATCGCCCAGATTAAAATCCGCCTTGTAATTGGTGAATTTCTTTTCGTCTATATCGCAGAGAGCGACCATTTTTATGGGATAGCCCTCCTTCATTAGACGCAGATAATTATCAAGATGTCCGCGGCCCATCGAGCCGACGCCTACCATTGCGGCGCGAAGAACTTTTTCCATTGTATCTTCTCTCCTTAAAGATTCATAATATAATCCATATCGGCGGAATAGCGTTTTACCGCTTCATCGGGCGATTCGCCCTCCGGAGCCCAAAGCTCGGTAGAAACGGGTCCTTCGTATCCGACATCTCGGAGCGCGGCAAAGGTCTTCTTCCAGTCCACAGTACCCTCGCGAAGATCGCAGAACTTGCCGGTATTCTTATCAAATCCCTTTACATGCACCCGGCGTATCCTGTCAGACAGTATCTCTATCCAATCCGTCTGATATCCGTCGCGCTCTATATTTCCGGCGTCAAAATACGCACCGGTTCCCTCGCCGCACTCTTCGATAAAGCGGCGCATTTCGAGCGGGGAAAGCAGGAAACGGTTCCACACGTTCTCGACGGCAAGCACCACTCCGTTTGCCTTTGCCTCGGGTGCAAGTATGCGCATACAGCCGAGGGAGTTTTCGTATGCCTGACGATACGAGGTATTCTCGTCAACCGTACCCGGAACCACCAGAACGGTGTCCGCACCGAGCAGCGTGCAGGCATGTATCATGCGGCGGATTACCTCAATACCGGCAGCGCGCACGCCGGGGTCGTTGTCGGTAAGGCGTTTGCTCCAGAGCTCGGCGGAAACCAGCCCGACGGGAGTTATTCCGTACTCGGCCGTAAGTTCCCGGACGGCGATAATTTCGGAATCGTCAGCTCCGAGCCACAGGTTGGGATAGGTTTGCCGGGACGAAAACATATTAAGCTCGGCATAACGGAATCCGGCGGCTTTTATCCCGGCAAATACGTCGGCAAGCGGCACGTTTTCGGGATAAGTACAAACATTGATCGACTTTAACATATTTTTTGCTCCCTCACCCATAGGTTGATATGACGAAAGGGCAGTCTTTGGGACAGCCCTTTCTGTTTTTTGTATTAGCAGGACAGGCTGTTATTCTCCGTCCCCGCAGCCGCAATCGCAGTCGTCATCGCAGCAATCGTCGTTGCAGACGATATCAAGCTCGGCATTGCAGGAAGGGCACACGACCTTATCCATATGATCGATCTCTTCGGAATCGATATATATCTTCTCGCCGCAGGCGGGGCACTCGAGCTCCTCGCAGCAGTCGTCGTCGCAACAATCGCAGCAGTCGTCGCAGTCGCATTCATCGTCCTCGCACTCATAGAAGTCATTCTCGACTTCACCGAGATCCTCGTCGATCTCCTCGATATAATCGTTGAGCATCGCGTTCTCGTCCTCGAGGTCCTGCACGGACATCGCGAGATCCTCAAGCAGGTCAAGTATGCCCGCAAAAAGCTTGCCTTCGTTGGAATCCTTGTCGTAGTTCATGCCCTCAATAAGGCCCTTCAGGTATGCTGCCTTCTCGGATACGTTCATAATATGCTCCTTTCCGCGTTATACGCGCTCGAGATACTCGCCCGTGCGGGTATCAATCCTTACGATATCGCCCTCGTTGATGAACATCGGCACTCTTATCTCCGCGCCGGTCTCGACCGTGGCGATCTTGGTAACATTGGTGGCGGTGTTGCCCTTCACGCCGGGCTCTGCCTGGGTGATTTCAAGCTCGACGAACATCGGAGGCTCGACCGAAAACACGTTTCCCTTATAGGAAAGAAGTCGGCACTGGCTTCCTTCTTTTACGAACTTGAATGTATCGGGCAGCTTGTCGCTGTTAAGCGGGATCTGATCGTATGTCTCGAGATCCATAAAATAGTGGAGATCTCCGTCCGCATACGAATACTCCATATCTTTTCTCTCTATGGTGGCGGCGGGGAACTTTGCCGTAGGGTTGAAGGACGTCTCGATAACGGCCCCGGTGATGACGTTCTTCATTTTTGTGCGGACGAACGCTGCTCCCTTGCCCGGCTTTACGTGCTGGAACTCGATCACCTGCATAACCTGACCGTCCATCTCGAAGGTAAGTCCGTTTCTGAAATCGCCTGCTGAAATCATATATATCCTCCTTAATCTGCCGATAACGGTCAGACTTATCGTTTTTACACCGTATATTCTAATCTATACAAGCCTGTTTGTCAACAGTTTTTTTACAGTTCGATAAGCTCTTTGGGAGACGAAGTGAGGTCGATACAGCCTGTTTCGGTTATAAGAACCATATCCTCTATGCGGCAGCCGCCGAAGCCCGGAATATATATACCCGGCTCGACGGTCATTACGTTTCCGGGCACGAATACATCGTCGCTGCGTGACGAGAAGCGGGGGTTTTCGTGGATTTCGAGACCGAGCGAATGACCGAGCGAATGACCGAATCTGCCGGCATAGCCCTGCGAATCGATATAGCTTCTCGCGGCGGAATCCACCTCCGTGCCGGTTACTCCGGGGCGTGCCGCTTCTATTCCGAGCCGCTGTGCTTCGAGCACAGTACCGTATATGCGGCGTATTTCGTCCGAAGCCTTTCCGAGCACGACCGTTCGCGTCATATCCGAGCAGTAGCCCTTGTATCTTGCTCCGAAATCCATTGTAAGAAATGAGTTTTCCGTTAAAACGGCGTCGGAGGGCACCCCGTGCGGAAGCGAGCTGTTCAGACCGGATACGGCTATCGTCTCGAAAGCGAAGCCGTCGGCACCCTCTCTTCTCATGGCATATTCAAGCTCGGCGGCGACCTGACGCTCGGTTACGCCCGGACGTATGAAGCCGAGTATATGCGAAAAGGCGGCGTCGGTTATCTGCTGCGCGGCGCGGATGTATTCAATCTCTTTTTCGCTTTTCACGCGGCGGAACTCGCCGCAAAGATCCGGCTTGCCGATAAGCCTTACCGAAGGAAAATACTCATGAAGACTCTCGGAACGGGATACGGTGACGCGGTCGCTGTCAAAGCAAAGCGAGGTAATCTTTTTCTCGCCGACAAGCTCGGCAAGCATTCCGGTGAGACTGCGTTCGAGCAGATATATGCCCACATCCTCCGGAAGCTCGCCTGCGTCCTTCAGGCGGGACGCCGCCTCATAATAACGCGAATCTATAACCAGCGCGGTTTCGTCCCTGTCAACCAGCACGAAGCCATCGGTGGAAAAGAAGCCGCTCAGATATTGCATGCTTATTTCATCGAAAAGCACCGCAGCCTCGGCTCCGAGCGAGCACACCTTATTGTAAAGCTTTCTTCCGTTCATATTTATTTTGCCTCCGTTAGCAGTTTTCTGAGTTCGTCTGTCGTGTATACGTATTTTTTGCCGCAGAACTGACAGACCAGATCGGTATCGCGGTCTTCGGAGATCATATCCTCAAGCTCCTTCCGCCCCAGCGATATAAGCGCGCGGTCGGTACGCTGCCGCGAGCACCCGCAGACATAGCCGCAGGAGGCGGTATCGACCGTATCGTATTCTATACCGGCGAGATATACACCCAGCATATCCTCTGCGGTCATTCCGCGAAGCATTTCCGTTACCGGAGGCGCAGACGATGCGTTTTTTTCTATTATTGACGATATTTCCGGATCGGCAAACGGCAAAAGCTGTATCAGTGCACCGCCCGCCGCGTCGCAGCCGAGATCCCTCCCGACCAGCACGCCGAGTGCACAGACGGTCGGTATCTGTTCGCTTACCGCAAAGTAGGACGCTATATCCTCGGCAATTTCGCCGCTGACTATCGGAGCGACGCCTACATACGGCTCGCCCGAACCGGTATCACGCAGAACGTACATATTCCCCTTGCCCACGCACCCCGCGACGTCGAGCTTGCCGTCGGCGCGCAGCGGAAGGTCGCAGCCGGGATTCTGTATAAAACCCCGGACGGATCCGTCGGGGTCTGCGGAAACGACTATGCTGCCGCCGGCTCCGTCACCGTTAAAGCGGAGGGTCAGCAGCTTTCCGTCGCCCCCGAGCATATAGCCCATTATGGAAGCGGCGGTAAGAGTTCTTCCCAGCGCCGCAGCCGCCGTAGGAGAGGCAGAGTGTATGCGCATCGCTTCCGCAACTACATCCCGCATATCCGCAACAACAGCGCGCGCGGAGCCGTCGCGGGTCATTGCCGTAACTATCCTGCCCATTATTCGGCTGTCTCATCGTGAAGGTGACAGCACTCGCAGTTGCCGCTGCAGCCTGGGAGCTCCTTCTCGATGCCCTTGCGCTTATAATAATCCGCCACTGCGGCACGAACCGCCTCCTCGGCGAGCACCGAGCAGTGCAGCTTTACAGGGGGCAGGCCGTCGAGCGCCTCGACGACTGCTTTATTGGAAAGCTCAAGTGCCTCGTCTATGCTTTTTCCCTTGATGAGTTCGGTCGCCATTGAGCTGGTCGCTATGGCGGAAGCGCAGCCGTAGGTGTTGAACTTAACGTCGGTGATAATGCCGTTGTCATCTACCTTGAGATACATCTTCATTATATCGCCGCATTTGGCGTTTCCGACTTCTCCCACTCCGTCGGCGTCGTCTATCTTGCCGACATTGCGCGGGTGCTGAAAGTGATCGATAACTTTTTCGCTGTATATCATTTTTCATTCTCCTCGTCTTTTACTATCTTTTCCCATACCGGGGACATATCGCGCAGATACGCGACGGTATCCGTTACCGTTCTGATGATATAATCGATCTGTTCTTCCGTATTCTCCGCAGACAGCGACAGCCGGAGTGATCCGTGTGCGATCTCGTGCGGGAGACCTATCGCAAGCAGAACATGGCTCGGGTCAAGCGAGCCGGAGGTGCAGGCGCTTCCGCTGGAGGCGCATATCCCCTTCGCGTCGAGCCAAAGCAGCAGCGATTCGCCCTCGACCCCCTCGAAGCAGACGGATACGTTGCCCGGAAGCCTTTCCGTCCTGCCGCCGTTCAGGCGGGATCGGCGTATCTTAAGAAGTCCGTCGATAAGACGCTCGCGCAGAGGTATAAGATACGCGGCGGTACGGTCTATCGAAGCGACCGATTCGCTCAGCGCGGCAGCCATTCCGCATATACCGGGAAGGTTCTCGGTGCCGGCGCGGTGTCCGCTCTCCTGCGCGCCTCCGCAGATTAAATTGGGGATTGAAACCCCGCGGCGCACATACAAAGCTCCGACCCCTTTCGGGCCCCCGAACTTATGAGCGGAAAGCGAAAGCATATCCACCGGGAGCGACGACAGGTCAATATGCAGATGCCCCACCGCCTGCACCGCATCCGTATGGAACAGCACCCCCCGGCGGCGGCACACCTCGCCTATCTCGGCTATCGGCTGCACGGTTCCTATCTCGTTGTTGGCGAACATCACGCTTACAAGCGCAGTTTTATCGGTAACGGCGTTATCTACCTGCTCGGCGGTGACGTAACCGGACGGGCTGACCGGAAGTATTTTTACGGTAAAGCCCTGAGCCGCCAGCGAATCCAGCGTGTGGAGCACCGCATGATGCTCTATTGCAGTCGAAATTATCTCGTTTTTTCCTTTTTTAAGCATTGCGCGTGCCGCACCGGTAATAGCCCAGTTGTCGCTCTCGCTGCCGCCGGAGGTAAAAAATATCTCCTTTTGATCGCAGCCGAGACTTTCAGCAACCGACTTTCTGGCATCGGTGAGCATAAAAAACGCCTCGCGCCCTGCCGAATGCAGCGAAGAAGGATTCCCGTAGACGGAATACGCCTTTTCCATTGCCTTTACGGCGGCTTCCGACATATGCGTTGTTGCCGCATTGTCAACATATATTCTTTCCATTATCAGTTATAACATCTCCTTCGATTAAACGAGCATTTAATCTACGAATATATTATACCCGCATACGGCGATTTGTCAAGCGTAATATTGACAATTATCCGCAAAAAATATATAATCGGCTTTGAGGAGGGGTATTTTTATGCAAATCGACATCTATTCGGCCGCCGCCGACAGCTTCAAGCTGCTTTCGGACACTACACGGCTGCGCATATTCCATTATTTGTGCCACCGCGAAGCAAGCGTGCAGTCCATTGCCGAGGAAATCGGAATGTCCTCTCCCGCGGTAAGCCACCATCTTAAGCTGCTGAAGGATGCGGGGCTTCTTAACAGCCGCAGAAGCGGCAAGGAGGCACTTTACACGGTAGCCGGGAGCTGCAACGCGAACGTAATACGCGACGCTATAGACAGCCTGCTTAAATGCTCGGGCTGTACCTGCAACACGAACTGCGCCGGAAGGTAAACCCGAGTTATACCGAATACAGAAAAGGCTTTGCCGTACGCAAAGCCTTTTTTCATGCTGTGATAATTCAATCGGCGCTTTCGTTATTCAAAACGAAAACCGATCCGTCCGGCACCCAATCCGCCATATAACCGTCGGTGACGGAGCCGGAGGCGTCGAACACGGCGGTGCCGCAGCCGAGGCTGAAGGCGAACACTTCACCGGTCGATTTGTCGGTAAGGCGAACGACGCCGTCCGAAACGGTGTAATCGCCTAAAATGAATCTGCTCGAGGCGAGCCCCGGACAAAAGCTTCCGGTGCCGTCCTCCGAGAGCCTCAGAGAGGCGTAATCGGGATATTCCTTTTCGCAGATATACAAGCCGGTGCTGACTTTAGCGGGTTCCGCGGCGCAGGCGCATAACGAAAGCGCGATAATCAGTACGGCAATCAGGAGAGAAAAAACCGTTATAACGCGTTTCATGAAAACAGCTCCTTTCAGTTTTACCTCCGCAGTACGCACGGGAGGCTGTACCGCGTGCGGTGTAACACGGGAATTCCGGCACGTCAGTCGTTGCCGAAAATATAATCGTAATAATCGGTAGGGGTTATTTTCCCGTAGTAATTCCGCATGTTCTTTACATATGACGTGGTGCTCTTGACATATTCCTGGGTTACCGAAGCGCCGGAAGCGGCGGTGAAGGTGTTGGTAGAGGCGTTGTACCTTCCCTTACTGCTTATCCAGCTGCTGTTGGGAAACACGACCAGCGGGTCGGAATCCGAAAACACGTCCCTGCCCATAAGCAATCTGGAATCATAATCGACCCCGAACAGATTGAGCAGAGTGGGAAGGATATCGAGACTGTATGTCGGATCGTTTATAACAACCGGCTTCTCTATGGCTCCGCTGTACATAATAAGGCTGTTACGGTACTTTTCGAAATTCGCATCGAGCGTACGGCCGGCAAGCTCCGCAAGATAGTCTTCCGTGTTGCCGTCCACTCCTTTATCGAGCGGATACGGATAGTGGTCGGCGGTTATGACAATAAGCGTATCGTCGAGTATTCCCGCGTCCTCGAGACGTCCGATAAGATATTCCATTGCATATTCCAGCTCGAGATTTGCCGCAAGGTATGCTTTAACGGTATCGGAATACGGAAGATCCGCCACCGCAGCGCGGTTTTTCGCCGACATGCTGTTGCCGGTAAAGCTGTATCCGCCGTGACCGCTTACGGTCATATAGTAAACATGGAAGGGCTGGGAATCGATATACCTGTCGACAGTGAGTTGGAACATTTCAAGGTCGGATTCGGGCCAGCGTCCCGTAAGTCCGTCAAGCCCGTTGCCCTTTGCTATAAACGCCTGATAGCCGAGATTTTCGTGAGTGAGGTTTCGGCTGTAATAGGTGTAGGTGTTGTTGTGAAACGCAAGCGTGGTATAGCCCTTTGCCATAAGACGGTTGCCGACGGTCATATAATTATTCTTTCCCGCGGTCTGGCGCATTATTCCGCTTGAGGACGGATACACGCCCATAAGCACCGAATACTCGCCGGTGGATGTGCTTCCGCCCCAACCGGGCTGATAATAATCGGTAAATACATAGCCCTGGGTAGACATCATATACAGAGTCGGGGTAAGCTCTTTGCTTATCGCATAATGAGAAAAGCTCTCGGCGCAGATGAGTATAAGGTTTTTACCCTCGAAAAGTCCGGTATATGCGTTTTTGTTTGTAGGCGTGACCGACCCGAAGAACCTGTGCATGGACGCAATCGTGGAATCGGATTCAGACCCGGCGAGCGCCGCGAAGTCGATATCGAGACTGTTCGGAGAAGTGTCTATAACGACCTCTGAGGTGTCCGAAATCTCAGAGATATCCGAAGTGTCCGAAACCTCGGAGACATCAGAGACTTCGGAGATATCGTCTGATTCATGTTCAATTATTATTTCACCGGGATCAAAGCCTCCATCGGGAATGCCGAACACGAGATAGCGAAGGTCGAGCGCGGTGGAGCGTACAAGACCGAGCCGCGGCACGGCGTTATTGAACTGAAATCCGGAAGTGTACAGTTCGTAATCGGTAACGGCGCCGGAGCTCTGAACATAAACTCCCATGAATCCGACGATATGCAGCAGAATCGCACAGATAAGCGAGAACATGCGCATATGCGGTGTGCTGCGCCGTACGCCGTGGGTGCGTCCGGTCATTATGAGCCAGCCGACCGAAGGTACGAAATATAACAGTATGACGGGAAGTCCGTGGAATATTATCGAAACTATCTTGCCCGAGTAGCTGCCGATAACATTCTCCGTCATGCTGACCATAAACTCGGGCTCCATGAACACGGTAAACGTCTGACGTACAAAATACTGCACCAGAAAATAAACCGCGATTAAAAACATGAAGGCAAATCCGACCCAACGGTTCGCCTGCTTGCTTTTGAACCATCCGGACAGCAAAAACACGACCGAACCGAAGGAAAGCGAAAAGCAGAACATCTCGACCACGGCGCAGGCGGAAAAAGATCCGCCGGTAAGCAGCTTAAGAAGCAGCTCGTAATACAGTACCGAAAAAATAATCCATGCAGAATAAAACGCTTTCTTGCCCGCACCGCGGGGGTTGGGACTGTATCGATCTAAAAATTTACTCATTACAACAGAATCCTTTGAGTATCTCGCGCGGCGCTTTTCGGCGCATCGCTGTATTGTGAACGCAAGTGCACTAATGATATACAACAAAAATCGATAAATGTCAACAAACAAAATATTAAGGCGAAATGTATGCGCGGTTTCCGACTGCCGCAGACTCTCCGCCGGCGATTACCGACCCGTTCCGTCGTTAGCATATGCGGTCAGACGGGATTCTTTGCATGTTTTTGTCACTGCGGCGCGGGATTGACGGAAATCCTTATTTTCCGGCACGTATGCGGTATACCGGCGCAGAGCGAAAAATACCGGGAGAATAATTCTCTCCCGGTAAAAAGCGGAATTTTATTCGGCTTTAAGACGCGCTGTCCAGCTTGAAGGTGAGCGTCTTGTATTCTCCGCGATGCCATATAACCGCACTGACCGTTTGTCCGACGGAGCAGTCAGAAAGCGCATTGGCGAGATCCTCCTTCGAAAGCAGGGTGATCCCGTTGAATTCCGTAATAATATCGTAGGTCTCGAGCCCCGCCTCGTATATGGCGGTGCCCGGTGTGACCGTTACGACATACACGCCGTCGGGGGCATCCGGACCGATGCTGGAGCCGTAGTCGGCGCTTAACCTGGCGTCCGAAACGGACATTACGGTTATATGCAGCTTCGGAGTCGCCTTTACAAATCCGGCGGAACCGTAATCGTTGACCTCGCCGTACTCGACCAGCTGGCGGAAGACTTCGACCGCCTCGGTGATCGGTATACAAAAGCCTATTCCCTCGTACTCGTCCATGAGCTTCAGGGTGTTTATTCCTATGACCTGACCGTAGATATTGAACAGAGGTCCGCCGGAGTTTCCCGGATTAATGGATGCGTCGGTCTGGATAAGAGTCATGGTTTTTACCACGGCACCGTAATCGTCTGTACATTCCACATCCCGTGCGAGCCCCGATACTATGCCGCAGGTCATTGTTCCGGCAAGGGTAAGATCGTACGGCGTACCGATAGCCACGACGGCTTCGCCGACGGTAACTGCATCGGAATTGCCTATCTGTACCGGTTCAAGCCCTCCGGCGTCGATGAACAGCACGGCAAGATCGGTTACCGAATCCGATCCGACAAGCGCGGCGGTATATTCGGTACCGTCGTAGAACCTTACGACAATCGTATCGGCGTTTTCTATAACGTGGTGATTGGTGGCAATATATCCGTCCTCGCTCAGCACGAATCCGCTGCCGAGCGTATATCCGTATCTGCCGTTATAGGTGCATATAACCGAAACGCAGCTTCCCGAGCATTTTTCGTAAAGCTCGGTATATAGGGTGCTTACCGTATCGTAATCCTTAATATCGATATTGAGATCCGGCAAATCGGTAAAGGTCGGTGCTTCGTCCGATTCCTCGGGAGCCGAAGCCGCAATCTCGGAATTCTCCGCTTCGGAGACTGCGGAAGTATCGTCAGGAACCGTTATCGACCATGCGAGCAGGAGCGCACAAAGCACCACCACGGTAAGCAGCACGACAACAAGCACCGTTGCCTCGCTGCGGCGCTGACGCCGCTCCGAACGGTCGGCCCTCCAGGTGTAAGCATAATTCTTTTTGCGCTCATAGGGCTTCCAGCCGTCGGACGATGATTGCCCGTCCGACCCGTCGCTTGCGGGCGACGGCGCTTCCGGCGGAGTATCACACGCCGGCTCGGTTTCGTTTTCTTCCGCGGGATTAACGCCGTCGGGCCGATTCTGCAATTCGCTTTCCGGGGACATGCCGCCGTTGCTTTCGAAATCTTCCATTATTGCTGCCTCCTGTCGGTACAGAATATGATATCAATCTTAAAAGCGTCTTAACCGCGCTGAGAAGCCAGCGGAAGTTCAAAACGGAAGCAGGTATACTTCCCGACCTCTGAATCGACGTGTATTCCCTCTCCGTGTGCGGTGAGGTTGCTCTTTACAATATACAGTCCGAGCCCCGTGCCGGTTTTATCCAGCCCGCGTGAACGGTCGCTCTTGTAGAACCGATCAAAGAGCAGCGGCAGTTCCTCAGCCGGAATGCCGTCGCCCGTGTTCCGTATCTCGAAATATCCCTTTTTCCCGTCCTCGCCTATGGTAAGCGATATTCTTCCGCCCTCCGGCGTAAATTTTACGGCATTATCGCAAAGATTGTATACAACCTGATGTATCGCGTCGCTGTCCGCGTTAACGAACACATCTTCTTCACAGTTAAAATCAATTATCAGGTGCTTGGCGTCTATCTTGCTCTCGAACCCGATAAGCGCCTGGCGAGCCTTCTCGGTCAGGTTGAAGCGGGTGGGATGTACTTCCAGGCTGCCCGCCTTGGTAAGCTCGAGCAGCGATGAAACGAGACGGGACAGACGTCGGGTCTCGGACGATATTATCTCGAGATAATGCTGCTGTCGTTCCGGCGGGATCGTACCGTCGAGTATGCCGTCGACAAATCCGGAAATCGTGGTCATGGGAGTACGCAGGTCGTGCGATACGTTGGCGATAAACGTATTTCGGTTTTCCTCGGTTTTACTCAGCGAATCCGCCATGTTGTTGAACGCATCCGAAAGCGTTGCCACCTCGTCCTGACCTACAACGGGGATTCGCTCGGAAAAATCGCCCAAAGCGTATTGATGAGCCGCGTGGATTACCTGGCGCAGCGGCGCCACGACCCTCTCGGACACGATATACAGACCGATAAGCACCGCGAGGAAAATCCACAGTGATACCGCGACAAACAGCTTTATAACCTTGGAAACGAATCTGAAGTCGGTTATCGTCGGGGAAGTGACGAGAATTATACCCTCCGTTTCGCCGTCGGATCCCTTTATCATGTAAAAATAATTGATCGACTTTACGGGCAGCAGCCCCTCGAGATCGCTTATTCCGTATACGGTTTTCAGTGCGAGAACATCTGCGGTAACGGAAGCGGGCAGGTCACCAGCCGCCATATTCGAGGTCCCTATAAGAAATCCGCCGTCGGATGTATATACCGCAATACTTGCGGAGGCTATGCGCGAATGGCTTTCGAGAGAACGGCTTACGGTCTCGCCGTACGTATCGATAATCTCGCGGATATCACAGTGCTCGGTGAGTGCGAAATAAGTCGATAGATTAATGGCAACGCTGTCGGCGGTTTTCTGTACAAGGGTATCGCGGGTCTCCATGGAATTATCCGACAGTACCGCAGTCAGTATTAGCCCCAGCAGAATAAAACTTACGAATATAATCGCCGCGGTCGCGGCAAGATATCTCGTGAAAATGCTTTTGAACACGTCGTTTACCTCCGAAGCGGCTGCAATTTTCCTTTTTACAGTTTACCACGTTTGCCGGAAAAAATCAATCGTTTCCGAAAAACAGCCCTGCCCGGCGGTTAAGTTGGTTTTAAGACTACGGCGTAATATAAAAATGAAAGGAGATGCGATTATGAACAGGATAATCAAAGCCGTACTGCTTACGGCGGCTGCCGCCGCGCTGCTGCTCTGCTCCTGCGGAGAAACCGCGGCGCCTTACGATTCGCAGTCTTCCGTAAGCGGCGATACTCCCGCGTCCGCGCCGGTCCCCGTCGTATCGGTCGAGACCGAGAGCGACGAACTCGGCGGCAGCTACACAGAGATAATCCTTTCCGACAGCGGAATATCCGTGACCGGAAGCGGAGCTGCAGTATCCGGAAGCACGGTCACGATAACCGAAAAAGGGAGTTACCTGATTTCCGGAAGTCTTTCCGACGGCCGGATAATCGTTAACGCCGAAAAGGCCGACGGCAGCACGGTAAGGCTGTTCCTTAACGGAATTACCGTAAACTGCTCCTATGGAGCGCCGTTGTATATTCAAAGCGCAAAGAAGACGGTCATAACCCTATGCGACTGCACCTTAAACTCGCTGTCCGACTCCGATGCCGGAGCAGATGACGAGCAGAAGGGCTGTCTGTACTCCCGGGACGATACGGTTATAAACGGATCCGGATCGCTATCGGTAAACGGGAAACACAACGGTATACACTGCCTCAACGACCTGCTCATTCAGGGCGGAACCGTAACGGTAAGCAGTAAAAACCACGGTATTAAGGGCAACGACTCCGTAATAATAAGCGAAGGTGCGATAAGCGTTGAGTGCGGCGGGGACGGAATAAAAACCGACAATACGGAGGAAGCGGACAAGGGCTTTATACTCGTCACCGGCGGAAGCATTACTGTCGATGCGGGCGACGACGGATTCCATGCCGACCGGTCGCTTACGGTGAACGGCGGCACAATAACCGTTACGAACAGCTACGAGGGACTTGAAGCGACAGAAATATACGTGAACGGCGGCACGATAGACATTACCGCCTCCGATGACGGGGTAAATGCCGCAGACTGTATCTCGGATGCGCCGTCCGGATGGGGCGGCGGAATGAAAGCGCAGAACGGAGTCACGCTCGAAATGAATGGCGGATATCTTCATATCAACGCGTCGGGTGACGGATTCGACAGCAACAACACCGCAGTTATGACCGGAGGAACTCTGATAATAGAAGGACCGACCGACAGAGGAAACGGCGCAATCGACTATGAAGCGTCGTTTACGATAACAGGCGGAACGCTGATAGCGGTCGGTGCGTCGGGAATGGCGGCAATGCCTTCCGCGGGAACCCAGTGTGCATTCATGACAAACGTACCGGCAGCAAAAGCCGGGAGCACTGTATCGGTATGCGATTCAGACGGAAACGAGCTGTTTTCGACAGTATGCTCCAAGGCGTTCGGAAACGTGGTGTTCTCTTCGCCCGAGCTTGAAACCGGAGGAACCTATGTAATAAAAATCAACGGGGTCGATTCGGCAACCGTCAGCCAATCGTCCGTCCGAGTCGGATCACAGCCCGGCGGTATGGGCGGCGGCATGGGCGGCGGCATGGGCGGCGGAAAAAGGCGGTAGCCCTGAATATATGTATCCGCGGAGCGCGATGACCGTTCCGCGGATTTTTGATGCATATTATCCTTTGGAATATATGTTTCGCCGACACCATAAAAAGTCAGTAAATATCCGTTGTGACCGTACTCAGCGCACGAAGGAGACGAAAAAGCGGCGATCAATGCAAGCCGTATGTCGGTAACGGAGCTATGCACATAACGTTTATCCGTCCTAAGACGAATACACGGAGTACACGCCCTGCTTTCCATCAGGAAGAAGGAGAAGCTTTCACAACCCACACACCATATCCGGCATATCCGCCGAATTCTTATAACGATAACCGCGGCGCATAACCGGGCTGCAGCGATTAACACAACGATGCACGGATAGCGAGGTGCGGTCATACAAGTTGCGCTTAACATATAATTTACGTTCGGTTTTCTTCCGCGGGAGACAGCTCCGCCTTTGCGGAGATTTTTCACGCTTATATGCGTCATCGTTAACCCTTTGGGAAAGGACGCATAATATGATAACAGATATTCAATTCATATCAGGAGGAACCATATGGTCGAACGTAACAACTCACCCTGCTGCAAACCTAACGATCCGGTTTGTATCAGTGTAAACAGAATATTCGATTCCGCTCGAGATAAAGACTGCCTTGAGGATCTTCGTGTGCACCTCTGCGACTGCGCCCAGGAGATTGTTGACCACGCGACAGCGGTACGCTGCCGCGGCGTAGACGTTATATGCACCCGCATAACCCTCGAGGAGGTCCCGTTTAACCGCGGATTTTTCCAGGTAACCATCCGCTACTTCTTCTGCGTGAAGCTTGAGGTATGCGTATCCAGCGGCCGTAGCATGGAGGTAGAAGGACTTGCCGCCTGCGACAAGCGGATAATACTCTTCGGCAGCGAGAAGGACGTATCCGTATTTGAATCCGATCCCATGAACAACGAATTCTGCCCGAAACCCGAATGCCTTAAATGCGACACGAGACCCGAGCTTCCGCTCGTCGTTGTCGAGGTTGCAAAACCGATCTGTCTCGATACCAAGCTGGTCGAGCGCTGCCGTCCGTTCGGACACTGCTGCATGGGAGCAGACAGCATACCCGACGGTCTCCGCGAACGGTTCAACGGCAACTTTGTCGACGGCATAGGCACAAACAATGTCTATGTCACCATCGGGCTGTTCTCGGTGATACGAATGGAAAGACAGGTACAACTTATGCTTCCCGCCGCTCAGCTTGTACTTCCCGAGCGCGACAGCACCCCCTGCGGCACCGCGGATCCGTGCAGCGTGTTCGGCAAGATGAGCTTTCCTACGGATCAGTTCATCCCCTTCCCGGAGCCTCAGCGTCCCATGGAATAGCAGGAAAAGCAATAAAAAAGACCGGAAATATCCGGTCTTTTTTTGCGGTTGACAGCAAATCGTCATTCGCGGGAGGATTCGGGCTGAGCTGCTTTCCCTCCGACATACCCCGCGAGAAGTCCCGCCAGATCCACACCCGTGCTCTCCTTTACGCCCTCGATTATCTGGCTCGCGGACGTCATTACGTCGCGCACGACCTTGGTGGCGTTTCCGTCGCCGTACATAACTATCTTATCAGTCTGCGACAGCGGCTGTGCGGCGTTGCGGACAATATCGGGCAGTGCAGCCAGATACATTTCGATAACCGACGCTTCGCCCATCTTTTTCTGAGCTTCGGCTTTCTTTTCGATCGCCTCGGCTTCGGCAATACCCTTGGCACGTATACCTTCCGCTTCCTGCTCCATCGCGTAGCGAAGAGCCTCGGCCTCGGCGTGCTTCGCTTCGGCGCGCTTTATCGCCTCGTAGGTGGCAGCCTCTGCATCACGCTGACGCCGTACGAGATCAGCTTCCGCCTCCTTCTCGGCTTTGTACTTCATTGCATCCGCCTGCTTGCGGATATCGGCGTCGAGCTGGCGTTCCTTAAGAGCAATGTCCTTTTCGGCAAGCTCGGATTCCTTCTCGCGGCGCGCTATGTCCGCGTTAACCTTTGTGACCTCAATGGTTTTGCGCTGGTTCTCCTGCTGGATGGAATATGCGGCATCCGCTTCGGCCTTCTTGGTATCGGCGCGTATCTGCATCTCCGCCTGCTGAACGAGAAGCGCTGCGTTCTGCTCGGCAATCTTCTTTTCCGCCTCAACGCGCACGGCATTTGCCTCCTCCTGCGCGTTCGCAGCCGCTATGGATATATCACGCTGCGCATTCGCCTTTGCAATCTGCGCATTCTTGCGAATCTGCTCCACGTTGTCGATACCCATATTCTCTATGGTGCCGGCAGCGTCCTTGAAATTCTGTATATTGAAGTTTACGACCTCAATACCGAGCTTTTCCATATCGGGAACTACGTTTTCGGTAATCTTTTTGGCAACGCCCTGTCTGTCCTGTACCATCTCTTTAAGACCGACCGATCCGACTATCTCACGCATGTTGCCCTCGAGCACCTGTGTAACCAGACTTATCAGCTCGCTCTGCCGCATTCCGAGCAGCGACTCGGCAGCCCGCTTAAGGAGATCGGGGTTGGACGATATCTTGATATTGGCAACTCCATCCACCGATACGTTGATGAACTCGTTCGTCGGTACCGCTTCGGAGGTCTTTACGTCCACCTGCATTACGCGGAGCGAAAGCTTATCAACCCTCTCGAAGAAGGGAACTCTCCAGCCGGCACGGCCGATAAGTATTCTCTTTTTGCCGAGTCCCGATATGATATATGCCGTATCGGGCGGGGATTTAAGGTAGCCTACGCAGGCGAGCACGAGCAGCACTGCGGCGCCGATAATCGCGCCGATCTGCCATCCGGCAAGTGATGCAAAAAATTCTGTCATTGTTGTTTCCTCTCTCTGTATTCTTTTTATTGGCGGAACCGGTCATCTGAGCTTTTCGAGCAAAGCGGACGACGCCCGGCGGAACACCGACGAATAATATGCGTAGGACATAATACGCAATACTGCCGACAGCCGGTTGCGCACGCCGGCGTACGGTTCGAAGTATCCGGATACGACGTCCGATACCGCACGGTCGATGTCCTTTTCCGTAATCGAACTTATTCCGCTTATTACTTCAATAAAGTAATAATAAAGCTCGTCGTCGGCAATAAGGTCATCGCTCTCGTCGCTCAGCTGTCCGTTTATTGACGAAAGCAGCCCCGTGATCTCGGGTATCGTAAGCGAATCCTTAAGCATATTTATCGTCAGCAGACGGCAAAACTGTCTTGCCGTGTACTTCTTACCGCTCGGAGGAGAACAAAAGCCGCGCTTAACCCAGTTCTGCACCGTGTAAAGCTCTATCCCGGACAAAGCCGAAACCTGCGACAGCAGCAGACCTCCTGCCGAGAAAACAGCACCGAAGGTTAGTCTGGCTTTTTCAGCGCTTATCTCGTCGGTCTCGATAAGCGTTCCGGGGTAGTATAACTTCACGGTCATGTCTCCTCTCTTAACGGTTCGTCTAATTATATCACACGGTCATATGACTGTCAATAGCGTTCGCGCGATTTGTTGCATCGGCAACGCACTCTGCCTTCGGCCGCACAATCAAATGATTCTTTCAAATTATTCATACCCGCCCGGTGAAGCTGTGGAATTATAAATAAACGCCTCCGCGTTGCTTCGCGAAGGCGTATAAAGCGTATTGATATTGAAATTCATTACCGTCACATAAGCTCGGACCGCAGCTTGGACAGTATCTTTTTTTCCAGTCTCGATATTCGCACCTGTGAAACGCCGAGCACTTCACCGGTCTGCTGCTGGGACATTCCTTTATAATACCGGCAGGAGACGACTTCGCGTTCCTCCGGCGACAGACGTGCGATCGCCTGCCGCAGAGCGAGGTTTTCACATATATCGGCCACGCAGTCGGATCCGATAAGTTCCTCAACCGTCTTTTCGCCCGCAGGCGACGAAAAAGACACGACTGCGCGTACGCTGTCCAGCGCCTCCGCCGCTTCCTCGACCGTGCAGCCGCATTCCGCGGCTATTTCCGAAAGGCTCGGCTCCGTGCCGGTGCGGGCAAACATCGCGTCACGGGCGGCAGACAGATCCCTGCCCCGTTTTTTTAATCCGCGAGATACCTTTATGGGTCCGTCGTCGCGCAGAAACCGTTTTATTTCGCCTGTTATCAGCGGTACGGCATATGTCGAAAGCACTGTTTCGCGGTCAAAGGAAAAGCCCCTTATTGCTTTTATCAGTCCGATTGTGCCGATCTGAATCAGGTCTTCAAGCTCTGCGCGGGAACGGAAGCGCAGCGCTATCGACTTTACAAGACCCATGTTTCCGCGGACAAGCCGGTCCATGGCTTCGGGGTCTCCGTCGCGGGCGGCGGCTATGAGACTGCGGGTATCGGAGGTCATTATGTACGGGCAAGCAGCTTGGTCAGCCGCACCGTCGTTCCCTTTCCCGGCCGACTGTTCACCGTGACCTTATCGCAGAAGGACTGCATTATAGTAAAACCCATACCGCTGCGCTCGCCGGCGGGGTCGGAGGTGTACAGAGGTGTGAGCGCCAGTCCTAAATCCGGTATCCCACAGCCGCGGTCACGCACGGTGATAACCACTCTGCCGTCCGGAAAATACGCTCCCGTCAGAAGCACCGGGCAATAACCGGTTTCTCCGCGATAAGCGTGGACGATACAGTTGGTTACCGCTTCGGATACAGCGGTTTTTATATCTGCCAGCTCCGCCATGGTGGGATCGAGCTGTGAAGCGAACGCCGACACCACCAGCCGTGCGTAGCCTTCGTTAATGCTTTTGGCCGGAAATTCAGCCTTGAAGCGGTTTACCGGCTTGTCCTTCATTTTTCATCATCCTTTCTTATTGTCATAAGACTGTCCATTCCGGCAAGACGCAGCACCTTTTCAACCCGATCCGACGGATTCACCACCACCGCAGTACCGCCCCGGGTGTTCATCTTGCGAAGCCTGCCCATTACCAGCCCGAGCCCGGACGAATCGCAGAACGAGATGTCGGAAAGATCGAGCAGCAGCGTTTTCGGACGCACGCGGTCGATCTCGGCGTCTATGTCGGCGCGCGCTATTACGGCGCTGTGATGATCTATTTCACCGTGCAGCGACGCTCTGAGCCCTTCGCGGCTCGTATTAAACTTTACGTACATATCAATACCTCCGTGGCGGATATTTTACAGTATTTTCCATGCGTATTATGTCCGAAAAAGTCAGCGTATAAACATAAAATAATAAAGCCGCGCATTTTGGTGGGGCGCCAGAACGCTGTTTAGGATACGGCATAGTCGATTTGTCGACTATGCCGTTTTCCTTTACGCCGTTTTCTCTGGTGGTTTCGCAATTTTGATTTCGCCAATGCAGTTATAGACGATTTTAAGTCGTACCCCTCTGCGCTTCTTTCCTGGCTCACGCTCGTACACGATGACCTTTTCTACGAACGTGCGTATTACTTCTGCGTCAAGCTGCTCCAAGTTAGTGTATTTCTGCACGTACTGTAGCCGAGGTCATGGTCCTATCCTTTCTTGATCAAGTCCGAAAAAGGTCACATTTTTGCGAAGGATCCCCGAATGAGGTCGAGAAGTGCTGCCATGGTG
>SFLA01000040.1 GCA_004553575.1 Clostridiales bacterium
CTTTTGCATACGAGCATATCCCGAGCACCTCGGGGTGAGACGCCGAACCGATAACCAGCGTGAATCTTCCTTCACTGCATCGGTCGGTTAGCGAATGTATCTTCTTTACAAAAGGACAGGTAGCGTCGATAACTTGTACTCCCCGATCCTTAAGTAAAGATGAAATCTCTTTTTTTACCCCGTGAGATCGTATAAGTACTGCAGTATCGGCGGGCAGCAGGGGAATTTCACTCTCGCTGATTGCCTTAACTCCGCGGGCGCGGAGACGGGACGTAAAAACGGAATTGTGTATAATCTCCCCCAGGGTACACACCTTTGTGCCTGCGGACAGGGTCTCCTCCAGCAATGTTACAGCGCGGGTTACACCGAAGCAGAATCCGGCCGAGGAGGCTTTTTTAATCTCAGTCAAACTGCTCACACACCTTCGCGAAGCAGTAAACGGAAACATCCTTGCGTGACACGCTGCCGGCCGACGAATAAACCTCGTAGGGTATCGGCTTGCCTATTACGACCGTAACTTTTGTGAAAGGGCGGATTCTGTTGTTTTTTGTAATCAACGAAACCGGAAGCACGCTCGCATGCGTGTGCAGGGCAATAAGACCCAGCCCCGCGCGTGCGTCCTCGGGCACCGGCTTTTTCGATCGGATACGGGTTCCCTGCGGGAAGATTCCGATACTATCGCCTTTTTCTATTGCCTCAACACAACTGCGCAGAGCGTTGACATCGGCGGCGCCGCGGTTTATGGGCACAACGCCGGCTACGCGGAACACCAGACGGAGAAAGGCATGCTTCTTAAGGTCGGCACGGGCAACAAAACGTATCGGAGTTTTTATTGCTACGGCGCACAGCACCGGGTCGGCAAAAGAAAGATGATTGGCGCACATCAGGAACGCCCCCTCGGGAACGTTCTCCCGGCCTTTGATGCGCATTCTGAACAGCAGCCGGCAGGGCCACATTATGAGAAGACGCAAAAAAGAGTAGAGTCTCACCGCATATACCCTCATTGTAAGAATCTCTGTTTATTATATATTAGCGGCACAGGAAATGCAAGACCTTTATAAAAAATTAACAAAATTACTTGCCGTGACCTTGACGATCGTGATATTGACTATATCGGGCTTATATGATATAATGCATCGATTAAGTATGAACATTGATATTGCGAAAGGATAAAAATGAAAAGACTTGTTGCCTTAATCATGCTGATTATGCTTTTTGCGGTTTCGGTGTCCGCGGGTTGCGTGCCCCTTCCGCCGACCGATACTTCGAACGGAGCGGTCTCGTCTGCGGTGTCAGATGCAGTTTCGGGATCCGAGACGTCTCCGGAGGAGAGCTTTGAAGAGCCTTCGCTCGGAGCGGTCTCGACTGCCGTTATCGGCTCGTCGGGCGATATTCTTATACACAACGGCGTACGCAAGAGCGCATATGTATCCGAAACCGGAGAATACGATTTTTCGTATTGCTTTGAATATCTTTCCGATTACGTTCAGTCGGTGGATTATTCGGTCGTGAATATCGAGTTTTCCGTAAGTGCCGACGGCAGCTATGCCTCGCTCCCGTTCAGGGTGCCAGCTTCTGTCGTTAAGGCGCTTGCCGAAACGGGCTACGATCTCGGGATTACCGCAAACAATCATATACAGGACGGCGGGATTACCGGAATAAAAAAGACGATTAACACGCTCACCGAATTCGGTATGGATCATACCGGAACCGTTCTCGATTCGTCGGAGGACAGATATCTTATTAGGGATATCAACGGTATAAAAATCGGATTTGTGAACTATTCGTACGGCGGCTACTGGAATACCAACTGTTTTTCTACCGACAATCTCGAGGCATTTTACGCAGATATAGCCGGTTTGATTTCCGATATGCGCGGTGACGGAGCCGAGCTGATATATCTGTACATACACTGGGGCGCGGAGTATTCGCTTTCGCAGAATACCACCCAGGATGAAATCGCCATGAAGATGTGCGAGCTCGGGGTTGACGTTATTATAGGCGGACATCCGCACAAGGTACAGCCGGTCGAGCTTATCGAGTCCGCAAACGGTAACACGGCGATCTGCCTGTATTCCACCGGTAATCTGCTTTCGGGTCAGCAGATCGAATGTATGGCGGGAGGTACCCGTGCAAACAGCCCCAACTGCTTCCAGGATTCGTGGCATTTTGCGGGATGCGACTGGCCCGATGTAGCCGACCGCACCCAGGACACCCACAGGCTGGAGCACGGAGTGAACTGCAACGACAACGGACACACCGAGGACGGCGTGTTGTTTTACACGACCGTTACCCGCTATGAAGACGGCACCGTAATGGTATCTTCGGTAGATGTGCTTCCGGTATGGTGCATGGGCAGAGGCTTGGTAAGAGCGTCATATCCGACCAACAGCTATTTCGAGGAGTATATACTCGTACCGCTCGATACGACCATCGACTGGCGTGAGACCTTCGGCCTTACCGATGCCGAGTATACGGAGGCACAGTATTCATACGACCGCACCGAGGCGCAGCTCTCGGAAGGTATTAACGAAATCAACGATTATCTTACAGGCGTGTACGAAGCGCTGAACGAAAAATACTTAAGTAAATGAAGAGGTATTGAAATGAGCTACTACACGAAACGCGAAGTTACCCCGGTAACCAATCCTCCCGCATGGGAAAACCCGGATAACACCGTAAGGAATCTGCTTATCGGTTCGGAACTCGTATCGATCTCGTCGGTCGCGCCGATAGACGGCGAGACGGCGACTCCGCGTTACAACACTCCCGACACCGAGCCGCAGCTGACGGATGGCGTTATCAGCGATGTATACGATTTCAACGATCCGCGCTGGTTCCGTTTTACGCGCGGCACCGGACGTGCTGTCGTGTTCCGGCTGGGCGGGCTTTCCGCCGTTTCCGGCTTCCGTATCGGTTTCCTTAAACAGGATTCCGCAGCTGTAAGACTTCCGCGGGGGGTGGATATATGCTGCTCCGAGAACGGGACCGACTGGCAGCGGGTTTACAAGTGCCGCGATATATATTCCGACGAATACGAGGCGAGAGTCTGCGTCGGGCGCGAATTCGGATTCTCCTGCCGTGCGCTTTACGTAATGGTCGAATTTGATGTTATACAGCACGTTTGGGTGGACGAGATAGAAATCCTGGGCACCACCGCCGTGCCGGATACCGCACGGAAGGTTGAGGGAGAGTGTCTCGACAAGGATGAGCTTATGAGAATCGTCAACGCATATCCTAAATTCGACGACCTGTGCGGCATACATAACCTGTTGCTCGCTTACAACTGCATCCCGCGCGACAAGCGCACCGGCGACGGAAGGGGCGAGATAACCTACGAGGAATTCCTGCCGCATCTGGCTTATTACGATAAGCTCGGCGTTATGCGCGACACGTTCTTCGACGGCTTCCTCTTCCTGCCGTATTCAGTTTTTACATATTCGAAATACTACAAGTGCGCCGAGGGTTGGCACGATTATATCGACAATCTGTTTGTTCCCGACCGCAATGTCGACGCGCTCAACCGCGCCGCGGCGACAGTCGGCTCTGCGCTTTCGCTCCGCGATTACAAGGTTAACGTGTGCTTCTCGGTGCTCCATACCAAGGTCCGTTACGGAGATCATCCGGATAAATTCGGAGATCTGGACGGCGACGGAGCCGACGAGGATATGGAGAGCTTCGAGGGCAGAAAGAAAGCAATCAAATGGTGTATTGACGAGACCCTGTCGCGGTTTGAAGCGGGTAATTACGAGAATCTTACCTGCGGCGCCCTGTATTGGTTCGAGGAGGATGTCGCTTACGGCGACAAGCTGGAGCTGCCGCTTATACAGTGGACGGCGGACTATCTCCATTCTCTCGGCAAGAAGTTGTTCTGGATACCTTACTATCAGGCGAGCGGATACGGCGAGTGGAAGGATGTCGGATTTGACGTTGCCTGCATGCAGCCGAACTTTGCGTTCCGCGACGGAATACCGGTACAGAGACTTTACGACAATGCCGATATTACAAAGAGGCTCGGCATGTGCTACGAGCTCGAGATCGGCGGAAGCGACCCCGTAAATGTCGAAAGATATATGAAATATCTTGACTGCGGTGCCGAAACCGGGTTCATGCATACCATAAAGATGTATTATCAGGGCGGAGTGCCGGGCGAGTTCCACAAGGCGTTCGTTTCGAGCGATCCCGAACTTCGCAAGGTGTACGACAGCACCTATCTCTTTGCCAAGGAAAAGTACGTGTCGCGCAACACGAAATAACGTAAAAAAACAAGTCCCCGTGCGCCGAATGCGCACGGGGACGGAAAATCATATATACAGCCGGTAATGCGGCGAATACGCCGCACGGTAGACCCCGGTGTGATGCATCGGGGGGAGCCCTGCCGCAATGTATTTTTCAAGCGCTTCCGTCACTTCTTCCTCGGGGAAGTAGCCGGATGAAGCGAGCACAAGGCATTTTTCACGGAAGCCCTCTTCTGTTCCGGTGGTAATCTGTGCTGCGCGCATAAAGCCGTCGCAGATTTCCCCGGCAGTGATTCCGCTTCCGACCGCCGCCGAAAGATTGATCCGGCGTATACCTCCGCCGATATCCTCGAAAACCGGAAGAGAGGTGTTTTTGTCCTCCTCGAGCTCGGACAGAATATACGCAAGGCATTTTTCACGGTCGGTTACGAGATGCTCGGCGCCGAATTCGCTTTGATATATAAGCTTGAACCAATCCTGAAGAAGCGCCAACGGATGACGCGCGTGCTCGAGAGCGAATATGTTTTCCGTATGAATCATTCCTTTCATCCGGATTATAACACGGATACGTCGGCTTTGCAACCCGCGTTCCGTACTTAAGAGGTGTTTGATGTGAGAAAAGCCAATATACGCATTTTTGCGGCGGCGGCATTGCTTGTGCTGCTTGTTGTGTTCGCGTTTGTATCCGGGTGCGCTTCCGAAGAGAATGAATCCGGGGTTCAAGCCGCGGAGTCGGAGGAGTCTTTTGAAGATGATATGAATTCCCGGAACGACTTATCGGAGAGCGTACAGTCCGATTCCGGGATAAGCCTTGAACCTTCGTACCCGTATGAAGGAGATGATTCGGGCGGAGAAGAAACCGAGCCTTCGCGTGCGGAAATATCGCAGACAGAACGGAGCGAAGGCGGTGTGCTCGATATAGAGATTTCCGGAATAGAGCAGTTCGACCCGAGCGAACCGGGCTACGATATATCCTCGCCCGACCCAACATCGAGGGACGAGCGGTAATAGAAAACGATATTGCCTTACAAGGATGATATGAAAATGGACAACGAAAAACTTGCGGAGCTGCTGTTCCCGGATGTGACATCGGTTCCGGACGATATGGAAAAGAGATATCCGCCGCGCACCTTGCCGGAGGGCGCCAAGGTCACCCGCTTTGCACCCAGTCCGACCGGGTTTATGCATCTCGGTAATCTTTACGGAGCTTTAACCGACGAGCGGCTTGCACACCAGTCCGGAGGGGTGTTTTACCTTCGGATAGAGGATACCGACGGCAAGCGAACGGTAGAAAACGGCGTCGACCTGATAATACGGGCGCTTGGACAGTTCGATCTTAAGTTCGACGAGGGAGCTGCCTCCGACGGGGACAACGGCGCATACGGTCCATACCGCCAGAGCGAGCGCAAGGAGATATATCAGACCTATGCAAAACAGCTTGTCCGCGATGGTAAGGCGTATCCGTGCTTCTGCACAGAGCAGGAACTTGCCGATATCCGCGCCGAGCAGGAGAGTGAAAAGCTGACCCCGGGCTATTACGGCAAGTGGGCGGTCTGGCGCGATGCTCCGGAGGAGAAGGTTCTTAAGGCTCTGGAGGAGAACAAACCGTTCGTCCTGCGCTTCCGCAGCGAGGGAAGCCCCGAAAACAAGGTGAAATTCACCGATATGATAAAGGGCGATATCGAAGTTACCGAGAACGACATAGACCACGTTCTGCTTAAGTCCGACGGTATACCGACATATCACTTTGCGCATGCGGTTGACGATCATCTTATGCGAACGACCCATGTGGTGAGGGATGAGAGCTGGCTTTCGACTCTGCCGTTTCACATTCAGCTTTTCCGTGCGCTCGGGTTCCGCATGCCGAAGTATCTGCATACCGCGCAGGTGCTCAAAAACGACGGCGGCGGAAAGCGCAAGCTGTCCAAGCGCAAGGACCCTGAGGCAGCGCTTGCATTTTACCACGAAAAAGGGTATCCGTCCGCAGCGGTAAAGGAATACCTTATGACACTGCTTAATTCCAATTACGAGGAATGGCGCACCGCCAATCCCGGGGTTCCGCTTGAGAGCTTCCCGTTTTCCGCAAAGAAGATGAGCGTTTCCGGCTGTCTTTTCAGCTTTGAAAAGCTCGATGATATATCGAGAAGCACTATCGCCGCCATGTCCGCGTCCGAGGTTTTCGACGGCGTGTGCCGCTGGGCAGAGGAATACGACCCGGAGTTTGCCGCGACTCTTAAAAACGACCGGTCTTACGCCGAGAGTATACTGTCGGTAGGCAGAGGCGGGAATAAGCCGCGCAAGGATATAACCGTCTGGAGTGGGGTCAAGCAGTATATGGGCTTCTTCTATGACAGGTATTTCTCCGTGACCGACCCTCTCCCCGAAGGACATGATAAATCGGACGTACATGCGGTGCTTGACGGATTTTTGCTTTCGTACGATCCCGCCGATGATCAGCAGCAGTGGTTTGAAAAGATAAAGGCGGTAGGCGAGCGTAACGGATACTGTCCGAACATGAAGGAATACCGTTCTTCGCCCGAAGGGTGGAAGGGAAGCGTTGCCGATGTAAGTTCTTTCCTGCGGCTGGCTGTCACCGGCAGGCTCGCGTCTCCCGATCTGTATGCGGTAATGGAGATATTGGGGAAAGACCGTGTGGAAAAGCGCATAAAAGATTTCAAGGAGAGTCTGTAAAATGGAAGAAAGCAGCGGCAATTTTTTATACGATATAATTGAATCCGACCTTCGGGAGGGACGCGAGGACCATGTCCATACCCGCTTCCCGCCGGAACCCAACGGTTATCTTCATATCGGATCGCTTAAAGCTATCTGGATAAACGCTTCGGCTGCCGAACGGTTCGGCGGAAAGTTCAACCTTCGCTACGACGACACAAACCCTACCAAGGAAAGCATGGAGTTTGTCGACAGCATAATCGGAGACATTCGCTGGCTCGGCTTCGAGCCGACCGGAGGTATTTTTTACGGCAGCGATTATTTCGACAAATGCTATGAATACGCCGTAAAGCTGATAAAGGACGGCAAGGCGTTCGTTTGCGATCTGGGAGCGGACGAGATGACCGCATATCGCGGAACCCTTACCGAGCCGGGGCGGGAATCGCCGTGGAGGAACAGAACGGTAGAAGAGAATCTCGATCTGTTCGAGCGCATGAAGAACGGGGAATTCCCGGACGGCGCAAAGACGCTCCGTGCGAAGATAGATATGGCGTCGCCGAATCTGGTGCTTCGGGACCCGGCAATCTACCGCATACGCCATATGAGCCACCACAGGCAGGGCGACAAATGGTGTATTTACCCGTTGTACGACTTTGCACACCCGATACAGGACGCTATAGAGGGCGTTACCCATTCGATGTGTTCTATCGAGTTCACGAATAACCGACCGCTCTACGATTGGGTGGTTGACAATATCGGCTTTGAACACAAGCCGCACCAGTATGAATTCGCTCGGCTTAACGTAACGTATACGGTGATGAGCAAGCGGTATCTCCGCGCGCTGGTTGAAAGCGGTATTGCCGACGGCTGGGACGACCCCCGTCTGCCCACCATCTGCGCACTGCGCCGCCGCGGATACACACCCTCGGCGCTCATAGATTTCGTGTCCCGCGCCGGTGTTTCCCGTGCGTACAGCATTGTCGATTACGAGCTGCTTGAGCATTGCATCCGTGAAGAGCTCAACCGCACCGCGCCGCGCAGAATATGCGTTCTGGATCCGGTAAAGGCGGTAATCACCAACTATCCCGAGAATAAAAAGGAGTATTTTGAGCTTCCGAACAATCCGGGCGATCCGGATTCCGGCACTCGGCTTCTTCCGTTCACCCGCGAAATTTATATTGACCGTGAGGATGTATCCGTCGATCCGCCTCCCAAGTATTTCCGTCTTAAGAAGGGCGGGGAAGTCCGCCTAATGGGGTCGTATATTGTTCGCTGCGACGAAATCATTACCGATACGGACGGCAATGTTACCGAGGTGCGCTGTACTGCGGATCTCGAAACCGGCTGTGATATGCCGGCAGACGGTCGCAAGGTAAAAGGCACCGTGCACTGGCTTTCCGCTCCCGATGCCGTTATGATGAAAACCGCGCTCTACGATAAGCTGTTCACCGAAGCGGATATGACAAAAATCGATTCGGCGGATTACGACGCGTATCTTAACTCGGATTCGGTGCGCATTGCAGAATCCGCATTCGAGCCTTCGCTTGCCGACGCGCTTCCGGGAGAGCGGTTCCAGTTTGTCCGTACGGGTTATTTCTGCCGCGATACAAAGCATTCCGATACCTTTAACCGAATCGTATCGCTCAAGGATTCGAAACCGGTTAAATAATCCCTGGAATAACACACCCCCGCTTCCGCAGGCAGTTTGCAGATACGAAATAATAAACAAAAACCGCCACACAGGGCGGTTTTTTGTATCGGATTCTGATGTCAGTCCAGCTGAGAAAACGATGTGAAAATCTCTTCGGCTCCTCCGGCTTCACCCGACATAAACTCATCGAACATCAGCGTGTGAACGCCGGCGTTCAGCCCGCTGCCTATATCTATAGCTCGGTCGCCGATCATTACGGTTTTGCTTTTATCGAGCGAATACTTTTCAATTATATGCTCGATCGCCTCGGGCGAGGGCTTCCAGGCAAAACCGTCCTCGGCGGTTACAACGCATTCAAAAAGGTCTTCAACGCCGAAGGCCTTAAGAAACGCCGATGCCTTTCCGTCGCGGTGGGTGAACATAAAGTGACGTCCTCCGCGAGCGTGTATGCGCTCCAGAGCATCCAACGCGCCGGGATACGGCTTCACCGTCGGTGCGAAGGAATCGTCGCGCTCATAACGCCGGAAATCCTGCATTTCCTCTTCGGAAAGCTTAAATCTTTCGTAAGCTACGCCCATCGATATCCGCTGGAGTGCGATTATCGTTTCGAATGAAGGTTTCTCGGCTCTGCCGGACAGTGCCTTTTCCATTGCGGCTGCCGAATGAGGATAGCTGTCGAACAGAGTACCGTCGAAATCCCATATAAAGTTAACGTATTTTTCAGTTATCATGGAAGAAATAGTAATCCATCTTCGTGCGGAGATCGTATGCAGACCGTATATTGTCCGGAAGGTCGAACAGTGAATACAGATTCCCGTTCCGGTCAGCGGCAATATATGAATTGGCGGCAGGCATATCGTTTGCGGTGGTGTATAGCCAGTCGTAATACGGGGTGGTATCTACATCTGCATGATGCATCACATAAGCCATTATCAGATCGTAGCTGAGCCATTCCGTGCTCTGCTCTCCGAGATCAAAGTTGCCGACTATCAGACATTCGGTGTCGTATTTGCGGTAGTTATCAAGCACCTCGTCCCCGGTATTGAAATAATCAAGCGTAAATATGCTTTGCTCGCCGCTTTTCAGGTTGGGCAGATGATCGCCGTAGAATATGATTATTGTCCTTTCGTCAAGTGTGCAGATATAATCGTAGAGTTTTCCGAGCTGCCGGTCGGCGTCGTATAAACCCTGAGCGTAGCAGCGCACCGCCGCCAGCATTGAATTGTTATAATACTCCGGTGCCTTGGTGACGTCAACCGTGTAATGGGAATACTTGGATTCGTAATACGGCATATGGAGCTGAGCGGTATTCAGCATTACGAAATAATTGCCGTCGCCGTACTCGTCAGAAGCGATAAAATCAATGCAGCAGTCGGCGAGATAATCGTCGGAAGGGCGTTTTGCCTTTATCGCTACATTCTTCAGCTCCTCCCGGAAATCAGTGTCATCGATTCCGAAGAAGCTGTATACCTTTTTGCGGTCAAACAGGGATTCCTCCCAAGCGGAAATAATTTTTGTGTAATAACCGTTATC
>SFLA01000041.1 GCA_004553575.1 Clostridiales bacterium
CAGCTCGAAAGCGCCGGGATCCGCAAACTCCTCGTGAGCATGCGCCCAGACAATATCCGCGATATCATCGCCGTTCTCGCCCTCTATCGTCCCGGTCCGATCGAAGGGGGCATGATCGACGAATACGTCAACGTCAAACACGGACGAAAGGAAGCGACGTATCTGCACCCCGTCCTGGAAGAAGTCCTCAAAGAAACAAACGGCGTTATGGTCTACCAAGAGCAGATCATGCGCATCTTGAATAAACTTGGCAGAATCCCTCTTTCGAGCTCCTATACGTGCATTAAAGCGATCAGTAAGAAGAAGCACGACAAGATAGCCAAATTCAACGCGGACTTCATCAAAGGCGCCCAAGAAAACGGGCTCACGGAAGAAAAGGCGCAAGAGCTTTTCGAGCTCATTAAGAAATTCGCGGGGTACGGTTTTAACAAGTCGCACTCAACGGCGTACGCCAACGTGGCGTATACGACGGCGTATCTCAAAGCGCATTATCCCGCCGAATTCATGGCGGCGCTCCTCTGCGGCGATATTTCCGGTCGCAACTTCACCAAACGCGACAAGACCGTCGAACATATCGACGACTGCAAACGCATGGGAATCACTGTCGTTCCGCCGTGCGTCAATACCTGCGGAGCGAAATATAAGGTGAAGGACGGCAAGATTTATTTCGGACTCACGGCGATCAAATCGTGCGGAGACGACGCGGCGGCGGAGATCGAACGCGCGCGCGAAGAAGGCGGTCCTTTCAAAAACCTCTTCGACTTCTACGATCGCGTCAACACGCGGCTTGTCAGCCGTTCGACGGTCGAAGCGCTCGTTAAGTGCGGAGCGTTCGACTGCTTCGGGGCGAAACGCGCGCAGCTTATGCTCTCGATCGACAAAGCGCTCAAGAGCGGTCAGCAAGCGGCGCTCGACCGTGAACGCGGACAGCTGAGTCTCTTCGGAGCGGAAGAGTTGGCGCAGGAACCGACGTCGGCGACGCAAGGTCTCCCCGACGTTGAGGAATGGAGCGAAAAGGAACGCGCCGCGTACGAGAAGGAAACGCTCGGCTATTACGCGACGGCGCATCCCCTTGGAAACTGCCGCGAGACGCTTACTCTTTTCGCGACGTCGACGGTTCAAGTCGCGGAGATGGCGAATCGCGCAACGGCGACGATCGGCGGCGCGATCTCCGACGTGAAGGTCATGAACTCGCGCAACCCTCGCCCAGGCCGCCCGAGCACGTTCGCGTTCTTCCAACTCGAAGATCTCGAATCGACGATTCGTTGCGCCGTGTGGGCGGACGCGTACGCGAAGTACGGTCAGTTCATCCGTCCCGACGCGGTCGTCTTCCTGCGCGGACGCGTCGATAAAAAAGAATCCTCCGTAGAAAACGAAGAAGGCGAGCACGAAATTGAAACGACCTTCTTCGTCGACGAGATCATCCCCTACGAGAACGCGACGGCGGAACTCTCCCGCGGAGTCGCGATCTACGTGAAAGAAGAAGTCCTTGAAGCGAAGGGGGTCAAGACGCTCTACGACGTCCTCCGCACATATCGCAACGGTCGCGACGGGACCGCGCGCGGCGGCGATCTTGAGATTTGGCTAGAATTGCGCACGGGAACGCGCGCGCATTTCCGTTGTCCAGAGTTTAAACTGACGATAGCGAACGAGTTGCGCTTGCGTATCGAAGAGACGTTTGGAAAGGGCTCGTTCCGACTTCTTCCCGCGCCGCAGAAGCAGGCGAGGCGCGAAGAACGCCAGGTTTGGCGCCGCAGAAAGGCGGAATCCTAACCGGAAGGCGACGGGATCGGAAAACTCTCGTCGCCTTTCTTATTTTTCCGCGCGAATTGACGCGTTAAAATAGAGCGGAAAATAACGGCGTTACTAGACCAAAGCCAAATAAGGTTTACAATCAGGGGGATTATATAGGCATTTTAACGGAGCGACGCGACGCGTCGTTCTACGCGTATCGCGCGACGCCGCTTAATGAGAAGAGGCCGCGCGACGCTGTTTTTGACTGACGCTTGAGCGTCAGCCGGTATTTTAAGGCGATTGGAAGGTCGAGGAGTCGTCCTAATTCCGATCGCAAGGATAGCCGCGATGAAAACGATCCACATTACTCAAGGTCTTGATTTGAGGCTCGCAGGAGCTCCCGATCAAAACGGCGTCCCGGAGAATAAAGACGTATGGCACGTCTCGATCACCGGCGGCGATTATGTCGGCATGAAGCCGACGATCTGCGTTGAAGAAGGCGATCGCGTCTTTGCGGGTCAACTTCTCTTTTTCGATAAGAAGAATCCCGGCGTGAAATTTGTCGCGCCCGGCGCGGGCGTCGTGCAGGAACTCCATCGCGGCGAACGACGCGTCTTTCAGAGTCTGGATATCAAACTCGATTCCGGCGACGACTTTCTTCTAAGCGTACCTTACGAAAAAACGCCCGCCGATAAGCTTCTCTCCCTCAGCGACAAGGAAACGCGCGCGCGTCTTGTCGATTCAGGTTTGTGGATCGCGCTCAGGACGCGCCCTTTCTCGAGAATTCCTAAAGTCGACGCCACTCCCGTCGCCCTCTTTGTCAACGCCGCGGACACGAATCCGCACGCGCCCAATCCGCAGAAGATCATCGACGCGCGCAGCGACGATTTCGTCAACGGTCTGCGCGTCACGGACAAGGAGACCGCCGATATAGTGCAGATGGTGCTTGCCGGCAAGATAAATAAAAGCCTTGTAAACCTGCTTGAAATCAAGGGCGGCAAAGCAATGGGAATTTCGGGTATGGACGGCCATATGATTGAGGCTGTGCCCAAGAGCGAGAAACTGGGATATGTCGGCAGTATTACAAAGGTAAACGTCGAGCCGATTACCGACCTTCTGGACCGGGACTATATTCCCGTTGTGTCGACCGTCGGCTGTGACGGGGAAGGAAATGTGTATAATATCAACGCCGACACCGCCGCCGCCTACATTGCCGGGGCGATGAAAGCCGAAAGACTTATCACAATGACCGATATAGAGGGTATTCTGCGGGATAAAAACGACCCGGATTCTCTGATTACCTGCATTGATACGGAACAGGCGAAATCGCTGTTTGCGGACGGCACCATAACGGGTGGAATGATACCCAAAGTCGAGTGCTGTATTGAGGCTATTCAACGCGGAGTTGAAAAGGTAATAATTCTGGACGGCAGAGTACCTCACGCATTGCTTATCGAGACTCTCACCGACGAGGGCGCAGGTACTATGGTTACGGGAGACAAAAGCAATGAACGTTAAACAAAAGGACGAAGAATATATTGCCGCGACCTACTCCCGCTTTCCGCTTGTAATTACCGGGGGCAAGGGCTCCGTGCTGAAAGACGACACCGGACGCGAGTATATAGATATGGGAACGGGTATCGCCGTGAACACCTTCGGCGCCGCGGACGACGACTGGATAAACGCCGTGAACGCTCAATTATCCCGAATCCAGCACACCTCAAACCTGTATTACACAAAGCCTGCCGCAGATTTGGCGGAAATGCTCTGTACCCGCACCGGAATGAAAAAGGTCTTTTTTTCCAATTCGGGAGCGGAGGCAAACGAGTGCGCCGTAAAGGCGGCGCGTAAATACGCCGCCGAAAAGAAGGGCAGGGAATACAGCGTTATAATAACACTGAAAAACAGCTTTCACGGCAGAACAATAACCACACTTGCAGCGACCGGGCAGGAGATATTCCACAAAGACTTTTTACCGCTTACAGAAGGTTTTGTTTACGCCGAGGCGAACAATATCGAAGACCTGAAGCAAAAGATAACGGAAAACAAGACAGCCGCCGTAATGTTTGAGACCGTTCAGGGAGAGGGCGGTGTAATGCCCTTAACCGAGGAATATGTTTCGGCCATAGCCGCGCTTGCAAAAGAACGGGATATTCTTACGATTGCGGACGAGGTTCAGACGGGCAACGGCAGAACGGGAATGCTTTACGGCTATATGAATTACGGTATTGTTCCGGATATTGTTTCGACCGCAAAGGGGTTGGGCGGAGGACTTCCCATAGGTGCAACGCTTCTCGGAGATAAGGTGAAAAACGTGTTTACTGCGGGATCGCACGGATCTACCTTCGGCGGAAATCCGGTTTGCTGTGCGGCGGCTCTTAACATCATAAGCCGTATTGACGAAGCGCTGCTGGCCGAGGTCAGGCAAAAATCGGATTATATCATCGGTGAAATGTCGGGTGCAAAGGGAGTTAAATCCGTTTCCGGCATGGGACTTATGCTCGGAATCGAAACCGAGAAGGACGCAAACGAGGTTATCGATAAATGCCGTGAAAACGGAGTGCTTGTTATCAAAGCCAAAAATAAGGTCCGTTTACTGCCTGCCCTGAACATTCCGTGGGAGCAGCTTCGTAAAGCGGTTGGAGTTCTTAAAGCAGCTTGCGAATAAGGAGAATGAAAGTGAACTTAAAGGGAAAAAGCTTTTTAAAGCTCTTGGATTTTACGGGCGGGGAGATATCCGGTCTTATTGCGCTTGCCGAGGAGCTTAAGTATAAAAAGAAGAACGGAATTCCTCACGCCGTCTGTTCCGGCAAAAACATCGCTCTGATTTTCGAAAAAACCAGCACGAGAACCCGGTGCAGCTTTGAGGTGGCGGCGCACGATCTCGGAATGGGGGTTACTTATCTCGACCCCTCAGGCTCGCAAATAGGAAAGAAAGAAAGCATTGCCGACACGGCAAGGGTTTTGGGGAGAATGTTTGACGGTATTGAATACCGCGGCTACGGTCAGGAAATCGTGGAAGAGTTGGCAAAATATGCCGGCGTTCCCGTATGGAACGGCCTTACAAACGAGTTTCATCCGACCCAGATTTTAGCGGACTTCCTTACGATCAAGGAGCATTTCGGGCATCTTTCGGGAATTAACCTTGTCTATATGGGCGACGCGCGCTACAACATGGGCAATTCCTTAATGGTCGGCTGCGCCAAAATGGGACTTAATTTTACCGCCTGTGCGCCCGAAAAGTATTTTCCGGATAATGGCTTGATCAACACCTGCCGGCAGATTGCAGCCGGAAGCGGAGCGACTATTAGGTTTGAAACGGACCCCGTTAAGGCAGCAAAGAACGCCGATGTAATTTACACCGACGTTTGGGTTTCCATGGGAGAACCGGCAGAGGTGTGGGAGGAGCGCGTTCGTGAGCTTTCGCCTTATCAGGTTAACGAGAAGCTTATGGCGAACGCAGGTGAAGGGGCGGTCTTCATGCATTGTCTGCCCGCTTTTCACGATCTGAAGACTGCGGTCGGAATGGAAATGGGCGGAAAATTCGGCAGAAACTGCTTCGAGGTTACGGACGGAGTATTCGAATCGCCACGTTCTATAGTGTTTGACGAGGCGGAAAACCGTATGCATACAATAAAAGCGGTAATGGCCGCGACTTTGGGATAAAGCTATGGATAAAAAAGCGTATCTGGTATTAGAGGACGGAACGGTTTTCGAGGGTCGCTCGTTCGGAGCCGAAGCAGACACAGTGGGCGAGCTTGTTTTTACCACGGGTATGTGCGGATATATCGAAACCCTTACGGACGAAAGCTACTTCGGGCAGATAGTACTGCAGACCTTTCCGATGATAGGCAACTACGGAATAATTCCCGAGGATTTCGAGGGAAACTGTTCGGTAAAAGGCTATGTAGTGCGCGAAAAATGCGACAATCCGTCAAACTTCAGGTGCAAGAGTACGCTTGAAAGCTATCTGCGTGAAAACGGAATACCTGCGATATGCGGCGTGGATACGAGAGCCATAACCAGGATTATCCGCGAGCACGGGGTTATGAATGCCGCGATCTGCAGAGCCCTTCCGTTCGATATAAACGAGATTAAGGCTTACAGGATTAAAGACGCAGTAGGCAGCGTTACCGCCGGGGAAACAACAGTCTATCCCGCCGAAAGCGAGGCCTTCAGGGTGACGCTTATCGATTACGGCGCAAAGCGCAGCATAATAAAAGAACTGAACAAACGCGGATGCACAGTTACGGCAGTATCGGCGTTTACTGCTGCAGATGAAATACTAAAAACAAATCCCGACGGAATAATGCTTTCAAACGGCCCGGGAGATCCTGCGGAGAATGTCTTTCAGACCGAGGTAATAAAAGAACTTGCCGGAAAAAAGCCGATTTTCGGAATCTGTCTCGGACATCAGCTGTTGGCGCTTTCCATGGGGGCAAAGACCGAGAAGCTCAAATACGGTCACCGGGGAGTTAATCAACCGGTAAAGGAAGCGGATGGCAGCCGTACTTATATCACAAGCCAGAATCACGGCTATGCGGTCGTGCCGGACAGCGTTAAAAAGGGAATAATCAGCTATATAAACGCCAACGACGGCACCTGCGAAGGTATTGATTATAACGATATAAACGCGTTTTCGGTACAGTTTCACCCCGAGGCGGCTTCGGGGCCGCATGACACGACCTTTTTGTTTGACCGCTTTATCAGTCTTATGGAGGAAAAATAATGCCGTTTGATAAAACAATAAAAAAGGTTTTGGTCATAGGCTCCGGCCCTATCATTATAGGGCAGGCGGCGGAGTTTGACTATGCGGGAGCTCAGGCCTGTCGGGTTCTGCGGGACGAGGGCGTGAACGTGGTGCTTGTCAATTCCAATCCTGCCACAATAATGACCGACAAGGCGTTTGCCGACGAAATATATCTGGAGTCGCTTAACGCCGAAACCGTAAAACGCATTATATTAAAGGAAAAGCCCGACAGTCTGCTGGCGGGATTGGGCGGTCAGACGGGTCTTACCATAGCGATGCAGCTTGACAGGGACGGCTTTCTTGCGGAAAACGGGGTCAGGCTTATCGGCACCGATGTCGCTTCTATAGATAAAGCTGAGGACCGCCAGCTTTTCAAGGATACGATGAAGGCAATAGGTGAGCCTACAATTCCCTCGGATATTGCCAATGACGTTGATACCGCTCTTGATATCGCCGGAGCTATCGGATATCCGGTAATAGTGCGCCCCGCCTTCACATTGGGCGGCGCGGGCGGCGGCGTTGCCGACAATGCGGACGAACTCAGAATAATCGCAAAAACCGGTCTGGATTTATCTCCCATAACACAGATACTCGTGGAAAAGTATATATTCGGCTGGAAAGAAATCGAATTCGAAACCATGCGCGATTGCGTCGGTAATGCTATTGCGGTCTGCAGTATGGAAAACTTCGACCCGGTGGGAGTTCACACGGGGGACAGCATCGTTGTAGCCCCTGCGCTCACGCTTTCGGACAAGGAGTATCAGATGCTCAGGAGCGCGGCTCTTAACATAATTTCGGCACTGGGCATTGTCGGCGGCTGCAACTGCCAGTTTGCACTTAACCCCGAAAGCTTTGAATACGCGGTTATTGAGGTCAACCCGAGAGTATCGCGTTCTTCAGCGCTCGCGTCAAAGGCAACGGGGTACCCGATAGCAAAAATAACCACCAAAATCGCTCTCGGCTACACGCTGGACGAGATCACCAACGATATAACGGGCAAAACCTGTGCCTGCTTCGAGCCCGCGCTCGATTATGTTGTGGTAAAGCTGCCCAAATGGCCGTTTGATAAATTTCCGGGCGCTTCAAGAAAACTCGGAACACAGATGAAGGCTACCGGAGAGGTGATGGCAATAGGCGAGAGCTTTGAAGAAGGGATTATGAAGGCGGTACGGGGAGCGGAAATCTCACTCGACACCCTGAACGCCCCGCCGGTTTCAAACGCCGATATCAGAACTCGTCTGAAGGATACCGACGACCGTCGGCTGTTTACGGTTTTCGAGGCGCTGAAATGCGGCGTCTCAGCGGAAGAGATTCACGAAATCACCCGAATTGACTTGTTCTTTATTTATAAGCTGTTAAACCTCGTCAATTACGAAAATGAAATAATTAGCGGCATTAACGAAAGCCTTTACTTAAAGGGCAAAAAGCTGGGATATACCGACAATGCATTAAAGCGCATTTCCGGCGCGGAAAGCCTGCCCGGTTTTAACGCTTCGTACAAAATGGTCGATACCTGCGGCGCTGAATTTGACGCGGTTACGCCTTATTTTTATTCGACTTACGGAAACGAGTGCGAGTCGGTTTCTTTTAAACGGTCCGGGAAGCCGGTTATCATGGTAGTGGGGTCGGGACCGATAAGGATCGGCCAGGGGATAGAATTCGATTATTCCTCAGTGCACTGCGTCTGGAACTTAAAGGCTGCCGGATACGATGTTGTAATAGTCAATAACAACCCCGAAACTGTTTCTACCGATTACGACACCGCGGACAGGCTTTATTTCGAGCCGCTTACGGACGAGGACGTAATGAATATTATTAAGGTCGAAAAGCCTGTCGGAGTAGTGGTGGCATTCGGCGGTCAGACCGCCATCAAGCTAACCGGATTCCTTGCCGGCAGGGGTATTAATATTCTCGGCACTTCCGCCGAGGGTATAGACCTTGCGGAGGACAGGGAGCGGTTCGACAGGCTGCTCGAAGAGTTATCGATAAAAAGGCCGAAAGGCTTTGCGGTAAACACCCTGCGGGAGGCAGTTGAAGCCGCCGCAGCTCTGGGCTTTCCCGTGCTTTTGCGTCCGTCATACGTTATCGGCGGACAGAATATGAAAATCGTCCATAATGAGGACGAGGTTCGGGTTTATATGGAGCGTATTCTGGCTCCCGGAATCGATAATCCGGTTCTCGTTGACAAGTATATGGCGGGCAAGGAATTGGAAGTCGACGTTATCTCGGACGGAAAGGACGTTCTCATCCCCGGGGTAATGCAGCACATTGAGCGTGCGGGCGTACACAGCGGCGATTCGATTGCGGTGTATCCGCCGTTCAGCATTAACGATAAAATGATGCGCCGTATTGTGGAGTGCTCCGAAAAGCTTGCGTTGGCGGTCGGAACGAGAGGACTCGTAAACATTCAGTATCTTATATACAATAACGAGCTTTATGTTATCGAGGTCAATCCCCGTGCCTCCCGCACCGTGCCCTATATAAGCAAGGTTACGGGCGTGCCTATGGTGGACATTGCCTCCCGGGTAATGACGGGAAGCACCCTTAAGGAGCTGGGCTGCGGCACGGGACTTCACAAGATTCCGCCTTATTACGCGGTAAAGGTGCCCGTTTTTTCCTTTGAAAAGCTGAGCGACGTGAACTCCTATTTGGGACCCGAAATGAAGTCGACCGGCGAGGTGCTCGGAATCGGCAAAACCCTTACCGAGGCCCTCTTCAAGGGACTTACGGCGGCGGGAATGACCCTGAAGCCCATAGGCTTACAAAGCGATGTCGGCGTGCTTCTCAGCGTGGACACACACGATCAGCACGAAGTGGTTTCGCTGGCTAAAAAGCTTGATGATATAGGCTTTAAGCTTTATGCGACTGCCGAAACCGCCGAATCCGTAAGAAGTCTCGGTATCGGTGTCACAGAAATTGCGGGAATAAAAGAAAGCGACAACGCCTTTAAGCTGTTGGAAAACGGAGAGATAAGCTATATTATCTATACGGGTGCGCTTATGGATTCTACCGTTGACGATTATATTGCGCTTCACCGGCGGGCGCTGCAGCTGTCAATCCCGTGTCTGACATCGCTTGACACCGCGAACGCACTGGCCGATATTATTGCAGCACGCTATAACCTGCAGAATACCGAGCTTGTCAATATCAACTGCATGAGAAGCGAGCGCCAAAAGCTAAGGTTTTCAAAAATGCAGGCGACGGGCGACGATTATATCTTTATCGAAAATTTCGATAATTCCATCACCTGTCCGGAGTCGCTGTGTATAAGCCTTTGCGACCGTCACTTCGGAATCGGCGGCTTCGGAATCGTGCTTATAGAAAAGTCGGATATTGCCGACGCCGGAATGCGTATATTCAACCGCGACGGATCGGAGGGCAAAATGGCGGGAAACTGCATACGCTGCGCCGCCAAATACCTTTACGATAACGGCTATGTTTCGGGTGACAGCGTGACAATAGAGACCGCAAGCGGCATAAAAAAAGCGTATCTTTACACCTCGAACGAAAAGGTCACGCTTGTTTCGGTCGATATGGGTAAAGCAGGCTTTTCGGCAAAGGAATTACCGTCTGTAATCAACGCAGATAAG
>SFLA01000010.1 GCA_004553575.1 Clostridiales bacterium
AGCAGTTCGAAAAGACCACCACCAACAAGATAATACGTACATCTCATTCGTAATATAAGAAGAAGCCGATAAACCGCCCCGCAGGGGGCGGTTTTTATTATGACTGCGAAAACAAACGATATTTTGGAAATAATAACCAAAAAAAGCGTTGACATTGCCTTTCTGTATGTTATAATAAAATAAAAGATGACGATTTGTTTGGCTGATCTGATTAAACAAACGGTCGGTTCTGCGGAAGAAGTATAACGGCGTATCGTTTCCCGAAACCGGCAGGAGTCGCACAAGGCGGCATTACTGTATATGAATTGACGGATTCTGACCGTGAATCGCTTATAGCAAAATGGGGACAAAATTATTAAGGAGGGTAAAAAATGAAAAAAACAGTTTTTGTTATCACTGCCGCCGTGCTTGCGCTCACTCTTTGCTGCTGCGCTCCGGCGTCCGATCCCGGGACGGATCCCGCGCTTGCCGCAGCCGATAGCTTCGTGTACCCGCAGGATAACCTTTGCGGGAATTTTGAGCTCGTATCGTACGACGAACTTCAGACGGCTCCCGATCTTAGCTGTTATTCGGCATTATCGACACTCGAAGCGTTTGAAACCGCCGTCGGCTTCTCGCTGAAAAAGTATGATACCGCTCTTACTGTGACCGGTCGTAAGCTGTCGTCGAAAAGCTACTGGGAAGAGATATCAGGCACGAAGGAAACCGATTTCGGCACCTTTAACTGCGTGGATGTGTTCCGGTATACCCTTACACGGTTTTATGTCGAAACCGTGGTCAGCGGTGAGGGTGTATCTCCCGGCGATATTATTTCCGTCGTCGAGATGTATTCCTTCAACCCGGATGACGGATTGGTGTATATTGACAGTCCCGGCATGGCTCAGCCTATGTACGAGGGCGAGACCTATCTGCTGTTTCTGGGCAGCGCGGACGGCTGCGCGAAGGTGAGAATGTACACGGTTGCGGATTCGTACGGCGTAGTAGCCGCGTTGGCTGTTGACGGGTATTCCACAGGAGCGGATCCGAGCGCCAAAAACGAGAAAATCGCTTATTTCCAGTGGAACGACGTTGCAGCCGAGGTTATCGCAAAATATATCGGCAAGTAGATCCTTCTCTGAAAAAGCCGCCCCGAAGCGAAGGGGCGGCTTTCGTTTTTCATGAACGTACGGATATTTTACGCAGTTGTTGCGATTCCGCCGTCGTCGGTAAGCCCGAAGGATACGTTCAGGGCTTCGTTTACCTGCATCATGGTGCGGTCGTCGAGATGCCCCATTTTGTCCTTCAGTCTGCGTTTGTCCAGAGTGCGTATCTGCTCGAGAAGTATCACCGAGTTTTTGGCGAGCCCGTTTCCGGAGCTTCCGCCGGGGTGAAGCGTTTCTCCCAGCACCTCGATATGGGTGGGAAGACGTGCCTTTCCCGTCTGGGAGGTTATCGCTGCGGCGATGACCGTCGGGCTGTGGCGGTTTCCGACGTCGTTCTGCACGATGAGTACCGGACGTATTCCGCCCTGCTCTGAGCCGACTACGGGGGAGAGGTCGGCGTAGTATATGTCGCCGCGCCGTATCATACTTTGTTCTTTCACTTTGATTATCGCCCCATTTTCATTTTATTCCCGCAGAGCTATTTTTGCCCGCCCCCGGCGTCTTTATTCGGCGTGCAGTCCAAGTGAAAAAACATAAGCTTTAAAAGCAAAGAGACGGGATGAGAATCCCGTCTCTTATTAATTGTTTCGTATCAGTCGATTTGCGCGAGCAGCGCGTCGAGCTCGTCAACCGTATCGGAGAAGGTTTTCAGCGCGCTTGCAACCGCGTCGGGCCTGGTGAGGTCAATTCCCGCGACTTTTAATTCCTCAAGAGGATAATCGCTTCCGCCGAGGGTGAGGAATTCGAGATATCCGGACGCGTCCCCGGTATCGAGAATACGGCGGACTATCGCGACGGCGCTGGAGAATCCGGTAGCGTATTGGTAGACATAATATGCCCTGTAAAAATGGGATACATACGCCCATTCGTACTGCATTATGTCGTTTATTCCGATTCCGTCGTAGTATTCGGATATAAGGTCTTTGTATATTCCGCAAAGCGTCTGAGCGGTCAGCGGTGTGCCGGATTGATAAGCGTCGTGCGCTTTGCGTTCAAATTCCGCAAAAAGCGTCTGCCTGAACACGGTTGTGCGGAAGCCTTCGAGAAAGTGATTCAGTATATATGCTCTTCTCTTCTTATCCGTCTCGGTTTTAAGCAGGTACATCGTAAGAAGAACTTCGTTTACGGTGGACGCAACCTCCGCCACCATTATTCGGTAATCGTGGTTAACATAATCTTGCTTTTCCGAGGACAGATATGAATGCATTGCGTGACCGAGCTCATGTGCGACGGTAAAGGCATCGTCGAGCGTATCTGTGTAGTTGAGCAGTACGTACGGGTGGACTCCGTAAACTCCGCAGGAGAAAGCGCCGGAGGTTTTGCCCTTATTCTCGTAAACGTCCATCCAGCGGTTGGCATACGCCTCGTCGAGAAGCTCCCCGTAGCGTTTTCCGAGCGGCTCTGTGGCTTTTTTTACAAGCTCCTTTGCCTGTTCAAACTTAACCGTAAAATCGACGTCGTCCACCATGGGGGCGTAGAGATCGAACATATCGATTTTTTCAAGCCCGAGCGCCTTTTTGCGAAGTGCAAGATACTTTTTCATTGCGGGAAGAGCACCGTGAACGGCTTCAACAAGCGAATCGTATACGGATACGGGGACATTTCCGCCGTCGAGTGCCTTTTCGCAGGCACTGCCGTAGCCGCGCACCGAAGCGTAATAGCTGTCAAGTTTTACCGAACCGGAATACATGGCGGCTATGGTGTTTATATATTTCCTGTAAGTCCCGAAGAAGCCCTCGAAGGTCGCTTCTCTTACCGAACGGTCGCGGCTTTCGCGATAAACCGACATATTGCCGTTGGTCAGGCGTACTTCGTTTCCGTTTTCGTCTTTGATGGCGGGGTATTCGAGATCGACGGTCGTAAGCATGGTAAAGCAGTCGTCCGGAGTGCGTGCGGCGTCGCCGAGCTGTGCGAGCATGCGCTCGGATTTTTCGTCAAGCGTATGCGCCCTGGCGCGAGAGGTGTCTTCGAGGACGTGTCGGTAAGTTGCGAGACCGGGCTCTGCCATGTAACTGTTAAGCGTTTCCTCCGGAATTGCCACAATCTCCGGCTCGACGAAGGATGCCGCGGTGCTCAGTTTTACCAGCAGAGAAACCGCTTTTGCCTCCATTTCCTGCGCCGCGGGATTCGAGTTATCGGCGCTCTTGAACAGCATTGCGTAGATATACGGTTTTTCAGCGGCCTCCTGTGCGGCAAACAGCGTGTCAAGCGCCTTCTTAAGACTGTCCGCGCTGTCTCCGAGCGTGCCGTGCAGCGCCGGAAGCATGTCAATCATGCTATCCGCTGCCTTTACCGCCTTTTCCCAATCTTCAACCGACGCGTAAATGTCCGAAAAATCCCAGGTGAATTCGGGATTCATCTCGTTTCTTGCTTTCATTTTGTTCTCCTTTATCTGTATTTCAGTATATTTCCGGCGAAGTGCATATCAAGGTCGCGCTGAAGCGCTGCAAAAAGCGGACCGCAGTATCCGACCGTTTCGTTTCCGATAAGGTCAAGGCGGGAATGAAGCTCACGGAAGACTACGGTTCCCAGCCCGCCTCCGAGAAAGGTCACCGAAGCGTATTCCGCTCCCGCCGCTTCAAGCGCTTTGCGGTATTTAACGGCGTCGGCGGCGAATCCTGCGGCATCGGTCTGCCGGTTGAAGCATATTGTATAATGAACTCTGGAGGAATAATCGGTTGTGTCTCCGTAAGTTACGCTTCCGTCGGGGTAGCCCTCTATGGATACCGCGGTCAGCGTGAAATTGCCGGTCGGGAAGGCTTCGCGCAGGACTGCGAGCAGATTGCTTCGGGGTGTTTCCGTAAGCGCATTCTCGACCGAGTTAACATAATTATCATAAATCAATCCCCCTCGGAAGCTTACGGTGCCCCTGCATACCGCGGTCGGAGCCGAAACGATTTCAGACTTAAAGACCCGATCGGTACGGTCGAATCTGACTGCGCCCGCCGTTTCGCTTCCGGTGCGGTAGTTGTTGTTAACATAATCCGTGATTGCGATGTTTGCCTTGATATATTGAGGCAGGCTGCCGCCCAGAAAAATCTGTATGGCGACGGTCACCGCAAGCATTGCCGCCGCGGGGATTATAAGAACTTTCCCTCCGGGGCGTTTGAACGATCTGCGGATCAGACGCACCGCATATTCGGCGATAAGCACGGTTGCCGCGGCCCCCGCGGCGAACAGCAGCGTTTCGAGGTTCGACTGATAATACGCCGCCGCGAAAACTCCGGAAAACGCCGCGAAGCATGCGCCCTTAAGAAGCGGATTTCCCGGTATAAGAGCCGCCGCGCAGGCACAGAGGGGAAGAACCGGCAGAGCGGTCATTATGCCCGAATACGGTATAATGCATACTCCTCCGGCAGCAGCGGCAATACATATGAGCACGGTGCGCAGCATCGACGCGTTACGCACGAAGAACGCCTTACTGTCGGTCTTTTTCATTTGTGTCTTTCCCTTCCGATGTTATACGGGTTTGTCAGGCGGATCAGAAGCGAAACGTCGTCGTCCTTCTGAGCTCCGTTGTTTCGGGTGAAGCCGCACTTTGTGCAGCGCTGAGTAATTATGAATCCGCGGCGCGGGTCGGGGCGCACCGATATCGGCTCCATTATCCCTCCGCATTCGCAGGCGCGGTCGCCCGGATTAATATCCACATGAAGAGAGCAGAGACAATACGGGCAGTGATTTCTGGACGAATATCCGAGCGGCGGCACCTCGCGTCCGCAGGAGGCGCATACAAATCCGCTGTCGTTTTTGTCAAACCTTGTGTTTTCCACCGCTTCCTCCGAAAATTAACATTTATCTGTTTACTTTTCGCCTTAATGATATTATAATGTGTGTTTGTTAAGATTTCAAGTCGGGAGGACAAATATATGGCAGATAAATCCGGATCGGCGGCAAGCTGCCGTCTCGGCAAGGTCGGCGGTCAGGCGGTAATGGAGGGCGTTATGATGAAATGCGGAAATCGCATAGCTCTCGCGGTGCGCCGTCCCGATACAAAAAAGATAAACGTACGGACAAAAACCGTTTGCTCGGTTAAGGAAAAAAACGCTTTTCTTCGTCTGCCGGTAGTTCGGGGAATAGTCAGCTTTGCGGAAACCCTTATTCTTTCCATGGGTACGCTTACCGAATCGACCGAGATGCTCGGAATCGACGAGGCGGAGCCGGAGACAAAGTTCGATAAGTGGGTTACCGAGAAGCTGGGCGACAAGATGATGAAGGTCATTTCGGCGATTTCGATGGTGCTCGGAGTCGCGTTGGCGCTTGTGCTGTTCGTATGGCTGCCGTCTCTCATATCCAACCTCATATTCCGTATTGAATCCTCGCAGTTCAGCTTCGCCTCCCGCTGTATCGACGGCGGTATCAAGGTTCTGCTTTTCATAGCGTATATATGGCTCACATCGCTGATACCCGATATAAAGCGGGTATATATGTATCACGGAGCCGAGCACAAGAGCATTGCCTGCTACGAGTCGGGCAAAGAACTCACGGTCGAAAATGTTCGCGGCTGCACCCGGTTTCATCCGCGCTGCGGAACGTCGTTTATGTTTCTTATACTCCTGATATCGATAATTGTGAATTCGTTTATACTCTGGGGCGTAAACGCCGTTTTTCCCACCGCTCCGGTAGGCGAGAGATGGTTTATCGTCCTTGTCAAGCTCATTGCACTGCCGATAGTCGTCGGCGTGGGCTATGAATATGTGATGTATGCCGGCAAGCACAGTAATCCGTTCACCCGCATATTCTCCGCACCGGGTCTTTGGATGCAGCGTATAACAACCCGTGAGCCGGACGACGATATGATAGAAGTCGGCATTTGCTCGGTAAAAAGCGCACTGCACGACGAATTTCCGGATTACGAGATTCCGGCAGACGACAGCAAAGATGCCGGTAACACCGGAAAGGAGGAGCCTGCCGCCGATACGGCTGCCGGCGAAAACGGCGTATGAAAATCTCAGAGTACCGGTTTGAGCTTAAAAAAACGCTTACCGAAGGGTGCGGGAAAGAACAGTCCGAGGAGATCGGCGAGCTTATAGACATACTTTTGTGTCATTTTCTGGATATAACACGGAGCGATCTGTATCTTGCGCTGGATAACGTTATGCCTGTCGGAGTTGCAGTGGAGATGGAGAACGCGGTTTCCCGCCTCGCGGCAGGTGTGCCGGTTCAGTATATTATGGGAAGCTGCTACTTCCGCGGTCACGAGATAAAAGTCGGAAACGGTGTGTTCATACCGAGATCAGACACCGAGGTGCTCGTTTCCGCCGCGGAAAAGGCGCTTAAAAAAGGCGGCGTTTTTGCCGACATATGCTCCGGAAGCGGATGTATTTCACTTGCGCTGGCGGACGCGCGTCCCGACAGCCGCGGCTGGGCGCTCGAGCTGTCCCGCAGCGCGATACGCTACTGCGAGGATAACCTCGCTCCGTATCCTTCCGTAACCGTGCGCCGTTTCGACGCGCTCGACATTTCCGATTATACCGAGCTCGAAGAGGCGAACGGCGGGCCCGTCGATCTCGTCGTGAGCAATCCTCCGTATATACCCACGGACGACATTCAGATGCTCGATACGAACGTGCTGGCCGAGCCGGAGACCGCGCTCGACGGAGGACCTGACGGACTTCGCTTCTACCGCGAAATAATCAAATATCTTCCCATAATCCTCGCGCCGGACGGTGCGGTATGCTTCGAGGTGGGTATCGGTCAGTCCGGAGATGTGTCCGATATGCTTTCGGCCATGGGCTTTGCCGTGGCGGTGCTCAAGGATCTGCACGGTATCGAGCGGGTGGTTCTGGGAAAAAGGTGTTGACAAGGATAAAAGAATGTACTATTATTATAAAATAATGGTACATTTTTTTGTCCGGAAGGAGACGCAGAGTTGGAACGGATAACCTCCCGCTCGAACGGAAGAATAAAGGATACCGTCAGGCTGAGAGACAGAAAAGTCCGCACGGAAACTGGGCTTTTTTTCTTTGAAGGGGTGCATCTGACAGAGGAGTATCTTCGTTTCCGCGGAATACCGGAGACGGTTTTCGTTACCGATCGCGCGGCCGTTTCGTACGGCAGCCTGCTGTCACGCCTGCCCGGGGACAGGCTGATATCGGTCACCGACGAGGTGTACGGTAAACTGACCGGGGAAACTTCGCCGCAGGGTATACTCTGTGTGTGCCGACTTCCTCGAATCAGTACCTCCGCTGCCGAAGGGGGAGGGGTGCTGTTTCTCGAATCGGTACGTGACACCGGAAATCTCGGAACCGTTATAAGGACCGCCGCCGCGCTCGGCGTAAGATCTGTCGTGCTTTCGTCCGATTGTGCCGATCTGTACAGTCCGAAGACGCTGCGCGCCTCGATGGGCGCCGTATTTTCCGCAAATATTGCGGTAGCCGCCGATTTTAAGGCGGAGATAACTCGGGCGGCAGGATTCGGAAAGGTTTATGCCTCGGCGCTGCACGACGATTCGGTAAGCATCGGCTCGTTCAGAGTAATGCCGGAGGACAGCTTTGTTATCGGAAACGAGGGGCAGGGCGTTTCTCCGGAAGTAAAAGCGCTTTGCTGTGCCACCGCGGTTATACCCATGACCGAACGTGCGGAAAGCCTTAATGTTTCCGCCGCCGCCGCGATAATAATGTGGGAGATGACCCATGGACGATAAACTGTATTACATCTGGCTTCAGCGTATCTGCGGGGCGGCCAACCGGCTTTCGGGTCTGCTGCTTTCGCATTTTCCGTCTGCCGCCGCAGTGTACGAATGCACGGATTTTTCATTTCTCCCCGAAAATTACCGTCATTACGCCGATATGCTTTGCGTAAAGGACCTTTCCCAGACGCTGGAGACATATAAAGCCTGCGTCAACCGCGGTATAAAACTCGTGCCGTATCACAGCCCCGATTATCCGGCTTCGCTCCGCGATATTGACGATCCCCCGGTTCAGCTTTACGTTTACGGGGACATAACACGTCTTTCCGGCGTGCATTCTGCCGCCATAGTCGGCACGCGGAACGCCGACGAAAACGGTATAGCCTCCGCAACGCGCTATGCGGAGTCGTTTGCGCGGTCGGGAGTTGCCGTAATAAGCGGTCTTGCAAAAGGCATTGACTGTGCCGCGAACGATTCCGCTCTGAAGGCCGGAGGACTTTCGGTAGGAGTGCTCGGCACTCCTATAGACCGTATATATCCGCCCGAGAATGTCCGGCTGTTTCACCGTATGTATTCGTCCGGTGTGGTGGTCAGCGAATATGCGCCGCGGGCTGAAGTCGGGAGATATTCCTTCCCCGCACGCAACCGTATAATCAGCGCGCTGAGCGAATGCACGGTAGTTATTCAGGCGGCTCAGGGCAGTGGGGCAATCATTACCGCCCGCCGCGCAGTTCAGCAGAACAAGCCCGTATACTTCGCCGCCGGCGGAGTGACCGCGGTGCTCGAGGGGTCGGTGTCGGTTTCCTGCCCTGCAGAGGTGCTCGAGCGTTTCGAGATAGACGATCCTTCGCTTCGCATAAGTCCGTCGGCATATGCACCGCGACATGCCGTATCGCACGGAATGAAGATAGAGCTTCCGCCGGAAAAGAATGCTTCTCAGCCCGGCACAAACGACGAGCTTAAACTGCTGAGTATTATAAGCGGACATCCCGGCACGGCAGAGGAGTTTGCGGCTGCAATGAAGGTATCCGTAGACCGGATATACGAACTGCTTACACTGCTTGAGCTTGACGGCGCAATAACCGCGTCGGCGGGCGGCAGATATACGAAGAATACCCTTAAGTAAGGAGAATATATGAACACACTGGTTATAGTCGAATCGCCCACCAAGGCGCACACGATAAAGGGCTTTCTGGGAAAGGGGTACAAGGTCGTTGCATCCAAGGGCCATGTCCGCGATCTCCCCAAGAGCAAGCTGGGTATCGATGTAGAAAACGGATTCGCTCCGCAGTACATCAACATCCGCGGAAAGGGCGAGCTGATAAAGGAGCTTAAAAAAGAAGCGCATTCAGCCGACAGGATATACCTTGCCGCCGACCCCGACCGCGAGGGCGAGGCGATAAGCTGGCATCTTGCCGCCGTACTCGGTGTTCCTGCGGACAGGATAAAGCGCATAACCTTCAACGAGATTACCAAGAGCGCGGTGAAGGAAGCAATAAAGTCTCCGCGGGAAATCAATATGGATCTTGTGAATTCGCAGCAGACCCGTCGTATACTGGACCGTCTGGTCGGATACAAGATAAGTCCCTTCCTCTGGCGCAAGATAAAGAACGGTCTGTCCGCCGGAAGAGTGCAGTCTGTGGCTACAAGGCTTATTGTCGAGCGTGAGCGCGAGATACAGGAGTTTGTGCCCGACGAATACTGGACCGTCACCGCTTCTCTGCTGACCTCCGAGGGAGAGGGCTTTTCGGCAAAATATTTCGGTACCACCGAAGGCAGGAAGGAGCTTAAATGCGAGTCGGACGCAGCGGCGGTCGTCAATGCAGTCTCCGGACAGCCGTTTTCGGTTTCGAAGGTTAAAAAGTCCGTAAAACACCGCCGTCCTCAGCCGCCGTTCACGACAGGCACGCTTCAGCAGGAGGCAAACCGCCGGCTGTCATTTCAGACTCAGCGCACCATGATGATTGCGCAGGAGCTGTACGAGGGCGTGAATATCGGCGACCGCGGCGCGCACGGTCTTATAACCTATATGCGTACCGATTCGCTCCGCGTTTCCGATGAGGCGCGTGCGGCAGCGAGAGACTGTATCCTCGCACGGTACGGCGAACGGTTTTATCCGAAGACGCCCAATGTTTTCAAAATGAAGAAGGGTGCGCAGGACGCTCACGAGGCAATACGGCCCTCCGATCCGTCCATAACTCCGGATATGATCAAATCCAGGCTCAGCAACGATCAGTACCGCCTTTACAAGCTGATATACGACCGCTTTATTGCCAGTCAGATGGTTCCCGCCGAGATCGACACGGTATCTGCCGACATCGTATCCGCCGGAAACGTGTTCCGCGCAACCGGCGCGAGGGTAAAGTTCCAGGGATATCTTGCTGTATATGACGACAGCGACAGCGGCGACGACGATATCGGACGCGGATTGCTCCCGGCGTTTTCCGAGGGCGATTCCGTTACCTGCTCGGGCGTATTGCCTGAGCAGCACTTCACGGCTCCTCCTTCCAGGTTTACCGAAGGCTCGCTGGTAAAGATGCTCGAGGAAAAGGAAATAGGCAGGCCGTCCACGCTTATGCCTACCATAACCACGATTATCGCACGCGGATATGTCCGCCGCGAGGGCAAGCAGCTTGTTCCGACGGAGCTCGGGTTCGTTACCACCGATCTTATGGTTAAGGCGTTTTCACGGATCGTCGATTACAACTTCACCGCAAAAATGGAAGAAAATCTCGACGAGATCGAATCCGGAGAAAAGGATTATAGAGAGGTGCTGGATTCGTTCTACCGCGATTTTACGGCAGAGCTTGATAATGCCGAAAAAACGGTGGGCGAGGGAAGAATTACGGTCCCGGCCGCTAAGACGGATCTGATCTGCGAAAAGTGCGGCGCCGTAATGGTCGAGCGTACCGGAAGGTTCGGAAAATTCGCCGCCTGTCCGAACTATCCCAAGTGCAAAAACACCAAGCCGCTCGATGACGGCAAGGAAAAACCTTCCGTCCGCGAGGTAGTGTCGGAAGAAAAATGTCCCAACTGCGGCGGCGAGATGGTGCTCCGCAAGGGCGCGTACGGCAGTTTTTTTGCCTGCCGCAATTACCCGGAATGCAAAACCACGATGCCGATACTTCGCGACAGCGGAGTCGTGTGTCCCGACTGCGGAAAGCGCATTGTTGTCAAAACCAGCCGTAAAAAAACCGTTTATTACGCATGTGAGGATCCCAAGTGCGGATTCATAAGCTGGGATATACCTCAGCCCCGTAAATGCCCCGCGTGCGGCGGTATAGTGCTTAAAAAGAAGAACCGCAACGAGTACTACTGCCGCAACAACTGCGGTTGGACGGAGGCCGGCGATAAATGAGCGCCAGAATAGTTATTGACGCGATGGGCGGCGATAATTCTCCGTCGGCAGAGGTCGGCGGGGCGCTTCGCGCCGCGCGCGAGATCGGAGTTTCAGTCCTGCTTGCCGGCGATGAGAGGATTATCCGCAATGAGATAGACCGCCGCGGAAGAGCACCGGCCGGAGTGGAAATAATTCCCGCCGACGGAGCGATAGGAATGAAGGATCCGCCGTCGGCGATATTAAAAGAGAAGTCCGGCTGTTCCATGGCGGTAGCCGCGGACGCGGTACGCGACGGATACGCCGACGCGCTTGTCTCCGCCGGGAATACCGGCGCTCTGTTCACCGTTGCTTCGCTTAAGGTGCGCAGGTTGCCAGGAATACGCCGCGCCGCGCTCGGCGCGATAGTTCCGCTTGAGAATCCCGTGCTTATTGTAGATTCCGGCGCGAATACCGATGCCACGCCCGAGCTGCTTCAGCTTTTCGCGTATATGGGGTCGCTTTACTGTTCGCTGGTCATGGGAGTAGAAAAGCCGCGGGTCGCACTTATAAACAACGGAGCCGAGAGCACAAAGGGTACTCCGCTGTATTCCGCCGCACATTCGCTGCTTGCGGCGGACGGCAGGATTAACTTTATAGGCAACGCCGAGGGACGCGATGTCCCGTCCGGCTTCTGTGACGTGGTCGTCTGCGACGGCTTCACCGGAAATATTTTGCTTAAAACCATCGAGGGCATGGGGCTTTTTATGAACCGAAGCCTTAAAAATATTTTCCATGCCAATGCCCTTACCCTTTTTGCGGGGTTGCTGACACGCAGCAAAACCAATGCGCTTAAAAAGCAGGTGGATCACCGCGAGCACGGCGGAGCTCCGTTTCTCGGGCTCGCAAAGCCGGTCGTGAAGGCACACGGCAGCTCGGACGAAAAGAGCATTTTCACCGCAATACGGCAGGCAAAAACCTTCCACGAAAGCGGACTTATATCAAAACTCGGAGAGGAGTTTACAGATTGACTGACAGATTCGAACCGCTTCCTTTTTCGGAGCTTGAAGAGAAAATCGGATATACCTTCAGGGACAAGTCGTATCTTGTGACCGCCCTTACACATTCGTCGTATGCGAATGAGTCGCACCAGAAAAACGGCGTCTGCTGCAACGAACGTCTGGAATTCTTGGGCGATTCGGTGCTTTCGTTCATAGTTTCGTCGTATATTTACGGCGCGTTTCCCGCGCTTGACGAGGGCAGGCTTACCCGTATACGTGCCAGTGTGGTTTGCGAGAATGCTCTGTGCGAATTTGCACGCGAAATCGGTATCGGCGATTACATGCAGATGGGTCACGGCGAGATAGTTACCCACGGGCGCGAGCGCAAGAGCGTTATTGCCGACGCCTTCGAGGCTTTGCTGGCGGCGATATACCTTGACGGCGGAATCGAGTGTGCTCGAACCTTCCTTATGCCCAAAATCCTTCCGGCGCTTGAAAAAGCAAACCGTAACGGAGACGATGATTACAAATCGCGTCTTCAGAAGATAGTACAGCAGACTCCGGAGGAGCTGCTCGAGTACGTTCCGGTAAGCGAGGAAGGACCTCCGCATAACCGCGTGTTTACCTTCAGAGTGCTGCTGAACTCAAATCTGCTCGGCGAGGGCACCGGCAGATCAAAGAGGGAGGCGGAGCAGAACGCGGCGCGTGAGGCGCTTGTGCTGCTCGGCGAAATAGATGAAAAAGACCCATCGTAACATTCCGGTCTTTATACCGCAGGAGGGCTGTCCCAACAACTGCGTGTTCTGCTCGCAGCGGAAGATAACCGGAATAGACCGCGCCGCCGAACTTGATACCCTTCGCGAGGAAGTCGGGCATGCGCTTTCCGAAAAAGACTGGGAAGAAACCGAGATAGCCTTCTTCGGAGGGTCGTTCACCGCGATAGACCGCGGGAGAATGGTGTCTTTGCTGTCCGCCGCATACGAATATGTCCGCCGCGGACAGGTATCCGGTATACGCATTTCCACACGTCCCGACTGCATCGATGAGGAGATACTCGGCATTCTGCGTTCCTACGGAGTTACCGCGATAGAACTCGGAATACAGAGCATTTCCGATGATGTACTTGAAAAATCCGGAAGGGGTCATACCGCCGCCGACAGCGCTGCCGCCTGCGCGCTTATTAAACGTTACGGCTTCCGGCTGGGCGGTCAGATGATGGTCGGCCTGCCCGGATCGCATCCCGCGGACGAGCGCAATACGGCGCTTGCAATATGCCGGTTCGGAGCCGACGAGGCGAGAATATACCCTACGGTAGTCTTTACCGGTACGAAGCTGTACGATATGACCGTTTCGGGCGAATATACTCCGCTGGCCGATGAGGAAGCGGTGGTACGGTCGGCAGACTGCCTCGAGATTTTCAACAATTACGGCGTAAAGGTGCTGCGCATAGGCCTTCACGCTTCGGAGCAGACGGTTTCCGCTCCGTTCGGGGCGACTCACCCCGCTATCGGCGAGCTGACCGAGAGCGAACTGTACCGCCGTGTTATAGCCCGCCTTATCGGCGAACGGCGCGGCCGAACCCTTACAGTGTTTGTAGCAGAGGGAGAGCAATCGAAGGCGGCGGGTCAGCATAGGTCGAATATCCGCTTTTTCCGCGAGATTTACGGTTTTTCTGCGGTAAAGATATACGGAAAGAGCATGCCGCGCATGACGGCGGAAATACAGACAGAGGATTGATGTTTTGAAGCTTAAGAGTATCGAAATGCAGGGGTTCAAATCGTTCCCCGACAAGACGCGAATAACCTTCGATTCCGGCGTGACCGCCATTATCGGTCCCAACGGGAGCGGTAAATCGAATATATCCGATGCGGTGCGTTGGGTTCTCGGGGAAATGTCCATGAAGAGCCTGCGCGGAAGCCGTATGGAGGACGTTATATTCAACGGAGCTCCCGGCCGTCCCGCGGCGAATTGCTCGTCGGTATCGATAACCCTCGACACGACAGAAGAATACGATCTCCACAGCCAGACGTTTATGAGCGTTCCGGGCGATGAGCCGGATCCGGACAGCTCTTCTTCGGGCGAGCCGTACCGTCTTTACGACGGTACCGAGGTCACCGTCACCCGCAGATATTACAGAAGCGGAGAGAGCGAGTATTACATAAACAAAAAGCAGGTACGCCTAAAGGATATATACGAGCTGTTCTACGATACCGGCATAGGCCGCGAGGGCTATTCGGTGATATCGCAGGGGAAAATCTCCGAAGTGCTTTCGCAAAAGGGAAGTGAGCGGCGCGACATATTCGAGGAAGCGGCGGGTATATCCAAATACCGCTATAAAAAGGCGGAGGCCGAGCGCCGTCTCGCCGAGACCGAGGTCAACCTGACCCGTGTCGGGGATATCCTTTCAGAGGTTTCCGCCCGCGTCGGCCCGCTTGAAAAAGAAGCCGAAAACGCCAAGAAGTATCTTGTTCTTTCCGAAGAGAAAAAGGGGCTCGAGATCACGCTGTGGCTCGACCGTCTCGACGCTTTGCGTAAGGATACCGAACGCAACTCCGAGCAGCTTGCCGGAGCCAGGGCGGCGCTCGATTCGGCCGAATCCGATGCGGCATTATTCGAGGAGAAACTTGACGGAGTTATGCAGCGCAGCTTCGACCTCGGGCGCGAAATATCCGAAGCGGAACGCAGTATAAGCGAATATGAAAAAGCGTCTGCCGCCGTTGATGCGGAAAAAGCTCTGCGCCGCAACGACGCCGAGCATTACCGCAGGCTTTCCGAGGAATACGCCGCAGAGGTGACCCGGCTCGGACGGGAAAAGGAGCTTTCGGACGATATGCTGTCCTCCGCCGCAGAAGTCGGCGCGTCGCTGAAGGCCGAGCTTGAGCAGGCCATGGCTGTTTATGCCGACGCCGAGCGCGAATACGACGGCAGAAGAGCCGAGTCCGAGCAGCTTGCGGCGGCGGAGCAGTCGGTATCGGGCAAGTATACCGCCGCTTTTGAGTCGGCTTCCGCCCTGCGTGAAAAATATGCGCGTCTGCGCGCCGAATATGAGCAGGCGGAAAGAATTAAGGCAGAGACCGATCAGAAGCTGTCTGCTTCTGCGGAGCGGCTGGCTCAGCTCGGCGCCGAGCTTGAGGAGGCTGCTGCGCGTACCGCAGAGGCTTCCGAATCGGTTAACGAGGCGGGCAGAGACATTGCCGGGCTTGACGGTATTATTGCGGAGAATCGCGAGAAGAAGGAAGCCGCAGCCGCATCGCGCGCGGCGGCATCGCTTGCCGCGGACACGCTTTCCGGACGCAGGGACAACCTCGTCCGTATGGAGGCCCTGTTCGAGGGCTATTCCGACGGCGTTCGCGCCGTGCTCGGCCAGGCGAAAAGCGGCGGTCTGAAGGGAATTGTCGGAACCGTATCGTCGATAATATCCGCTGACGAAAGGTTCGTTACGGCTCTTGAGACGGCGCTCGGCGCGTCCTCGCAGTCGCTGGTGACCGAAACCGAGGAGGACGCAAAAAACGCCGTAAGATATCTTAAAAGAACCTCTTCCGGACGCGCAACCTTCCTTCCGGTCGAGACCGTGAAGGGCGCGAGAGCGGAGGAATCCGCAATACGCGGTATGCGCGGGTATCTCGGTATAGCGTCGGATTCGGTGCGGTGCGATATTCGCTACCGCCGGGTTATGGACGATCTGCTCGGAAGAACAGTACTTGCGGAGGATATGGATTCCGCCGCTTCCATTGCCCGCGCCGCATCCTACCGTATTAAAGCGGTAACGCTCGACGGACAGGTTATTAATCCGGGCGGATCGATTACGGGCGGCACGCCTCACCGCAGGGCGGGAGTGTTTACCCGTGCCATGGATATTGAACGGCTTACCGCCGAGATAAACGAAAAAATTTCGGAGGCGGAGAAGTTTGCCTCCGACGAAAAGGAGCTCGACGCCGAGTATTCATCGCTTTGCGAGCGTCGGGGTGCGCTTTCCGCCGCAGTCGATGCGGCAAAGGCAACGCTCGACGAATGCACCCGCCGCGAGGACGGCTGCCGTGTGAGGCTCGAAGAAGAAAAACGCCACCGCAGCGAGACCGAGCGGGATACCGATGCCGCAGTGTCCGATTCCGAAACGGCGGCCGCGGACGCCGAAGCGTCCCTGCTGACTGCCGAGGCAGAGCTTGCGGAGCTCAGGCTTGCTCTTGAAACCGCTAAGACGGACTCCGCGGCGGCAAAGCGTGCCGAATCGGATTCGTTCGAGACGGCAAACCGACTGCGTCTGGGCATGTACGAAAAGAAATCGGCGTCCGAACGTCAGGAGCAGCATATAAAAGCGCTTACCGAAAAGCGCGACGGCATTGCCGCCCGCATGGAGGAGAACCGCGCCGCATCGGTACGTGCGGCTGAATCCGCGGAAAACAGCGAGAAGCGCGCCGTAGAGTACGATTCCCGCCGCGACGAGGCGCTTCTGGGCGCGGAGCAGTGCCGCGCAAAGCTGAACGAACTTGTTTCTCTGCGCGATTCCGCCGAGAAGGATACCGTTGAGGCCCGCGAGGCGGTGCGGGAGGCTCAGGCACGCAAGGAAGAAGCCGTCCGCCGCTGTACGGGGCTCGAATCGAGGGCACAGAATCTCGCGTCGGAGTTCGATACGGTTACATCCAAGCTGTGGGAGGAATACGAGCTTACGTATAACACCGCTTCTCCGCTTCGCCTTCCGCCGGAAAAAATGGATTCCGCGGCGACCCGCGTCGCTTCATTAAGGGCGAAGATACGCGCTATGGGTCATATAAACGTGAATGCGGTAGAAGAATACGCCGCCGAGAAGGAACGGTTCGATTTTCTTACCGCCCAGACCGAGGATCTTAACAATACCCGCCGCCAGCTCGATACGGCAATCGATAAGCTTTCGCGTACCATGCGGGATACCTTTACGGATTGCTTTGCTCGGATAAACGAAGCGTTCGGACGCACCTTTTCCGAGCTGTTCGGCGGAGGAAGTGCGAGAGTCGAGCTCGAGGATGCCGATAACCCGCTCGATTGCGGCATAGACATTATAATTCATCCGCCGGGAAAGAGCGTACGCAGTATATCTCTGCTGTCGGGTGGCGAGCAGTCCTTTGCCGCGATAGCGCTTTATCTGGCGCTTCAGGAGATAAATCCCTCTCCGTTCTGCATATTCGATGAAATAGAATCCGCGCTCGATGACGTGAATCTTATAAAGTTTGCGGATTACGTACGGTCGCACAGCGAATCGACTCAGTACATACTCATTACTCATCGCAGAGGAACCATGGAGCGTGCCGACGTGCTGTACGGAGTGACGATGTACGAAAAGGGCGTTTCGGAATACCTGCGGCTGAATCTGGATATGCTTGAAGAAAATATTAAAAAATACGGTACAGATTGAAAGGCGTAATCAATGGGCTTTTTTGAAAAACTGAAATCCGGTCTTGCCAAGACGAGAGCGGCGCTCATAACTCCGATAGAAAAGCTGTTCTCGTCCGCCGATAAGGTCGATGACGATTTTTACGACGAGCTGCTTGACCTGCTTATAATGGCTGATGTCGGAGTTGAGACCTCGGATTATATCGTAGATACCCTCCGCGCCGACCTTAAGGCGAAGAATATCTGGCTCGCCTCCGAAGCAAAGGAGGAATTCCGCCGTATTCTTTCCGATACCGTCGGAGAGTACCGTCCGCTCGAGCTTTCGGAAGGGCTTAACGTCATACTTGTTATCGGCGTTAACGGAGCGGGTAAAACCACTTCTATCGGAAAGCTCGCTTCGATGTACGCCTCCGAAGGTAAAAAGGTTATTCTTGCCGCGGCGGACACCTTCCGCGCCGCCGCGATCGACCAGCTCGCGGTGTGGGCTGACCGCGCGGGCGTGCAGATGATACGGCAGAGCGAGGGAGCCGACCCCGCCGCCGTAGTCTTCGATGCGGCGGCAGCCGCACGCAAACAGTCTGCGGATATTCTGATAGTCGATACCGCAGGCAGACTTCACAACAAGAAAAATCTGCTTGACGAGCTTGCGAAAATAAACCGTGTGATTGACCGCGAGCTTCCGGCCGCGCACCGCGAGACGCTTATAGTGCTTGATGCGACCACCGGTCAGAACGCGCTTATTCAAACCCGCGAATTCGGCAGAGCGGCAGGTATAACAGGTCTTATCCTGACCAAACTTGACGGCACCGCGAAGGGCGGTTTCGTGCTCGCCATACGGCATATGCTCGGAATACCCGTCAGATTTATCGGTGTGGGCGAGGGGATTGACGATCTGCGGCCGTTTTCGCCCGATGAATTTATAAAGGCACTTGTATGAAAAGAATCGTATTTGCAACAAACAACGAGCATAAGGCGTGCGAGGTAAGGGGCATTCTCGGCGACTGCCGCGGTATTTCCGTGCTTACTCTGCGCGACGTCGGATTCACGGACGATATCGAAGAAACCGGCGCCACATTTGCGGAGAACGCATATATAAAGGCGTATGCCGCCTGCCGCTTCAGCGGTCTCCCTGCGTTTGCCGACGATTCCGGGCTGATGGTGGACGCGCTTTCCGGTGCGCCCGGGGTGTATACCGCTCGCTACGCCGGCGAGGGCTGCAGCAGCGAGGACAATATCAACAAGCTGCTTGACGCGCTGAAGGGCGTTCCGCAGCCGGAGCGAACCGCGCGGTTTGCCTGCCATATATGCTGCGTATTTCCGGACGGCAGGCGCATCGACTGCGAGGAATACTGCGAGGGAATCATAATCGATTCCCGCTGCGGCAGCGGAGGGTTCGGGTACGATCCGGTGTTTTACCTGCCGGAGCACGGTAAAACCTTCGCCGAGCTTGACGCGGCCGATAAGAACGCCGTCAGTCACCGGGGCAGGGCAATAAGGCGCTTTTTCGACCTTCTGCGCGCTGCTTATGTTGACATTATGTAAATCCTATGCTATATTAATATGAGGCAATTCGTATCGGGAGGAATCCGTAGTGGGTGATTTTCTCTATTATGTCAAGGAGACGCTGCTGAATATCGAGCTTATCGACATTATCGATATAGTCATCGTTTCGATCCTGCTTTACTATACCTTCAGATTCATACGCGAGCGCCGCGCCGGCAAACTGGCGTTGGGTATTTTTCTGTTGCTCGGATTGCTGCTTGTAAGCGATCTGCTGAACATGCACGCGCTGAATTTTATTCTGTCAAATCTTTTCAGCGTCGGAATAATCGCACTGGTTATAGTATTCCAGCCGGAGCTTCGCAGCGCGCTCGAGAAGGTCGGAGGCGGATCGCTCCGTAATTTCCGCGGTAAGATGGACGATGATACCGCGACACGTTATCGCGAATGCATTTCCGAGGTATCGTACGCGGCGGAGCAGCTTTCCCAGTCCAAGACAGGAGCGCTTATAGTTTTTGAGCGCTCGACCCGTCTCGGCGACGTTATCCGCACCGGTACCGTTACCGACGCGAAGCCGTCATATTTTCTTATTGAGAATATCTTCTTCAACAAGGCGCCTATGCACGACGGCGCAATGATAATCCGCGACGCGCGCGTACACGCCTGCGGATGCTTTCTCCCTCTGTCCGAAAATTCCGAGATAGTAAAAGATCTCGGCACCCGTCACCGCGCCGGTATCGGTATAAGCGAGAACAGCGATGCGATAGTCGTTATAGTGTCCGAGGAAACCGGAGTGATATCGGTTGCATGCGACGGAGTGCTTAAACGCGGATTTTCAAAGAAGAAGCTTCAGAGTTACCTTGAAGATCAGCTTGTTATAAAGGAAAACCTGCTTAAGACGCGCGTGCTTGACGGATTCACCCGCATAACCGGCAAGGGGAAGGAGAAGAGCAAAGATGAAAACGATCGGCAATAAGAGCTCCGTTTCGCCCAGACGTACCGATAAACGCAGGGTAACCATGTTGCTTACCGTTATTGTTGCGGTAGTTTCGGCGATAGTGCTGTGGTTTTATGCGCTCGATTACGACAGCCCCGATTTTTCAAAAACATTTACCAACATAAGCATAACGGTAACCGGGGAGGAGGAGCTTCGCACAAGCCTCGGTTATACCCTGCTCGAGGAGCCCGACCTTACCGTTGACGTTACCATAGTAGGCAAGCGTACCGAGGTGAATCAGGTGCGCGCCAGCGACATTACCGCGAGTATCGATCTTTCGTCGGTTGTGGCTGCAGGTGAGAATAAGTTTACCGTGCAGATATCCGCTCCGAACGGCACTGCGGTTTCGTCTCAGTCGGTAAGCGAGCTTCGTCTGTATGTCGATAACTTTGTTTCCAGACAGTTTCCTTTGCAGACAGGAAATCTTACTTACACACTCTCCGCCGATATGTATCTCGATGCCGTTGTTTTCAGCCCCGCAACCGTCTGTGTATCCGGGCCGGAAAGCGAGCTGGATAAGATTGTCGGCGCATATGTCGATCTCGAGCTGGGAGAGCTTGTCAACTCCGTGAAGGTGTCCGCACCGGTAAAGCTGCTCGATGCCGAAGGTGCGGAGATAAACAACGCATATATACTTATCGGCAGCCGGACCGTTTCGGCTTCCGTGGGCGTTTATGTCGAAAGGGAGGTCCCGGTAAGGGTAACTCTGGTCGGCGGGGTGTATTCCGACGATACCGCCGTTATCACCTGCGATTTAAGAACCGTTACGCTGCGCGGCACCGTCGAGCAAATGGAATCGGTTACGGAATATGTTATTGAGATCGACGAAACCTCTACAGCGTTCGATCTGCCGATTAAAGTACTAATAAACCCTGACGGCGGGGTGATTAATTCCGGCACAGCAGAGTATGCGACCGTAACGGTTACCATACCCGATATCGGGTCCGCCAGATTCAACATCGATTCCGAATCTATAGGAATAATAGATCCGCCTGAGGGCTATGAGGTCAGCGTATCCGGTGACGTTACCGTGGAGGTGCGCGGACTGTACGACGTTATAAGCGGTATGACCTCCGACGATATTTCGGTATATGTAGATATGTCGGCGCTCGGTGAGCTTTCCAAGGGAGTGTATGCCGTACCGGTCACGGTCGAAATAACCAACGAGGAGCTGTCCGGAGTGTTCATATACAACCGGAACGCATATATAGTCAGAATAACGCTGAAGTAAGATAAAATTCAGATGGATGGGAGATGAGCGGACCTTGACTTCAAGGAAGTGGGTCATTACCGGAGCCGACGGCGTAAAGGCAGCACAGCTTGCCGCCGATCTAAAGGTGCTTCCGCTTACCGCAAGACTGCTTTGCGCCAGAGGAATAGATACCGCAGCGGCTGCAACCGAGTTTTACGATACCAACCGGCTTCACTTTTACGATCCGTTCCTTCTTAAGGATATGGACAAGGCGGTCGCAAGGATACGCCGTGCCATTGAACGGCGCGAGCGCGTATGTATATACGGTGATTACGACGTCGACGGTGTTACCTCGACGACAGTGCTCTATACCTATCTGGCCGAGCGCGGAGTAAAGGCGTCGTACTTTATCCCCGAGCGCATGAACGAGGGCTACGGACTGAGCCGCGCCGCCATAGAACGGCTGAACGGAAGTATAGATCTGCTTATCACCGTCGATACCGGAATAACGGCGGTCGCCGAAACCGAGTTCGCCCGCGAATGCGGTATAGACATGATAATTACCGACCACCATAGCTGCCGCGACGTCCTTCCCGACGCCGTTGCGGTCGTTAACCCCCAGCGTGAGGATTGCGGTTATCCGTTCCGTAAACTGGCGGGAGTAGGAGTGGTCTTCAAGTTGCTTTGCGCTCTCGAGGGGGATTGCGCGGAGATATGCCGCAGATACGGCGAAATTGTGGCGATAGGCACCATTGCGGACGTTATGCCGATTATTGACGAAAACAGGCTGATCGCCCGCATCGGAATTGAGAATCTGGAGCATACTAAGAATCTCGGGCTGCGTGCCCTTATGCATCAGGTAGGGATATTCCGCGACGGCAGGAAGTGTAAAAAGATAACCTCGTCGACTATCGGTTATGTAATAGCGCCCCGCATAAACGCCGCCGGAAGAATAACCTCGGCTACGAGAGCGGTCGAGCTTTTACTTGCCGACAGTGAGCAGAAGGCAGAGAATATTGCGGCGGAGCTGTGCGAGATAAACAAGCAGCGGCAAACCACCGAGCTCGAGATATACAACCAGGCGATCCAGCAGATACAGGACGGCCAGTCGGACCGCACCGCCTTCGTTCTTTCGTCCGACGGCTGGCATCAGGGCGTTATCGGAGTTGTTGCTTCGCGCATCACGGAGCGGTATTCGCTGCCGAGCGTGCTGTTTTCGTTTGACGGAGATATAGGCAAGGGAAGCGGACGCAGTATTAAGGGTCTGTCGCTTATGGACGCCCTTTCCGAATGCTCGGATTTGCTTATTGAATACGGAGGACACGAGCTTGCGGCGGGTCTTTCAATAGAAAGAAAGAATCTCGAGGCGTTTACCGATCGTTTCAACGCCTACGCCGAGAACCATATAGAGAAGAGCAGTCTTGTTATACCTCTGGAAATAGACTGCGAGGCAAGCTTTTCGGAGCTTACTCTTGCCGAGGCGGAGGAAATACGAAAGCTCGAGCCGTTCGGACTCCAGAATCCCGTACCGGTGTTTATTTTGCGCAACGCGGTTATCCGGTCGGTTACGCCGCTCTCCGGCGGAAAGCATGTTAAACTCAGGCTTTCCGACGGCGGAAGGAACGAGCTGACCGCGGTTTATTTTGCAATGAACGCCGATACCTTCCCCCTGTGCGAAGGCGATCGCTGCGACGCGGTGTTTTCGCTCGAGATCAACGATTTCACCGGGATATCGGTTCCGCAGCTTCTTATAAAAGGAATGCGTCTTGCCGACCGCGAACGCGCCGAAATGCTCGAAAACGAGCGGGTATACCGTGCCGTGAACGACGCCGATAACACCGAGGACCTTCCGGCGTGCTGTATACCCACACTTGCCGATTTCCGCGAGGTGTTCAGGTATTTCCGACGTCATGCCGATGAAAAAGCGGCTGTTTCGATGCGGCGTATAGCCGGGGCGATAAGTGCGAGCGCCGGCGTGTCAGTCAATGTCTGCAAGATCAGGATTATAAGCGATGTGATGTCCGAGCAGGGCATTGCGGAGGTCGTTTATTCGCCGGGCGAGCTTATACATATACGGCTTCTCCCCTTCAGCGGAAAGATAAATCTCGAAAATTCCGCACTTATGAATAACATCAGGACACGGCACAGGCTCGTGTAAGGAGAAATAATGGCACTTACCTTTGACGCTTTGCTTGACAAGCTGAAGCAGAGCGGAGGATACGATATATCCAAGATTACAAAAGCATATGAATTTGCCGCCGAAGCACACAAGAATCAGACGCGCATATCCGGAGAGCCGTATATCATACACCCCCTTGCGGTCGCCGATATCATCGCAGATCTTCAGCTCGACACGGATTCGATCTGCGCGGCGCTGTTGCACGACACGGTTGAGGACTGTTCCGATACCGTAAGTCTGCAGCTTATAAAAAAAGAATTCGGCGGCGATGTGGCGGATCTGGTTGACGGAGTCACCAAGCTCGTCCATATACGGTTCGAGACCGAGCAGGACGAGAGTATCGAGAATCTGCGCAAGATGTTCCTGGCGATGAGCAAGGATCTGCGCGTGATTTTTATAAAGCTGGCAGACCGTCTGCACAATATGCGTACGCTCAATTACCGAACCGAGTCAAAGCAGCGCGAGGTAGCGCTCGAGACAATGCACGTTTACGCTCCGCTGGCTCACCGTCTCGGTATCCAGAAGATAAAGCAGGAGCTTGAGATGCTCGCTCTGAGGTATCTCGACCCGATAGGCTACCACGAGGTAGAGATGGACGTCGAGAAGCGCTACGGCGAGAACAAGAATTTTCTTGAACGCTACAAGAATAAGGTCGCCGAAAAGCTCGATGAAAACGGCATAAAGTATAAGCTCGAGGGCAGGATAAAATCGATATACTCAATCTACAAGAAGATGTATAACTTCAGCAAGAGCTTTGACGAGATATACGATTTTTATGCCATACGGATTATCGTCGATACCGAGCTGGACTGTTATACGTCACTCGGTATAATACACGAGGCCTTTAACTTCATACCCGGCAGATTCAAGGATTATATTTCAACACCGAAGCCCAACCTTTACAGGTCACTGCATACCACGGTTATCGGCAAGGAGGGTATACCGGTCGAGGTGCAGATACGCACATGGGAGATGCATCGCGAGGCTGAATACGGTCTTGCCGCACACTGGAAGTACAAGTCCGGCGAACAGGCGAAAGAGATAGTCGATAAAAAGCTCCAGTGGATAAGAACCCTGCTCGAAACCGAGAAGGATACCGACGATCCCGACGAGTTCTACCGTCCGCTCAAGATCGATCTGTTCGAGGACGAGATATTCGTATTCACCCCAAAGGGAGATGTTGTAAACCTTCCGACCAACGCCACTCCCATAGATTTCGCTTATGCGATTCATTCCGCGGTCGGTAACAAAATGGTGGGCGCACGGGTAAACGGTAATATAGTGCCGATAGATTCCATTCTGGAAAACGGTCAGATCGTCGAGATAATTACCTCGTCTGCGTCAAAGGGTCCCAGCCGTCACTGGCTGCAGATTGTTCGCAGCGGAGAGGCGCGCAACAAGATAAGGCAGTATTTCAAGCGCGAAATGCGTGCCGAGAATATCGTTGTCGGCAAAACCGAAATCGACCGCGAGCTTAAGCGATACGGCAGGAGCTATTCCGAATCTCAGAAGAACGAGATAGTTGCCAACGTCGCTTCCCGCATAGGACTTCCCGACCCGGACGATCTGTATAACAATATCGGATACGGAGGGCTTTCCGTAAACAAGATTGCCGGAAAGCTCCGCGACGAATTTACCCGCGTGGTCTGTCCGTCCGCTCCGGAGCAGGTTCCGGTTGTAACAGACAAGGCTGCCGCAGCCACCGGGCGCGTTTCCAACTCACAGTCGGTAATTATCGACAGTGTATCAGGGTGCGAGGTCAAATTCGCCAAGTGCTGCAATCCGCTCCCGGGCGACAGTATTATCGGCTTCATAACCAAGGGCTACGGCGTCTCGATACACAAGTATGACTGTCCGAACGCTCAGGCGGGGCTTCGCAAGCCCGAGGACAAGGATCGCTGGGTTGTGGCGTCGTGGTCTAATCAGGTCGAAAGGCGCAACGCCGGCAACTTCGAGGCGGTGCTCAATGTTTACGCGGAGTATTCGTCGGCTTTGTTTGCCGATGTTTCCGCGCAGCTTAATAACATGTCGGTTGACGTAATATCGATGTCAGCCAAAGAGAACCAGGGTAACTGTCTGCTTACCGTAGTAATCAAATGCAGCAGCATAGATCATCTGCGCAGCATAATGAGCCAGCTTCGCAGGATACCTGCCGTGCGTGACGTCACCCGCGGCAATGAGAGTAAGCGAGGTTGACATAATTATGAGAATTGTTATACAGCGTGTTCTGTCCGCTTCGTGTTCGGTGGAAGGTAATCCGGTATCGCATATCGGGATAGGGCTGCTTGTCTTTGTCGGAGTCGAGAATACCGATACCGAAAAGGATATAGAGACAGCGGCACGTAAGATTTCCGGCATACGTATATTCCGCGGAGATAACGGTAAAATGACGCTTTCCGTCGGCGATATCGGCGGCAGTATAATGCTTATTTCGAATTTTACTCTCTGCGCCGATTGCTCCCACGGCAGGAGACCGGAGTTTATTTCCGCGGCAAAGGCGGATAAGGCGGAGGATTATTACGAAAAGCTGTATATCGCCCTCTCACGGTCTGTCCCGACCGTGAAAGGCGTTTTCGGAGGAGATATGCGTATAAGCGCCGAGAATTTCGGACCTGTTACCGTGTATCTGGATACTGCCCGGTTATGAGACTTACTATAGACAACACGACCGGACTTCTTAACGATTATTATTTTCAGACTCTCAGCCTTTTGTACTTCCCCGGGGAGAAGTTTCCGGAATCGGGCGATACGAGCCCGGCGAGCGCGGAATACACGCTCAAACGGCAGGGAAACGGATATTACGGCAAAGCGGTGCTCCATGCCGGAGACAGAACCGCTTCCGCCGAGTTTTCGACCGACGGATATGTATTTACCGTACCCGTTGACGAAAAGAACAACGCTTCCTGTGCGATAGGTACCGCGGTGCTGCGTGCCGGCAGGGAGCTGTTCGGCTTCACGCCGCCGTGGGGGTATCTTTCGGGACTCCGTCCGGTCAAGCGGGCGAGGTATTATCTTACCCGAGGGTATGACAAGGATACCGTCCGCACGCTTTTCACCCGCGATTACGGAGTTTCCGAAGAAAAGACCGAGCTTTCGCTGCGTACCGCGCTTCGCGAAACGGAAATGCTGCGCGGTATCGGCGGAAAGGATGCCGCGCTGTATATTTCGATACCGTTCTGTCCGACGCGATGCGAGTATTGCTCGTTCGTTTCCTACGCGACTCCGAGGCTGCTTTCGCTTATACCGGATTATCTCGACCGGCTTATTGCGGATCTCGACTCAACCGCACGTGTTCTGCGCGATACCGGGGTGCGTTTGGTCGCGGTTTATGTCGGCGGAGGAACTCCGTCGATACTTGACCCGAAGCAGACCGACCGTCTGCTCGGCGCCGTCGGCAGGCTGTTCGATATGTCGTCGGTGCGCGAATTCACGTTTGAGGCGGGTCGCCCGGATACCGTCACCCGGGAAAAACTGGCGGCGGTAAAGGCGCAGGGAGTTACCCGTATAAGCATAAATCCGCAGAGTCTTAATCAGAACGTGCTTAAGGCCATTGGCAGACAGCATACGGTGGATCAGTTCTTCGACGCTTACGAGACGGCGCGGAGCGTGGGCTTTTCCTGCATAAACGCCGATCTGATAGCCGGTCTTCCCGAGGATACCGAGGAATCGTTCCGATCCGGCTTGGAAAAGGTTATTTCGATGGGCTTCGAGAGCCTTACGCTGCATACACTTAGTATTAAGAACGCCGCTCCGCTGCGGTTTGACCGCGAAGATGTTTACGATCCCGCGGGTATTCTTGCCGCCTCCTGCGTATCATACGCATATGACCGTCTTACCGGCTGCGGATACGAGCCGTATTATCTGTACCGTCAGAAGAACACCGTCGGCAACTGCGAAAACACCGGTTATTCACGCCCGGGGCAGGAAAACCTGTACAATGTCCTTATGATGGAGGAGTATGCGAGCGTGTTCGCCTGCGGCGCCGGCGCGATAACCAAGCTCGTGTCTCCGGACGGAAACGTAATCGAGCGTCTCGCCCACAGAAAGTATCCGTATGAATATCTTTCCGATTCCGCGGGGATCGGTGAGGAGCGTATCAAGGAGTTTTACGTTGAGCATTTTAATGATTAAAGCGGAAGAAGCAAGATATGAGCAGCAGCTCGTGGACATTGCGGGCACGGTATCTCGCAGCAGCGATATAAAGCTCGTGCTTATTTCGGGAGCGTCGTGCTCCGGAAAGACAACCACAACCGCAAAGCTTTCCAGGTATATTGCGCGCGAGGGCAAGCATGCCGTCGTCGTTTCGATAGACGATTTTTACAAGGATTACGTCGATTCGCCCACACGTCCCGACGGATCTAAGGACCTCGAGACCATCGAAAGTATAGATCTGGATTATCTGCATTTCTTCCTTTCCGAGCTAATGGCGGGCAGAACGGCGGATTTACCGCGGTTCGATTTTATATCGCAGAAGCGGTCGGAAGAATATACGCCGGTCAGACTGGGCGATAACGATATTCTGCTTATCGAGGGTCTTCACGCGCTTAACCCGCGCATTTACAGCGGCTTTGTCGAGGAGCAGCGTATGTTCCGCGTTTATCTGTATGTCCGAAGCCATACCGACGCAGACCCGAGATTTCTGCGCCGTCTCGTGCGGGATTATTATCACAGGGGCGCACCTGCCGATCTTACGTTTTCCATGTGGAACGGCGTCAGAGAAGGCGAAAGGCTTTATATAGACCCCTACAAGGGTTTTGCGGATTTCAGCATAAACACTTATTTCAGCTACGAAAAGGGTATATTTGCACCCGACGCCGTTGCCATTCTTGCGGACACTCCGTCCGACAGCATATACCGTCCGGTCGCCGACCGGCTTATATCCGAGTTGAAAAAAGTAAAAGGAACTGATAAAACGCTGGTGCCGTCAGATTCGGTACTGCGTGAATTCATGAAGGATTGATATGGATGAGAAAAACCGGTCCGGCTCTGCCTCATCCGGAAAGAGCTTTGTCGCCGAAGCGGCAATAATATCGGTTTCAAACTTTGCCGTCAAGCTGGTGGGCGTGTTGTTCAAGATACCGCTCGCCAACATTCTCGGCTCGTACATGGGAATATTCAACGCGGCGTATTCCATATACGCCATGCTTTTTACCGTTTCGACCTCCGGGCTTCCGGTTGCCGTGTCAAAGCTGGTAGCGGCAGCCGCCGAGCGCGGACGCCGGCGTGAGGCGGACAAGGTATTCCGCACCTGTGCCGCAGTGTTCGGGTCCATAGGGCTTACCTGCTCGCTGATAATGTTCTTCGGCGCGGAGCGGATATGCGCAGCCACCAACCATTCCGGAGCGGAATACGCCATGCGGGTGATTGCCCCCACGCTGTTCGTTATATGTATAACGGCGTCGATACGCGGATACTTTCAGGGACTGCGCAACATGTACCCGACAGCCATCTCCAATTTTATAGAGGCGTTTCTTAAGCTCGTGCTCGGCCTGGGCGGAGTCGTGTTTGCACGTCATATGGGGTGGTCGGGCCCGGTACAGGCTGCGTTTGCGGTATCGGGAATAACCGTTGGCGTTATTGTCGGAACGGTATTTCTGGCATTCTGCAAGAAAAAAAGAGGCGGCAGAGATATTCCGTCGACAGACCGACGGGTATCACGCTACCGCAATATTGCCGCTTCGGCAATGAAGGTAGCGGTGCCGGTCACGCTCGCGGCGTCGGCTCTGTATTTTTCGACTTTCTTTGACACGGTGGCCATAAATAACCGTCTTATCGCCTCCGGATTTACCGAATCTGCCGCGGACAGTCTTTATACCGCGTATACGACTCTTGCTATTTCTATTTCTGACCTTGTACCGTCAACCCTCGTATATCCCATTGCGCTTAGCATATTGCCCGCAATGACCGCCGCCCTGACCGGCGGCAGACGCCGGGAGGTGAGGGGCTACATACGGTCTTCGATACGGATATCGGCTATAATCGCCATACCGAGCGCCTTCGGACTTGCGGCGCTCGCACGTCCCGTAATTAAAATGATATATTTCAACTCGCTGCCGGACCCCATAACGCTGCTTGACGGAAGCACGGTTATGCCTATCGATGTCGGAGTGAAATCGCTTTGTCTGCTGTCCGCAGGTATACTGTTCCTTTCGCTGCTTTCGACCACCAATTCTCTGCTTCATTCGTACGGTAAGAGCTTTACGCCGGTCGCATCGATAGGTGTGGGAATTCTGCTGCTGGTAGTTGCGGAAACGATACTCGTATCGATACCCGCCGTCGGAATTTACGGCGCGCCGATAGCGTCGCTTCTCTGCTATTTTACCGCAACGGTGCTTAATATGCGCGCCGTGCGCCGTATATCCGGAATGCGTCTTTCGCCGTTTTATCTTTACGGGAAACCGTTTATATGCGGTGCGCTGTGCGGGATTTCCGCATACGGTGCTTACCGTTTGGCTTCACTGTTTATTGCCGAAACGAGCCGCATTGCCTGCGCGCTGCTGTTCGTGTGCGGACTTATACCGGGAATACTGGTATATGTCGGATCGATGCTCGCCTTCCGCGGCATAACCGCGAGCGAGATACGTTTGCTTCCGGGCGGAGGAAGATTTGCTTCGCTGCTTATAAAAATGCGTTTGCTCAAGGAGAATGAAGTTAAATGAATAAAGATGCGGTTAAGTATATAAATAAAGAAGAATATTCGTTTGAAGATCTGTGCGGAATAATGAAGCTGCTGCGCGGAGAAGGCGGCTGCCCGTGGGACCGTGAACAGACACATGAAAGCATACGTAAAAACCTTATCGAAGAAACCTACGAGGTCGTCGAGGCGATCGACCGGCGCGACGCGGCTCTGATGTGCGAGGAGCTGGGTGATCTGCTGCTGCAGGTGGTGTTTCATTCGGAAATGTCCGAGGAGGACGGCGAATTCGATATTACACAGGTAGTGTCCGGCATATGCCGCAAGCTGATCTACCGCCATCCGCATATTTTTGCCGATGTTTCCGCCGACACCTCCGAAAAGGTGCTCGAGAATTGGGACAGGCTTAAGGTGGCGGAGAAGCACCGCGACACGCTTTACGACCAGATGAAGGCGGTCCCTCCCTCTCTGCCCGCACTTATGAGAGCGGACAAGGTGGGCAAAAAGGCGGGAAAGGCGAATTTCGATTTTTCCTGCTTTGAAGAGACAATGGCAAAGGTAGACGAGGAAGCGGCCGAGCTGCGCGAGGCTGCGGAGAGCGGCGACAGCGCAAGAATGGCAGACGAGGCGGGCGATCTTCTCTTTGCCGCGGTCTGCGCCGCGAGGAAGCTTGGGGTCGAACCTGAGGAGGCGCTTACCCGCGCAACCGATAAGTTTGTGTCCAGATTCGGCAGACTGGAGTCTGCCGCCGCCCTTACCGGCAGGCAGGTTTCCGAGCTTACGCCCGCAGAAGCCGACGCGATATGGGAGAGCATTAAAAACTGCGATTAATTCTGCAATTCCGCTTAAAAAATGTCGAAAACACTATTGAAATGCGGGCAAAATGATGATATACTATCCCAGCGTAAGCAAGATATATTTGAAAGGAGTTCATTTATATGAACAAGATCAATCTCGTTGAGATCGTTGCCGCATCGGCAAACATCAAGAAGAAGGACGCAGAGACTGCGGTAGACGCGATGTTTGCAGCTATCACCGAGGAGCTTAAGAAGGGCGAGAAGGTTCAGATAGCAGGATTCGGCGCATTCAAGCTCAAGGAGAGAACCGAGAGAGTCGGCAGAAATCCCAAGACTCACGAGGCCATTACCATACCCGCTTCCAAGACCGTTAACTTCACCGCCGGCAAGGCTCTGAAGGACACCGTTAACGGCTGATAAAAGCTGATTTACTGTCGGAGGGGCTTTATGCGGCTTGATAAGTTTCTTAAGGTATCTCGCATAATAAAGCGCAGAACCGTGGCGAACGAGGCGTGCGACAGCAGTTATGTATCCGTCAACGGCCGTCCCGCTAAAGCCTCATACGACGTGAAGGTCGGGGACATAATAACAGTCCGGTTCGGGTCGAGAACGACCGATTTCAGGGTTAAAAGCGTCAGCGAGCATACCACTAAGGCTGACGCGTCATCCATGTACGAAACGGCGGAATGAGAAAGCACCGCGCTTCATATATTTATATACGGAGCGTGATGTTATGAACGAAAAAATCCACCGTATGGTACTTGAAAACAGAGAGCTTCTGTCGGTAACGGCAGTTGACGATATTATCGGATTCGACGAAACGCAGGTCAGCCTTTCAGTCGGCGGTGCGGTGCTTTCGGTAAGCGGCAGCGGGCTTTCGCTCAGAAAGCTGTCGCTTGATACCGGGGAAGTCGTTATCGCCGGTCGCATAGATGCCGCGGTTTATCTCGACAGCGGTACGGGAAAGAAAAAGCGTTCCCGTTTGTTCGGCTGATGGAAGTAGATTACGGCGCTCAGTTTGCGCTTGCCGCGGTTTCGCTGGCGGCGGGATTGTTTCTCGGCGTTTTGTACGACGTTATGCGGCTTGTGCGCGCTCCGCTCGGTAAGGCTGGAGTTTTTATGTCGGATCTGTCCTTCTGCGTTATTTTCACGCTTTCGGTTGCGGTGCTCCTGTATAATTACTGGAGCGGAAAGCTGCGGGTATATCCGTTTCTGCTTTGCTTTTGCGGGCTGGTCGTATACAGACTTACCCTCGGCAGGCTTACCGCATATATCGCCGTAAGTATAAAACGTCTGATTTCGCCGCGTCTGGCATATCTTCGTTTGGCGGTGAAGGGATACATACTTCGCCGGAAGCTGCTGGCTGAGGCGTCCCGCGGGTTCGGGATAAGGCTTAAAAAGGAGAAACGGGAATGTCAAGAAGAACAAAGCCGAACATGATATTAAAGCTTGCATTCGTATGCGTTGTCGGCTTTCTTGTCGTATCCGTTATAAACCTTCAGACAACTCTTAACGATCTCCGCGCCGATCTTGCGGAGAATCAGGCGAAGGTCACCGCGCTCGAGGACGATATAACCGAGCTTAATATTAAGCTCAGTACTCCGATCTCGGACGAGTATATCGAGCGAGTCGCTCGCGAGCAGCTCGGATATCGTATGCCCGGCGAGATCATATTTTACAACGATATTGCGGAGTAGGGAGGTTTCTTTACGGTAAAGGTCGAAGAAATCGTAAAAGGAAAGGTCACCGGAATTACCAAGTTCGGTGCTTTTGTCGCGCTCGACGACAATAAAAGCGGCATGGTGCATATTTCCGAGATAACCGACGGATATGTTAAGGATATCAACGATTTTCTTAAGGTCGGAGACGAGGTCGAGGCGATGGTTATCAGCATCGACGAGAACGGCAGAATAGGTCTTTCTATCAAAAAGTGCGCCGCGCTGCGCGCCCGTACCGCGCCGCCCCCGGTTTATGACGCGAGGGATACGAATCGCGACACCGATTTTGAGAATATGATGAAGCGGTTCAAGGCATTGAGCAACGACAAGCAGGCCGATATAAAGCGCGGGCTTGAGTCAAAACGCGGCTCCGCGAGAAAAGGCAGAAAATAGTTCGAACCCCGCCGGGCGATTTGCTCTGCGGGTTTTTCGTGTTGAAAGAGGTTTTCGTTATGAGAGAAATCGATTCATCGGTCATACGGGATACGGTCTGCGCTCTTACTATAAAGGCGGATTACATTCTTCCCGACGAAGTGCTCAGGCTTATTAAGAACGAATCCGACGGCACTCTTCCCGGTACACTCTGCGGCAGCATTGCCGAAAACGCAGTAATCTCCGCAGAGGGTAAGTATCCGATCTGTCAGGATACCGGAATGGTTACGGTATACGCCGAGATCGGACAGGACGTACACATTAACGGATCGTTTACGGATGCGGTTAACGCAGGCGTCCGCGACGCGAGCGAGAAAGGATACCTTCGCCGAAGCGTAGTCGCCGACCCGTTTGACCGCGTAAATACCGGTGACAACACCCCGGCGGTCATATACACCGATCTTGTCGGCGGAGACGGAATACATCTTACGGTTCTCCCGAAGGGGTTCGGGAGCGAGAATAAGTGCGCAGTCCGCATGCTCAACCCCTCGGACGGTGTTGACGGCGCGGTCGAATTCGCCGTGTCCGCCGCAGTGTCTGCGGGAGCTTCCGCCTGTCCTCCGATGTTTATCGGGGTTGCTGTCGGCGGCACCTTTGACGGGTGTGCGGTGCTTTCGAAAAAAGCGCTGCTTATGCCGGAGCACGAGCCGACGGAGCTTGAAAAACGAATCCTGGACGGAATCAACGCCCGCGGAAGCGGAGTTCAGGGAATGGGCGGCAAAACCGCGCTGCGGGTTAACGCTATACGGTATCCTACCCATATCGCAGGTCTCCCGGTTGCGGTCTGCATCTGCTGTCACGCCTGCCGGCACGCCGAAGCAACAATCTGAAATCATTGACATAGCTGTCTCTCCATGGTATAATATACACAAAGGTATAACCAATACGGAAAGGAGCATCTTCAATGAAAGCAAAAATCATCGCCAGAAAGTTCACCGTTGACGACAAAACCCGCGATTATGTGGCGAAGAAGCTTGCCAAGCTCGACAAGTTCTTTTCGCCCGAAACGGAGGCTTCGGTCACCTTGTACGGCAGAAAAGGCGAAGAAAGAGTGGAGCTGACCATCTTTCACGGCGGCACCATCTTCAGAGCCGAGGTTACCGACAAGGATTATCAGCCCGCGATAGTAAAAGCGGTGGATATTATCGAGCGGCAGATCCGTAAGAACCGCACGAGGCTCGAAAAGAAGCTCCATATACCTAAGGAGCAGCTCCCTGCCGGCGAAATTCCGGAGGAAGAGGAGCCTATCGTTATCTCCAAGGTAAAAAGATTCGACATAGTGCCCATGACGGTCGAGGAGGCGATTATGCAGATGAATCTGCTTTCGCACGAGTTCTATCTCTTCCGCAATGTCGATACCGGGGCGATGAATCTGGTCTATAAGCGCAAGGAAAACGATTACGGCGTTATCGAGCCGGTCGAATGATCTGACACGGCAATTCTATACCGGGTGCGGCATAAAAGGCCGCACCTTTTTACGGAAAGAGGGAGAGCTTTGATATTTACCGCAACGACCCTGTTCGGGCTTGAAAAATTCGTGGGAGAAGATATAGATACCTTCGGCTACCGACGTATCGAAACGATAGACGGCAGAGTCACGTTCGAGGCTCCGCCGGAGGCAGCGGCAGTCTGCAATATCGGATTCCGATGTGCCGAGAGGCTGTACGTGAATCTCGGGGATTTCGACGCGCCGGATTTCAATTCACTGTTTGAAGGAGTCAGAGCTCTTCCGTGGGAGAGCTTTATCGGCAGTGAAGACGAGTTCCCGGTAAGCGGACATAGCGTAAAAAGCCGTCTGTTTTCGATACCCGACTGTCAGAAAATCGTTAAAAAGGCAGTCGTAACACGTCTTCAGGAGGCGCATGGCGTTAAGGTTCTGCCCGAAACCGGAGTCCGGTACAGAATCGAGTTCTTTATACTGAATGATCGCGCAACACTTATGATAGACACCTCCGGCGACGGACTGCACAAGCGCGGATACCGCCCCGAAGCCAACGCCGCTCCGATACGCGAAACGCTGGCGGCAGCCATGGTTTTGCTTTCCCGCCCGCGCGAGGATGTAATATTTGTCGATCCCATGTGCGGATCCGGCACTGTTGCAATAGAAGCGGCTCTTATCGACTGCCGTATTGCGCCGGGACTGAACCGCAGGTTTGCAGCAGAGAGCTTTCCCGCATTTCCCAAGCGTATGTGGGACGATGCCCGCGCCGCCGCCCGCGCCGCGGTGCGTCCTCCGCAGAGACGCATTTACGGCAGAGATATAGACCCGGAGGCAGTCGCACTTTCATGCGCAAACGCAAAGCGCGCAGGTGTGGGACATATCGATTTTGCGGTATCGGATATTGCGGATTTTGAATCTCCGGTTTCCGGTGCAAGAGGTACAATTGTCTGCAATCCGCCCTACGGCGAGCGTATGCTAGACCGCCGGAGAGCGGAGGAACTGTATTCGGTAATGGGCAGGGTTTTTGCGCAAAAAGTCCCGGGCTGGCAGATATATATCATATCTTCCGATCCGGATTTCGAGCGTTATTACGGCGCCAGAGCGGATAAGGTACGGAGGATGTACAACGGTATGATCAAGTGCGGTCTGTACCAGTATTTCCGCAAAAAGGGTTGACAAAAACAGGGCGCAGTGCTATCATATCACTCGGTAAAATTTATATGTTACAGGAGGTAGTTACCATGAAGCTAAAACCATTGGCTGACAGAGTTGTCATCAAAATGTGCGAGGCGGAAGAGACCACCAAAAGCGGTATCATTCTAACCGGCGCAGCAAAAGAGAAGCCCTCGGTCGCGGTCGTAGTTGAGGTTGGCCCCGGCGCGCGCGACGATAACGGCGTTCTTGTTCCGATGGAAGTCTCGGTCGGAGACAAGGTTATAACCAGTAAGTATTCCGGAACCGAGATAAAGTTCGAGGGCGAGGAATATACAGTCGTCAAACAGAGCGATATTCTCGCCATAGTTGAGTAAGGAGGAGATTCGTTATGGCAAAAGAACTTTTGCAGGGAGCCGATGCGCGCGAGGCGCTGCTCCGCGGTATAGATACTCTCGCGAATACCGTTAAGATAACGCTCGGCCCGAAGGGCAGAAATGTTGTGCTCGACAAGAAGTTCGGCACTCCGCTCATCACCAACGACGGTGTTACCATTGCCAAGGAGATCGAGCTTGAAAACGCGTTTGAGAATATGGGCGCTTCGCTCGTAAGAGAAGTCGCAACAAAGACCAACGACGCGGCGGGCGACGGCACTACCACTGCCACTCTGCTTGCTCAGGCTTTCGTACGCGAGGGCATGAAGAATATTGCCGCCGGCGCAAACCCGATGATCGTTAAAAAGGGTATTTCCAAAGCGGTCGATGCTGCGGTGGCTTCTCTCGTCGCTTCCTCAAAGAAGGTCAGCGGCTCCGAGGACATCGCCCGCGTAGGCACCATTTCTGCCGGTGACGAGATTATCGGCAAGCTTATTGCCGACGCAATGCAGAAGGTAACCGCCGACGGCGTTATCACCGTCGAGGAATCCAAGACTGCCGATACCTACTGCGAGGTAGTCGAGGGTATGCAGTTCGACCGCGGATATATCACTCCGTATATGGTTACCGATACCGATAAGATGGAGGCCGTCATAGACGACGCTCTCCTGCTTATAACCGATAAGAAGATCTCCAACGTTCAGGAGATTCTGCCGCTGCTCGAGCAGATCGTACAGTCCGGCAGAAAGCTCGTCATTATCGCCGAGGATATAGAGGGCGAGGCTCTGTCCACGCTTATCGTCAATAAGCTCCGCGGAACCTTCACCTGTGTTGCGGTCAAGGCTCCCGGCTTCGGCGACAGACGCAAGGATATGCTTAAGGATATCGCAATACTCACCGGAGGCGAGGTCATTTCCTCCGAGTTGGGCTACGAGCTTAAGGATACCACTATAAACATGCTCGGCAAAGCAAGACAGGTCAAGGTATGCAAAGAGAATACCATTATTGTCGGCGGAGCCGGAGATCCCGCTGAGATCAAGGCGCGTATCGGTCAGATCAAATCCGCGATCGAGGCTTCTACCAGCGATTTCGATAAGGAAAAGCTTCATGAGCGTCTCGCCAAGCTGTCCGGCGGCGTAGCCGTTATTAAGGTCGGTGCCGCTACCGAGACCGAAATGAAAGAAAAGAAGCTCCGCATAGAAGACGCGCTCAACGCAACCAAGGCTGCTGTTGAGGAGGGTATCGTTGCCGGAGGCGGCGTTGCTCTTGTCGATTGTATTCCCGCTGTCGCAGCTCTTGTTGACACTACCGACGGCGACGAGCGCACCGGCGTTAAGATCGTGCTTCGTGCTCTCGAGGAGCCTGTCCGTCAGATAGCCGCAAATGCCGGGTTCGAGGGCAGCGTTGTTGTCGAGCGTGTAAAGAACGAAAAGCCGGGCGTCGGATTCGACGCTTATGACGAGACCTACGGCGATATGATCGCAAAGGGCATCGTGGATCCGACCAAGGTCACCAGAAGCGCACTTCAGAACGCCGCTTCTGTTGCTTCGATGGTACTCACCACCGAGGCTCTTGTGGCGGATAAAAAGGATCCCGCGGCCGATGCCGCAGCTGCCGGTGCCGGAATGAACGGCATGGGCGGAGGAATGTATTAATCCTCGCTATCAGTTTTCAAAAGCCTGCCTTCGGGCAGGCTTTTTTTTCGTGCCCGCGCATATAATCAAAATCGGAAGGGAGAATAACGTATGCGAAGACACGGTTTGCTCGGATACAGAGCGTCAAGAATTGTCCAAAACGCGGGAAAACGGATTACCGGACTGCTCCTTGCCATGCTGCTTGTTGCGGCGGTCTGCTATATGCTTTTCGGAAAGGATTCGTCCGTCGGGGTATTTGCCGAGCACAGTCCGGCAATACGCGGAGTCGATACCGAAGAGGACGTGTATTCGGTTACGGTGCTGCTCGACGGCGTTTCCGAATCCGACCTTCGGCTGTTGCTCGAAGCATTTGCCGGATACGGTATAAAGGCAACCTTTTTTGTTGATGCCGCATGGGCATCGACGCATAATGAGTTCTGCGTTTCGCTCGCGGCGGACCACGCTCTCGCGCTGCTGGTGAATACGGATTTTTCACGTTTTTCCCGTGCGGAGGTTATGAATTATGTGGCGGTGCTAAACGATAAATTCATGACCGCGACCGGGGTATACCCTAAATATGTCCGGTATGTCGGAAACGGTGAAGGATATCTTCCTGCTGTACTGAGCTCATATGGTCAGTATTACATATCCGCGGAAGCGACAATGACGAATACGGCGGTACAGGTGCGGGCGGGTGCAATTCTGGAAGTAGTACCGTGCGGCGACGATACTCTGTTTGCGCTCGCCGGCACGGCGGCAACTGCCGTTGCCAATTCGCTGTCTCCGGTACCGCTTTCGGAACTGCTTTATCCGGCAGGAAGCGAGGTGAACGCAAATGGATATCAGTACAAATAGCTGTCTTGCCGTAGGGTTTTCAAAAGAATTCCTGGACCGGCTTCCGTTGGGAGCGGATACCGAACCGCGCAAAGCAGAATACGAGCTTCTCCTTATAGGCGAATCCGGTGAATTTCACGGAAAGCTGGAGCGCGCCGAAACCGTGGTGTGCCCGCGAAGGGTTACTCTTGATCGTCCGTTGCCTTGCTCTATGGCGGTAACCTGCGGTATGACCGATGACTGCACAGTATCGTTTTCGAGCATTTCCGAAAACAGCGCGCTTTTATCGCTTTCTCGTCCGTTTTCGGGCAGACGGCCGTGCGACGTCCGCGTTAAGCTGCGACAAGGAGTATCGGTATACGAAAACCTTGTGCTTCAGGCAGTGCGTATACTCGAAGCCCGCGACGATTGATTTCCAAAAATTTCAATGTGTATTTTTTTGTATTCGCAGCAGAATATGTATCGAGGAAACACCTCGTATCAATGCGAATACAAAAGCAAAGGAGTAATCGTAATGGCTAACAAGAGTCTTGTTCCCGAAGCGAAGGAAGGCCTCAACCGCTTTAAGATGGAAGCGGCGAACGAAGTCGGCGTCAACCTGAAGCAGGGTTACAACGGCGACCTTACTGCGAAGCAGGCGGGAAGCATCGGCGGTCAGATGGTCAAGAAAATGATCGAGAACGCCGAGAACGGTATGAAGTCCGGCAAATAACCTTATAGAATAAACGTTTTTTTCGCCGCGTGGGGTTTTACTCTGCGCGGCGGAGATTTTTTTATTTTTTTCAAAAAAGGGGGTTGACAAAGGGGAGGAGATATGATAGAATAGCGGAGCTGTCCGCGAGAGGGCGGGCGGCGGCGGACATTGAAAATCGAACAACAACGAAGAAGAAAAGTACAAAAAGTATGTAAATCTCGTTAATTCAAACAAGTAAGCAGAGCAAAGAGCAAAGGCTCTGAAAACGGTTTTAGGCTGCGCGAGAGTGCAGTATAAGATACGATTTTTAGAGAGTTTGATCCTGGCTCAGGATAAACGCTGGCGGCGTGCTTAACACATTCAAGTCGAACGGACGAACTCTCTTCGGAGAGCGAGTTAGTGGCGGACGGGTGAGTAATGCATGAGCAACCTGCCTTTGAGAGGGGGATAACACAGAGAAATCTGTGCTAATACCGCATAACACACAGAGCGCGCATGTGCATTGTGTCAAAGGAGCAATCCGCTCAAAGATGGGCTCATGTCTGATTAGATAGTTGGTAGGGTAACGGCCTACCAAGTCTGCGATCAGTAGCCGGACTGAGAGGTTGAACGGCCACATTGGAACTGAGATACGGTCCAGACTCCTACGGGAGGCAGCAGTGGGGAATATTGGGCAATGGGCGAAAGCCTGACCCAGCGACGCCGCGTGAGGGAAGAAGGTCTTCGGATTGTAAACCTTTGTCAACAGGGACGAAGCAATGACGGTACCTGTGAAGGAAGCCACGGCTAACTACGTGCCAGCAGCCGCGGTAATACGTAGGTGGCGAGCGTTATCCGGATTTACTGGGTGTAAAGGGTGAGTAGGCGGGAAGGCAAGTCAGATGTGAAATGCAATGGCTCAACCATTGAATTGCATTTGAAACTGTTTTTCTTGAGAGTCGGAGAGGTAATCGGAATTCCTAGTGTAGCGGTGAAATGCGTAGAGATTAGGAGGAACACCAGTGGCGAAGGCGGATTACTGGACGACAACTGACGCTGAGACACGAAAGCGTGGGGAGCAAACAGGATTAGATACCCTGGTAGTCCACGCCGTAAACGATGAATGCTAGGTGTAGGGGCGAAAGTTTCTGTGCCGCAGTTAACACAATAAGCATTCCACCTGGGGAGTACGGCCGCAAGGTTGAAACTCAAAGGAATTGACGGGAGCCCGCACAAGCAGTGGAGTATGTGGTTTAATTCGATGCAACGCGAAGAACCTTACCAGGGCTTGACATCCCAGGAATCCGGAGTAAAGACCGGAGTGCCCTTCGGGGAACCTGGAGACAGGTGGTGCATGGTTGTCGTCAGCTCGTGTCGTGAGATGTTGGGTTAAGTCCCGCAACGAGCGCAACCCTTACGGTTAGTTGCTACGCAAGAGCACTCTA
>SFLA01000042.1 GCA_004553575.1 Clostridiales bacterium
GATCAGACCTTCACGGCTACGGTTGATCCCTCCGACATAACCCTTATGAAGGACGGCAGCGTCTGGTGCAAGACCGTGGACGGCGTTATGATCGTCAAAGACGGCCGGGAAGTTCATTATCACGAATTTGGCAGCGATTGGAAATACGACGATTCGACCCATTGGCATGAATGTGCCTGCGGAGAAAAAGCTGATAAAGAATATCACACCTTCGGTGACTGGACAGACAACGGAGACGGAACGCATGCGCGTACCTGCGCTGTCTGCAACAAGACGGAAACCGAAGACCACACTTATTCGGATTGGGAGGATGACGGAACCGGCGTGCTTACCCGTAGCTGCACGGATTGCGAAAGCACCGAAACCGCATATCTGCTTACGGTAAAATATGTTTATTCCGACGGCAGTACCGCAGCCGAAAGCTATACCCGTATATGCTTATCCGGATATGAGTATTCGGTCACTACGCCGAGTCTTAAGTGGAGTACTCCCGATGTTGCGAGCGTTGAGGGCGAAATAGGCACTTCTCCCGTTACCGTGACCGTAACTTTCGCTCCGAACACAACCGGCTGGCAGTCGGAAGGGGAGTATATTCTCCACTACGATGCAATTACCGGAATACCGTATATCGGCGGACATGAAATCAACGGAAAGAATTACACCTTCGATTCCGACGGACACCTTACTGGACCGGTTGACATATCCGATTGCACCTTCGAATATGAAGATACCGCGGTGTATTACGGGAAAGAGATAACTCCGGAGGTAAAGGTAACCTTCAACGGAATCACTCTTACCGAAGGTAAGCACTACACGCTTACGTATACCGATAACAGCGCTTGCGGATACGCAAAGATAACCGTTACCGGTCTGGAGCTGTTCGACGGAAGCGAAAAGACGCTTGATCTTACGATATATCCGCAGTACGGCGACGTAAATATGAACGGATCGCTCGACGCGGGAGATTATCTTATGACGAAGCGTGCATTCCTGGGTACATATACTCTTAATGAAATGCAGCTCCGCGCTGCCGATGTAAACCGCAACGGCAAGCTCGATGCAAGCGACTATCTTATGATAAAGCGCGCGTTCCTCGGAACCTATGTAATACCTCAGGATTAAAGAAATACATTAAAAGCAATGAAGGGCGGAGCCATAACGGCTTCGCCCTTCGGTGATTTGTGCAAACAGCACTTACATAGCGGGCGTAAATGTTAATATACCGGCAAAATAACCCGTTGACTTTAGCACGCTAACGTGATAATATAATAGCGTAATAAACGATCGGAGGAGAGCACAGATGGGATTCCCCAGAAACGAACAAACCGACGAGCTGTTTGCGGCAATTCTTTCTCTCGGCGATATCGACGAATGCTACCGTTTTTTCGAGGATATCTGTACGGCGAAGGAGCTTAAGGAGATAAGCAGCAGGCTGTGCGTGGCAAGGCTGCTCGACCGCGGCGAATCCTATATGGACGTCGTATCCCAGACCGGGGTAAGCTCGGCAACCGTCGGCAGAGTAAAACGCTGTCTCGAATACGGTACCGGGGGGTACAGATCGGTTATAGAACGCCTGAACGAAAAGGATAAGTAATGAACAAACTTCTTAAAAACGACGAGCGCGTGTTCTTCGGGCTTCGCGCATTGTACGAATCGTACGGATATACAAGGTATAAGGTAAGTAAATTCGAGGAATACGATTTCTTCGCTCGTAACCGCCGCATTCCGTCAGGCGGACACATTCTCACATTTACCGACACCGACGGACGTCTTATGGCTCTTAAGCCGGACGTCACGCTGTCAATAGTAAAAAACACGGAGAATACGGGTACCACCCGTAAAGTGTGTTATTCCGAGAATGTTTACCGTGTTCCGCACGGGGGAAGCGGTTTCCGCGAAATGATGCAGACCGGTCTCGAGTGTATCGGCGTTCTCGACCCGTATTCGGTCGGCGAGGTAATAATGCTCGCATCGGAGAGCCTGCGAATGATAAGCAGCGATTATGTGCTCGATGTTTCCGATCCGGGCGTGATAACCGGTGTTCTGAATGCCGACGGTATTGGCGGCGAGGAAGCCGTCTGCGTAATGCGCGCCTTCGGCTGCCGAAGCCCGCATCTGCTGGCTTCCGCTTGTAAAGAAGCCGGAGTGTCATCCCGCGCCGAAGAGATATTGTCAAAGCTCCTGGAAATATCGGGTCCTCTCGGCGATGCGATAGTAAGGGTCTCCGCGCTTTCGCTTCCCGGGGAATGTCACGCGCCGTTAGCTTCGCTTTCGGATTTATACTGCTGTATACGCGAATATCCGGTAAATGAACCCAGGCTTAATTTTTCGGTTGTTAACGATATGGATTATTACAGCGGAATTGTGTTCCGCGGATATATTAACGGAATAGCCTCCGGAGTCCTTTCCGGCGGCAGATATGACAGCCTTCTGCGCAATATGGGCGTAAGCGGTCAGGCAATAGGCTTTGCGGTTTATCTTGACCAGCTCGAGCGTTTTCTGCTTCCGGTATCCGAAAGTGACGCCGATGTGCTGGTACTTTACGGCGCCGATACGGATCCGCGTTTGGTTATACGTACCGTGTCCGACATAACCGCGGGGGGAAAAACCGTTCGTGCGCAGCGCGATACCGCCGACGGACTGTCCTGCGGCACGGTTATTGACCTGAGAGGAGGAGCGACACGTTGAAAGATTATATAAGCGTCGCACTTCCCAAAGGAAGACTCGGCGACCGCGTATACAGTATGTTTGAGTCGGCTGGTTATTCCTGTGAAAGCATGCGCATCAACGACAGAAGACTCGTGTTTGAAAACCCGGATGCCGGGATAAGATTTTTCCGTGTAAAGCCCACCGACGTTGCAATATATGTCGAGCGTGGAGCGGCGGATATCGGAATCGCCGGTAAGGATGTGCTTCTTGAGTATTCACCGGACGTATATGAGCTGCTCGACCTTAAAACCGGAATCTGCCGCATGTGTGTCTGCGGAATGAGCGATTTCCGCGACGATCGCTCCCGAACGCTGCGTGTGGCTACCAAGTTTCCGAACCTGGCGCGCAGATATTACGACGAGCGCAGCCGCGAAATTGACATTATAAAACTTAACGGATCGATCGAGCTTGCGCCTATACTGGGGCTTTCAGACGTAATCGTCGATATAGTCGAGACGGGCAGGACGCTTGCGGAAAACGGTCTTACAGTGCTGGACACCGTGCTCCCGATAAGCGCCCGGCTTATTGCCAACAAGTCGGCATGCAGGTTCAAGTGGGACGGTATATCCGCCGTCTGCGAAAAAGTAGGGAAGGAAGCGGATAAACAATGAGAATAGTACAGTATTCCGGTTCCGACAGCGAACGCCTGGAAATGAGCGAAGCGGTACAGAGCGATGTTCGTCTTTCGGTGTCGGAGATAATACAAAGCGTTCGCGAGCGCGGAGATACCGCCGTAAGAGAATATACCGCTAAGTTTGACGGTTTTTCGCCCGAAAATCTCGAGGTCACAGCGGAAGAGACGGCCGCCGCATTCGATTCGGTGCCTGCAGATCTGCTCGCAGCTCTCCGCCGCGCCTGCAGAAACATACGCGAATTCCATTCAAGGCAGATCAGGGACGGCTTCTCATTTGTTAATCCCGACGGAATTACCGTCGGCCAGAAGATAACGCCTATCGCGAAGGTCGGGCTTTACATTCCCGGAGGCACTGCCAGATATCCCTCGTCTGTGCTCATGAACGCGATTCCGGCGTCAATAGCCGGTTGCAGCGAGATAATAATGGTTTCGCCTCCGTCGGAATCGGGGGACATTCCTCCTGTAATACTCGCCGCAGCAAAGCTTGCCGGGGTACACAGGGTTTTCCGTGTCGGCGGGGCTCAGGCAGTCGCCGCGCTCGCCTACGGTACCGAGAGTATACCAAAGGTGGATAAAATCGTAGGTCCCGGTAACGCCTATGTTGCCGAAGCGAAAAGACAGGTATTCGGCGCGGTCAGTATTGATATGATTGCCGGCCCGAGTGAAATACTGATTATAGCCGATGCGGAATCCGACCCGCGATTTGTCGCAGCCGACCTGTTGAGTCAGGCTGAGCATGACCGCAGGGCGTCGGCGGTGCTTATAACCGATTCATATCCGCTCGCCGAAGCCGTTTCAGCCGAGGTCGAACGACGGCTCTCCGTTCTTCCGCGGGAAGGTATTGCGCGCGAATCCATCGAATCGAACGGCAGGATAATAGTCGTGCCGGATATGGATACCGCGTTCGAAGCAGCGAATAAACTTGCACCCGAACACCTCGAGCTGTGTCTCGACGATGCGGAAAAGTATCTCGGCAGGGTAAGCAACGCCGGATCTGTATTCCTCGGCAGGTACTGTCCGGAATCGCTCGGCGATTATCTCGCCGGACCCAATCACACGCTTCCGACAAGCGGTACCGCACGGTTTTCAAGTCCGCTGAGCGTTGACGATTTTATAAAAAAGACTCAATATATTTGCTGTTCCCGCAATGATCTGTCCGGTGTGGGCGGAGATATCGCGCTGATGGCGAGATCGGAGGGGCTCGAGGCGCATGCCCGGGCTGCTCTTGTACGGACAGGTGATATACAATGAGCAGGTATATTTGCGATACTCTGGCATCGCTCGCGGTATATACACCCGGCGAGCAGCCGCAGGGCAGGGAATATATAAAGCTTAATACCAATGAATCTCCGTATCCGCCTACGCCCGGAGTGATTTCGGCGGCGGGAAAAGCAGCAAACACGCTTAATCTCTACTGCGATCCCGAATGCCGTGCTCTGCGCGAAGCGGCAGCCGAATCCTTCGGAGTAAGTCCGGAGAATGTTTTACCGGTAAACGGTTCGGATGAAATACTGTATTTTGCCTTCCGGGCCTTCGGCGGCGCCGGCAGAAGCGCCGTTTTTGCGGACATAACCTACGGGTTTTACCCCGTATATGCGGCCGTGACCGGCACTGCGGCGGTTATAAAACCGCTTAAACCCGATTACACGCTCGATCCGTCAGATTATATCGGAGCGGACGGAACGGTATTCATTGCGAATCCCAACGCGCCTACAGGAATCGCTCTGCCTGTATCGGAGCTGGAGCGGATAATCGCCGGGAACCCGGACAACGTGGTTGTTATCGACGAGGCTTACGTTGAGTTCGGAGCGGAAAGCTGTATCGGCCTTATACGAAAATACCGGAATCTGCTTGTAACACGCACCTTTTCGAAATCCCATTCGCTTGCAGGCGCCCGTCTCGGCTTCGGGGTGGCGTCCGAGGAGCTTATTGCAGATCTTAATAAGGTTAAGTATTCGTTAAACCCATACAATGTCAACAGCATTACGCAGGCGATCGGAATTGCGGCTTTCCGCGACGGAGAAGCTTTTGATTCGTACTGCAAAAAGACGGCGGAGGTTCGCGGTTATTTAAGCTCAGAGCTTGTTTCGCTGGGATTTTCGGTGCTTCCGTCAAGCGCAAACTTTGTTTTTGCGGAAAAAGACGGAATGAGCGGCGAGGAACTTTATCTATGTCTTAAGGAGCGCGGAGTGCTGGTAAGACACTTTGCGTCTCCCCGGATAAAGGACCGCCTTAGGATAACAGTCGGCACGCGGGAACAAACAGACAAGCTCATTGCCGCACTTAAAGATGTATTATCCCGAAAGGATTGAGATTATGAGAACGTCGGAAATTAAACGAAGCACCTCCGAAACAGAGGTGTCGGTAAAGCTCTGTGTCGACGGGACGGGACGTTCGGTCATAAACACCGGAGTAGGATTTTTGGACCATATGCTCACCCTTTTCGCAGTGCACGGCAGATTTGACCTTGAAGTAACCTGTACCGGAGATACTGTTATTGACGATCATCATTCGGTGGAGGATATAGGAATTACTCTCGGACGGGCGTTCGATCAGGCGTGCGGTGACAGACGCGGAATAACACGCTATGGCAGCACATGGCTTCCGATGGACGAGGCACTTGTGCTGTGCGCCGCAGATGTGTCCGGGCGAAGCTGCCTCAGATTCGGCGTTAAAATGCCCGCCGAAAAGGTCGGCTCTTTCGATACCGAGCTGGTTGAAGAGTTTTTTACTGCATTCACCCGCGAATTTCCCATTTCACTTCATTTTATTCTGCAGTACGGAACCAACACTCACCATATAATCGAGGCTGTTTTCAAGAGCTTTGCGAGAACGCTTTCGGCATGTCTCGCGGCGGATTCCCGCTGTCCGGACACTATACCCTCAAGCAAGGGAGTATTGTAATGACCGTCATAGTCGATTACGGAGCGGGAAATCTGTTTTCGCTTAAGAGCTCACTGCATATGATCGGAGCCGAGGCCGTTGTTTCCTCCGATCCGTCGGATATTCTGGCGGCCGACCGTGTAATACTTCCGGGCGTAGGTGCGTTCGGAGATGCGGCAGAGCTTCTTCGCCGCGGAGGGCTCGACCGCGCAGTGACCGAAAAGGCGCTGTCCGGCGGGTATATTCTCGGTATATGTCTCGGTATGCAGCTTTTGTTCGATCGCAGTTTCGAAGACGGAGTTCATAATGGCTTGGGGCTTATCCCGGGAGACGTAGTACCGATAAAACCTCGGCTTCCGTCGGGGTACAAGGTTCCTCATATAGGCTGGAACTCGCTGGAATTTCCTTCGACGCGCAGTCCGCTTTTTGCTTCGCTGAACAGCGGTGAATACGTTTATTTTGTGCACAGCTTCTTCGCCGATTGCGATTCGGCATTCATATCGGCGCGAACCGATTACGGAATTCCCCTTACCGCCGCCGTTGAGCGCGGAAACGTGATGGGCTGTCAGTTTCACCCCGAAAAGAGCGGAAAAGCCGGACTTCGGATACTGAAAGCGTTTTGTGATATGAGGTCATGACATATGATTGTTTTACCTGCAATAGATATTTACGACGGCAAGGCGGTAAGGCTGCTTCGCGGCGATTACGCTCAGATGACCGTATACGGTGATCCTTTGGACTTTGCGGTACGGTTTGCCGCATCCGGAGCCGAATGGCTTCACCTTGTCGATCTTCGCGGCGCACGTGACAGCGGCACGCCTGCGTTTTCCATGGTATCCGATATTATCTCGGAAACCGGACTTAAAGTCGAGATCGGAGGCGGCATCCGCACCGAAAATGATATCGAACGGTATCTTGCCGCGGGCGCGTCCCGGATTATTCTCGGAACTGCCGCGGTAGGGAACGGCGGATTTCTTTCAAGAGTATGCCGCGAATACGGTGATGCCGTCGCTGTCGGCGCGGATATCAACAACGGCTGTATCGCAGTGAAGGGGTGGACGGAAAGCTCGTCCGTAACTGCCGACGAGTATTTCCACTATCTCTCCGGGTCGGGAGTCGGAACCGTTATCTGCACGGATATATCGAGAGACGGTGCAATGCGCGGCGCGAATCTCGGGCTTTACCGCAGAATTACTTCGGATTTTCCGATGCGTCTTATTGCTTCCGGAGGTGTGTCCGGTATTGACGATGTACGTGCGCTGAAAGAAATCGGTGTGTACGGAGCGATAATCGGCAAGGCATATTATACCGGCGCAATAGACATAGCAGAGGCACTGGAGGCGGCTGTATGATTACAAAACGCATTATCCCGTGTCTTGACGTAAAGAACGGCAGGGTAGTGAAGGGCATGAACTTCACCGGGTTGAACGATGTATCAGACCCCGCCGAGCTTGCGAGAAAGTATTCGTCAGCCGGCGCCGACGAGCTTGTTTTTTACGATATTACCGCAACACACGAGGGCAGAAAGCTGTTTACGGACGTACTTTGCGCAGTCGCGTCGACCGTTTTTATACCGCTTACGGTCGGCGGAGGAATTAACAGTACCGATGATTTCGACAGAGTTCTGAAGTGCGGTGCGGATAAGGTGAGCGTCAATTCGGGTGCAATAAAAGATCCTTCAATTATTTCCGCCGCGGCAAAGAAGTACGGCAGCCAGTGTGTGGTGCTTTCGGTCGATGCAAAACGGGTGGACGGCAGATACACCGTTTTTTCATCCGGAGGAAGAATTAACACAGGAATGGATGCGCTTGACTGGATAAAGCGCGGCGCCGCATCCGGAGCCGGAGAAATTGTACTTAATTCCATAGATACCGACGGTGTTAAAAAAGGCTTCGATCTTGAAATGCTTGCTGCGGTCTGCGATACCGTTGATATTCCGGTAATTGCTTCCGGAGGCGCCGGCAGTATCGGTGATTTTGTAACCCTGTTCAGGGAAGTGCCGGGAGTAGACGCAGGCCTTGCGGCGTCGGTGTTCCATTACGGAGAAATAGAAATAGACAATCTGAAATCTGCGCTTGCAGATTCGGGAATTGCAGTCAGGAGGCAGACAAATGTTTGATATAAGCACGCTTAAATTCGATTCACGGGGGCTGATACCGGCGGTTGTCACCGAATCCGGAACGGGAAAGGTGTTGACCGTGGCTTACATGAATGCCGAAAGCCTGAAAGTTTCAATGGAAAAGGGGCTAACCTGCTTCTGGTCACGCTCCCGCGGCGAGCTTTGGCTCAAGGGCGAGACCAGCGGTAATTATCAGCATATAGTATCGATAACCGCAGATTGCGACCGCGACGCTTTGCTGGTGGAGGTCGTAAAGGACGGTCCCGCCTGCCATACCGGTTCGGATTCCTGCTTCGGCGAGAATGTGTACACGGGGGAACAGCCGCCGGCCTTTACCTTCAGCGGGCTTATGGATATGCTTTCAGACAGAAGGAATAACCCGAAGGAGGGCTCGTATACTTCGTATCTGTTCGATAAAGGAACCGATAAGATTCTTAAAAAGCTGGGCGAGGAAACTGCCGAGGTCATTATTGCCGCCAAGGATAATGACCGCGCGAATACAATATACGAGCTTTCGGACCTTTTGTATCACGCAATGGTGTTAATGGTTCAAGCCGGTATATCCGTCGATGATATCAGAGCTGAAATGGCGTCGCGGCATGTTATTGACAGAAAAGTCAAGCAGGAAAAAATGAAGTGATAATACTGTTATCGGTGTTTTTCCCCGGTTACGGAGAACCCGACCGGGGAAAACGCCGTCATTGTTCGGAATTCGAATATTTCGTGTATAAACCGGATTCCGCGCATAGGACGCGAATCATTATGACTGATTGTATTATACCTGTATTATACTGACAGCAGTAAACAAGTCTCTGCCGAAAAACGAATGCTGTTTTTTTCTCAAACGGCTTGACAACACGCGGTACAGGTGTTATAATACCAACGTTTGATATCTGGGTGTGGCGCAGTTTGGTAGCGCGCTACGTTGGGGACGTAGAGGCCGCTGGTTCAAATCCAGTCACTCAGACCAAATTCAAATAATCCGAACTTTTTTCTGATAGGAGAAGGGTTCGGATT
>SFLA01000011.1 GCA_004553575.1 Clostridiales bacterium
TAAAGCCACAAAAAGTAGGGCATCCAGCAAAACTGCCAGATGCCCCTCTCAAATCGTGTTTCTACATATTAAATAGTAATCTCTATCCCACCCCGGAAGCTGAACTCTGTAAATCTCATTGTAGCGTTTGACCATATGGTTGAAGCGGCGTTCCCAGTGCATTGCAACCTCAGGCAATCCTTCCTTATCCAAGAACAGAAACCCGCTGTATGGTAGAATTCACTTTGGAATGATTGCATCGGCTGCGGTGCTCATTTTATCATCCGTTACGGCTGCAAGGAGTACTTTAACCACAACAAAGAACTCCTCTTCTACGAACGGCAAAAAGAAATCATTCGGGAAATCGAAAACCTTGACCCACAAAGGCACAAACACCTGATTACGGCAGAATCTGCCATAATCAGGTGTTTATCTATTACTGCAAGTTTGGCGCTCCGATTTCGTTGGTAAACCGTTGGTAAATTTAATTTAGGAAAGCGAATTTCCTTAGAGGCACAAGGACTTTTCAGAATTCGCCGGAATCCTGCCGTGGCAGACGAAAATAATGCGTATCATGGCGTGTATCTCCGTTTCGCTTTGTTCTGCCGGCAGTATATACGGTTTTCGCCGCTGTGTCAAGTTATGAAACGGCTTGACACCGTGCGGCAACGGTGGTATAATACCGGAAAACAGTTGCGCGTGCAACTTTTTCGGAGGTGTCCATGGCTTCCATAATGAGGTACATCGACTTGATAAGCCGCTGCGGGGCGATATATCGGTCGGACCGGCTCGGCGGAACCGAGCTCGGCTCCTGCCACTTTCCGTATATACTTACGCTCTGCCGCGAGCCCGGAATATCGCAGGAGGGACTTGCGCGGCGTATATACATAGGAAAGAGCAGTGTGACCAGAGCTCTGGCGTATCTGGAATCGCATGGCTATGTGCGCCGCGAGCCGGAAGCTGCCGACCGCAGGGTTATGCGGGTGTATCCGACAGCAAAGGCGGAGGAGGCGCTTCCGCTCATAAGGGGAATACTGCGCGGCTGGAACGAGTATCTTACCGAAGGGCTCGGGCCGGACGAGAAGGAGACCCTTACGTTATTGCTGGAAAAGGCTGCGGCCCGCGCCGCGGAATATGCGGATTTTTCAGTGCTTAGCGGGGAGGGGGACGAAAAGTGAGGAAGATACTTTCGTATCTTAAGCCGCATTGCGCCTTTATGGCAATGCTGATGTCGGTGAAGGTGCTGGGAACGCTTGCGGAGCTTGCGCTTCCGTATATACTCAGCCATATTATCGACGGGGTTATAGGAAGACTCGGAGCCGATGCCGACGTAACCTCCGCAGGGAAGAGCATATTGTTCTGGGCAGGCGTTATGGTTTTTTGCGCCGTAGCCGCCGTATGCCTTAACGTGAGCGCAAACCGCATGGCGGCTAAGGTAGCCAAGACGGTTGCCGGAGAGATACGCGGCGACCTGTTCCGCCGCACGGTGCGTCTTTCGCCCGCCCAGACCGACAGATATACCGTCGCGTCGCTGGAGAGCCGTATCACAACGGATACATATAATATCCATCATTTTCTGAACGTAATACAGCGAATGGGGGTTCGCGCTCCGATATTGCTGGTAGGAGGACTTGTCGTCACCGCGACGCTCGACCCGGTGCTTACGCTGGTAATGGCCGCCGCGCTTCCGCTCATATTTATATCCGTATACGGAATTTCCGTGAAGGGCCTTCCGTTGTTCCGCCGCGCTCAGATGGCGGTGGACCGTATGGTTAAGGTGGTGCGGGAGGACGCACAGGGTATCAGAGTAATAAAAGCGCTGTCGCGCACCGAATACGAGAACGGGCGTTACGAGGAAGTCAACCGTTCGCTCGCCGATGAAGAGCGAAGGGCGAACGAGACCATGGCGGCGGCGAATCCGCTTATGAATCTGTTTATGAATCTCGGGCTTACCGCTGTTGTCATGGCGGGTGCGCTAAGGGTAAACGCCGGACTTACCGACCCGGGACGAATAGTCGCCTTTATTCAGTATTTCACGCTTATTTCAACCGCGATGATGTCGGTGTCCAGGCTGTTTGTGATATATTCAAAGGCTTCGGCGTCGGCGGGAAGAGTCGCCGAGGTACTGGAAACTCCGGAGGAGCTTACGGTCGTTAAGGCAGAAGGTGCCGCGGCGCCGGAGTGCGGCGGGGATTATATCGTGTTCGAGCACGTATGCTTTTCCTATGCGGGCGGCGGTGAAGTGATAAAGGATGTTTCGTTCACTCTGCCTCGAGGGCAGACGCTTGGCATTATCGGTGCGACCGGAAGCGGAAAGACAACTCTGCTGGCACTGCTCATGCGGCTTTACGATGTCAGCTCCGGAAGCGTTCGCATCGGCGGGCGGGATGTTAGGACCATTCCGGAGGACGAGCTGCATTCTATGTTCGGAGCGGCGATGCAGAACGATTTTGTATACACGGGAACGGTTGGGGACAATATCTCGTTCATGCGCGGAATCCCCGAGGATGACGTGCGCGCCGCCGCCGTTACGGCACAGGCCGACGGGTTTATACGTGATTTCCCGGAGGGTTATTCGCATATGCTCACCTCGAAGGGAACCAACGTGAGCGGAGGTCAGCGTCAGAGATTGCTGGTGGCGCGCGCCGCCGCCGGCAAACCGGATATACTCGTGCTGGACGACAGCAGCTCCGCGCTCGATTACCGTACGGATTCTGCACTTCGCCGTGCAATAGCGAAGGACATGGCGGGTACTACGGCAGTGATAGTCGCACAGAGAGTAAGCTCGGTGAGAAGGTGCGATAAGATACTTGTGCTTTCCGAGGGAGGTATTATCGGCTCAGGCACGGACGGCGAGCTTATGCAGAGCTGTGCGCTGTACCGCGAGATTGCCGAATCGCAGATGGGAGGTGCAATCCTTGACTGAATCGGAAAATACTGTCCGGCACTCCGGAAAAAAGGCGGCGCTGAGACGGCTCGGAGGATATCTGATGCGGCATAAGCCGTCCGTTGCGGCTGCGCTTGTGCTCATGATAGTGTCCAATCTGCTCGCCTTGCTCGGACCGAAGCTGTCCGGAAAGGCGATAAACATAATAGCGGCGGGCAGGGGAATGGTTGACACCGAAGCGGTCGTGTATTTTGTTCTGCTCATGGCGGCTGTTTATGCGGTTTCGGCCGGACTGGCTTACCTGCTCGCGGTGCTGCTGGTAAGACTCGGACAAAAAATCACCTGTTCGCTCCGCAGCGAGTTGTTTTCGCATTTGCTTTCGCTGCCGGCGGGGTATTTCGATACCCACCAGACGGGCGATATTGTGAGCCATATATCGTACGATGTCGATACCGTAAACGCATCGCTTTCGCACGATCTGCTGCAGATCTGCGCAAGCGTCGTCACCGTGGTCGGATCGTTCGGCATGATGCTTTCGATATCTCCGGCGCTTATATCCGTGTTTGTGCTTACCGTGCCGGCTTCGGTGCTGTTCACGCGGTATAAGTCCAAGCATATACGTCCGTTGTTCCGCCGCCGCTCGGCAAAGCTCGGCGAGCTTAACGGCTATGCCGAGGAAATGATATCCGGACAGCGAACCATACGGATATACGGCAGGGAAGACGAGGTATGCGGCAGCTTCGACCGTCTTAACGCCGAAGCGTGCGAGGCATATTACAAAGCCGATTATCAGGGAGCGATTATCGGTCCGGGCGTGACTTTTATAAGCAACCTGTCCATCTCGCTAATAACCATGCTCGGCGGTATATTCTATATGCTTTCGGTCACCGGAACGGTTGCGCCGGCGTCGCTGATATTTCTCGAGCTCGGCGATCTTTCGGCGTTCGTGCAGTATTCCCGCAAATTCGCGGGACCGATAAACGAATTCGCCAACATAATGGCGGACCTTCAGTCCGCGCTTGCCGCAGCAGACCGCATTTTTGCGATTCTGGATACTCCGCCCGAGGCTTCGGATTCTCCCGAAGCCGCAGAGCTTGAAAACCCGCGCGGCGAGGTTTCGGTAAAGGATGTAAGGTTTGGATATACCGAGGGGCAGACGGTGATTGACGACATATCGGTGGATCTTCCCGCCGGAAGCGTTACGGCGATAGTCGGGCCTACAGGCGCGGGCAAGACTACGCTTATTAATCTGCTCATGAGGTTTTACGATGTCGGATCCGGCAGTATAACGGTCGACGGGCGTGATGTAAGATCCTATACGCGGTCTTCGCTGCGCCGCGCGTTTACAATGGTGCTTCAGGATACCTGGCTGTTCGGCGGTACGATTGCCGAAAACATTGCCTACGGCAAGGACGGCGCGACCCGTGCCGAAATAGAAGAGGCGGCGCGCAGCGCACATATCGACGGGTTTATATCCACACTTCCCGACGGATACGATACGGTTATCGTTGACAACGGATCGGGTATATCCAAAGGTCAGAAACAACTCATAACAATAGCGCGCGCCTTCCTTTCGGATTCGCCCATGCTGATACTGGACGAGGCGACCTCAAATGTCGATTCCCGCACCGAAAAGCAGATACAGGACGCAATGAAGCGGCTTATGGAGGGCAGAACCTGCTTTATTATAGCTCACCGGCTTTCCACCGTTAAAAATGCCGACCGTATTCTCGTTTTTTCAAAGGGGAAGATTATCGAGCAGGGCACGCATGATTCGCTTATGGAGCAGGGAGGATTTTACGCTTCGCTTTACAATTCGCAGTACGACGAATGACTCTTATGTTGAATTACGGGCGTATGAGTGATATAATGAAGCGGGAGTTGAGAATATATGGATATTGTCAATCAGACGCGCGCCGCAAAGCTGATACTTCAGCTTTTAACGCCGGGCAAGACCACCGAGCCCGTTATTCCGTATTCGCCGCAGAAGCCGGACTTTCCGTCCGTGGCTTCCGGGGCTCTTCTTCCGCGGGCAACCCCGGAATCCCGCGGGATAAGCTCGAAGCACATAAGCGATTTTCTTATCGAGTTAGCTTCCGACCCGACGCTTAACATGCACGGTATAACCGTTGCAAAGGACGGAGCCGTTATTTCCGAGGCGGATTTCGGTTTGTGGCGGAGCGACATCTGGCATACCACCTTTTCTCTCTGCAAGAGCATCACCTCGCTCGCCGTAGGTATGCTTATCGACGACGGGAAGCTGTCGCTTGACGACAGGGTGGTGGATCTGCTTTCCGCTCCGCCGCTTATACGGCTCGCAAAGGGCGGACTTACCGTCAGGCACCTTCTCACTATGTCCGGCGGATCGATGTTCAACGAGGCGGGGTCGGTTACCGACGTAAACTGGCTTAAGGGTTTTCTGGAATCCTTACCGCGCTTCGAGGCAGGCAGGGAATTCGAATATAACAGCATGAATACCTATGTTCTGTCCTGTATCGTTCGCGAGGTCAGCGGAACGGGGCTTAACGATTTCCTTACGGAAAGGCTGTGGAAGCCGCTCGGAATCGAACTGCACGGTTGGGAGAAATCTCCGACAGGTATCGAGAAGGGCGGATGGGGACTGTATCTCCTTCGCGAGGATATCGTAAAAATCGGCATGCTGGTCGCGTCGGGCGGGGTATGGAACGGACAGCGCCTGATAAGCGAGGAATACCTTGCCGAAGCGACGCGCATGCATATGAAGGCGCCCGAAGGCTTCGGCGGCTACGATTACGGATACCAGATCTGGGTGGGTAAAAGCACTCCTTCTTTTCTGTTCAACGGTATGTTCGGACAGAATCTTCTCTGCTTCACCGAAAGCGGTGTAATACTTGCCACAAACGCCGGAAACAGCGAGCTTTTTCAGCAGAGCAGCTACTTCCGCATCGCGGAAAAATACTTCGGAAAAGGCTTTTCGGCGGCAGCGCCGCTGCCGGAGGATGCGTCTGCGCTGCGTACGCTCCGGCGCACGGAGAGGGAGATGTATCCCGACCGCCGCGAAAAGCGTTACGGCGTGTTTTCAAGGCGGCGTGCCGAATCCGATCTCCGCAGGATGTCCGGCAGGAGCTGGACGGTTACCTCGGAAAACAGACATTCCTTCGGGGTTTTGCCGCTCGCGCTGCAGGCGTTCCGCAACGGGTATTCGGACGGGATAAGCGGGATTACCTTCGGTGTAACCGGAACACGAGTCGATATCGGCTTCGTCGGCGCAAACGGCGTTCAGACGCTCCGCGTAGGCACGGAAAAGGCGGAATATTCCGTTCTTGAGGACGCCGGAGAGAAATATATAATTGGCTGCTTCGGCAGGTTCGGCCGCAACGAGGACGGAGTGGAGGTGCTTACCGTCGAGACGGCGTTTTGCGAAACGGCGTCCGGCAGGGTAATGAAGTTCTTCTTTCACCCCGGCGGCAGAATGACCGTAAAGGTTACCGAGACTCCCGGAACCTCCTGCATGATTTCGGCGCTCGGTCAGCTCGGGGATATGGTACCGATGCGCAGACTTTTCGCCGCCGCTTCGGATATTGCCGACCCGGAATATATCGCCTGGAAGCTCGGGTCGGTAATAGACCCCGTGCTGGTCTGCGAGGAAAACCTTAACAAACCCACAAAAATCGCAACGGAGGCAAATTGACATGAACAAAAAAACCGCAGCTTTAATTTGCGCGGCGCTTGCCGCACTGCTGACCGTATCCTGTGTAGGCAATGTCCCCGACGAAAGCTCGAGCCCGGCGGATGTTTCCGCTGAGCTGTCGCATAATGCAGATCCTTCCGGGGATATAAACGAGGAATCACAGGTATCTGGTATGACGGAAACGCTTGACGGAAAAATGCTCGTCGTGTTCGGTGACAGCATAACCGCGCTCGGAAGCTGGGGAAAAACCGCCGCCGAGAGCTGTAATATGCGCTTTTTCAACGGGGCATTCGGCGGAATAAACACCGAAGAAGCGCTTGATCTTATTGAGCCGTTTGTAATCTCACGCGGGCCGGATATTGTTACCTTATGCTTCGGCATGAACGATCTGCTTATGACGGCTAAGGACATTCCTCAGGTTTCGCCCGAAAAATTCGCCGAAAACCTTAAAACAATGATAGGGCTCGTGACCGCCTGCGGCGCGACACCGATACTTATGACCGCAAATCCGCTTGACGAAAGCGTATTCTATGCCTCCCAGGGGCAGCCGGAGAGTTGGTATTCATCGGTCGGTTCGCCGCTCGCCTGGCTTGACGTGTACAATCAAAAGACCCGTGAGGTCGCCGCCGATACGGGCACTGCGCTTATTGACACCCGCGTTCTTTGTGATTCGTCGGAAGCTGCGGTTACGATAAGCGACGGAATTCATCTGTCCGCCGCGGGAAACAACGTGTTTGCCGCCGCGCTTGTGGGATATCTGACCTCCAATTACGCCTCCGACCCGGACGCCGAACGGGTGGTGTATGACGAATCGGTGTATATCCCGGAGGGAGAGACGGTTTCGCTTCTGCCCGAATATGCCTCGGCGTGGTACGTCCCGGAAAAAGGAACCATGAATATATCCGTTTCGGACGGAGTTACGGCAATGAATAACACGAACGGTCTCTGGCCGGACGCGCAGTACACTTTAACCATGCCCGTTTCGGTTAATCCGCAAACCGGTTCGCTCGTCTGTGACTTTTCGACTGCCGGGTCGTCGGTTTCGATAATCCTGTTTCTGGGGGGCGCGACTCCCAACGCCTATACCGAAGGTCAGTATGTCGTAATATCCCGTCATCTCGGATACAGGCTTGACGACGTTTCGCTGGATCTTTCGCCGAACCAGAACGTGGCATGTACGATCAACCTTTCGGATTTACCGTTCCCGTCCGGGGCATACGGGGAGGACGGCAATCTGATTATCAGCGGCGTTAAGATATTTGTTCCCGGCGCCGCCGGCGAGAAGGTCACCTTCAGAAGCTTCGGTATAACCGGCTGACGTCGTATCCCGGAAATAACAGAATAAGAGTCCCCCGCCGGTAATCCGGTCGGGGGACTCCTCGTTATTTCCGCATCGATTCGCCGGAAACGGCGAATTATTTTGCCTTTACGGCAATATACCATTTTTCGCTGTCGGATTTTGCCTCGGAAAGATCGTATCCGCCGAACAGCATAAAATCGGTAAAGCCCGCCTTTTCGGTTGCCTTGCGCACCGTCCCGAGCGGAAAAAAGGTTTCGGTTACGGTTTCGTCCTCTCGCGTATAACCGTCGCCGCATTCGGAAAACATAGTAAGGTAGAAATCGCACTTTGCTTTGTCGCGGCGGTAGCAGTTCTGCCAGATAAGCATATCGTCGCCGAATTCGTAAACAAAGCTGTTCCTGCCGTAAATCTTCTCATAGCGGTATCTGCTGTTCAGGTCGAACACCATTATTCCGCCCGGTTCGAGATACAGCCGGCAAAGCCCAAGCACCGTTTCAAGCTCCTCTGCCGATTCGAGGTAATTCAGCGTGTCAAACGAGCATACAATTCCCTGTACGGTGCCGTACAGCTCGAATGACCGCATATCCTGATTCAGCAGCAGAACGCCTTTTCCGGCAAGCTTCTGCTGTGCGACGGAAAGCATTTCGGGGGATATGTCAAGGGCGGTCATATCGTAGCCGTACCCGGCGAGCACCGAGGTTATACCTCCGGTGCCGCAGCCGAGATCGAGAACTTCGTTTACCGGGATATCCGAATAAAGCTCGAAGCATCTCCGCACAAAGCGGGCGTATTTTTCGTATTCTCCGCCGTTGACTATATCATATATACGTTCGGTCATTTCACGTTCACGGAAACCCTTCCGCCGGAAGATTTGCCGTATCCGTAATCGGCACGGATCTCGAACCAGTCTTCGCCGGTATAACCGTCGTACGGGGTATAGATGAAGCTGCCGTCGTTGTTGACGCTTACGCTGCCGTGCTCCGGGCTTACGGCAAGCTCATAGCCGAGACACAGCGAATAGGTTTCGCTTACGGTGACCTCACCGGAAACGCTTTTGCCGGATTCACATTCGGCACTTACGGAGTCCGGCTCGGCAAAATCGGTGGTCAGCAGACCCTTGGTAAAGTAATAGGTTTCGTCATACAGCGAGTGCAGATAGCTTCCGTCAGCCGCTACATATGCGTTATACAGAGCTCCCGGCATTCCGGCAAGATAGTACATATGAATGGTATCGGTCATGAACCCGGTTTCCGCGCCTACGTACAGGTAATCCTTGTAGCGGCGCATCCACACTTCGTCGTCGGTACCGTTAATCTCGATTTCTATGCTCATTCCGTACAGCTTTGCAACCTCTGCGGCATCATATATCCGCTGTATGTTTATGTCGGTATTAAACGCGTAGTTGGGCTGCAGGCAGGCGGTGTCGAATCCGAAGCTTCTCCACGAGGTGTTGCCGGAAGCGGTGAAGTAGGGAATCCAGGTAGTCTGATATCCCAGCGAGCGGACGTAGTCGCAGGTGTAGTTGCACAGCTCGACTATATGCGGGTCGCTGCCGCTCATCTCCTCGACGAACCAGTAAAAGCCGCTTATACGGACCGAATCATAGTCCTTTGCTTCGAATTGAGCGATCTGCTCGTCTATAAACCACTTTATGACTGCCTTGCGGTCTTCTATATTCGAAAAATCCATTTTTCTGCCGTTAAGCTCGCCGAAGTTGGTCGCGCCGTATACGGGATAGAATATGGAAAGATAAGTGCCTACGGTGTAATCGTCGTCCAGTCCGAGCGAAGTCTTAGTGCGGTCTACCGCCGCGTCCAGCGCATCCATGTTGTAGCCGTCGATGAATTGGAAGTCCACATATCTCTGCCAGTCTTCTTTCGGCATCTCTTTTTTCTCGCCGCCGGCGTAAAGGTACTTTACGTACGGCAGGAACATGAACCCGTCGAAGAAAGTATCGGTTATCTCGCCGTCCTTAAGATACGCGGTATACGCGAGATACTGTTCTTCTGTCACAGCCACTTCATCGCCGGAGGAGGAAGGATAGATATACGAAAGCAGCACATCGTGCATGCCGTCGTAATCTTCGCTCGTTCCGTAGCTGCCGGTGAAGATGGGAGCGGTTATGTCGGTTTCGGACGGGTCGGACGCGCCCGCGGTGTTTTTGGTGCCGAAAACCGCGATTTCGTCGCAGTAGACGTGAACATCGCATTTGAAGGTTATCATTACATACCGCGCGGTATAGCTTGTACCGAAGCTCTCTTCGATACGCTGAATGCAGGTCGCGCTGTCTGCTGTTATATTATCGACGGCGCAGACGGTGTACCAGCTTTCACCGTCGAGCGATGCGCTGACGGTAAGGGTATTCGGAACGTATACTCCGGCTGAATTGAGCGACAGGAAGCCTGCCGAAACTCCGCTCACGGCGGACACGGCGCCGAGATCAAACACTATCGAGCGGAGATTACCGTGGGTAAACCGGAAGTATGCTCCGTCGGAGAGCGCTGCGGCGGACGCGGTTCTGCCGTCGGTAAGTCTGCCGGAATCCGAGCCGGTGTTGTAGTTTGCGTTAATATAGTCCTCTTTGCAGTCTGTAAGCGGTTTTATGGCGGTTATGGGGAGCCCGGACAAAAGGTTTTTATAAGTGTTGTAATCTTCGTCGGTCTCGGGCCAGTATACGTCTTCGCTTACGGCGGGAACCGTGAATCCGCCGTAATAATCGGAAAGCAGGCTGACCTTGCCGACGGATTCGGCGTCGGTGTAGGAATAAACCGAGATTTCGTCAAACAACATGTTGTTTGCCTGCAGACCTTCAAACGTGAAACGCACATACTGCGCCGCGAAGGTGGAGTGCGGATTAATGCACAACAGCACGCGGTCGCGGTCGGATTCCTCGCCGGACGAGACATATATGCCGATTTCATGCCAGGTCTCTCCGTCCGCGGATATGCTCACGCTCATAATGTCGCACAGCGATACGTCGTAGACGGTATTTTTGCAGGAGGACGCCTCAAAGTCGCAAAGCCCCTCGTATACGCTGCCGAGATTGAATTCAATCGTGACGGTTTCTCCGGATATGCCCATCCAGCCGTCCTTAAGATATTTGTAGTGCGAATCGTTGAATTCGCCGTCGGCCAGAACTCCGCCCGCATCGGGGAAGTTTTCGCTTACGGACGAAACCGTATATACTTTCCCGGCGGATACGCATACGCGTTCGCCGGTGCGCTCAGCTTCGCCTGCGGCGGCGGCAAGGCGGTCGGCGTACATGGCGTTTATCCGCTCGCCGGATACGGTTTGCCGGCTGTCCTCCGATGTATCGGAAGTGATATCGGACACCTCGCCGGGTTCGGGAGTGCAGGCGGCGAGCAGCATAACCGCCGCCAGTATAAGACAAAAGATTTTCTTCATTTTTGTTCCTCTTTCAGTCTGGACTTGGTTGTTTCAAGCATTTTAAGCATTTCGTCACGCACGGCGGGAGGATCGGTTATCTGTATATCTCCGCCGAACGAGAAAACCCACGAATAGAATTGCGGACTCAGAAGCACCTGCACCGTCACATAGAAGCCGCCGCTGCCGTCGAGCAGCACCGGGATATTTCTTCCGAACCGGTCGGCAACCACGCCGGCGTGATCGCCCGTACAGTGCAGCTTTACGCTTTGCTTTTCGCCTCCGAACATCAGGAAGGAGGAGGAAAGATATGCGGACATATCCGGCACGGGGTGCGCGTCTGCGGGGATATCGGTTACTGTAAGACCTGACAGCTTGTCCGCCCGGTAATGGCGGAGACTGTCTCCCTCGTATGCGACGAGATAGCATTTGTCGTCGCTTCTGACCACCGCTACCGGATCCGCCGTATACAGGCTTCCGCCGCGGCGGAATCTGCGGGATATCCTGCCGTTTTCGACAAGGTATTCGTAGTAGCGGAATGTGACCTTTTTTCTGCCGTCGATCGCTTCCAAAAGCCGGTCTATCGAATTGTAAACCGCTTCGTTTTCGGTTCGGTAGCCGTCCTCGGTGTATATCTGACGCCTGAGCAGCTTCGGACGGAGCCTTCCGGCGAACCGTGCAAGCTTTTCGGTAAGTCTTTTTGCCTTTGCCTCGGATATAAAGCGTGAGGACTGCACCGCGTCCGTAAGCAGTTCGAGCTCCGGAAATTCGAATATGCGTGAGGCGAGAAAGTAGCCTCCGTTTTTTCCGGGGATCCGTATGATGTCGTCTCCGTAGCTCTGGAGCGCCGTAATGTCGTCGTATATCGATTTCCGCTCTGCGCTTATGCCCTGTGCGGACAGGTAGGCTATTATATCCGGTGCCGATGCCGGGTGCTCCTCGTCGGTATTGTCTCTCAGATAATCGCGCAGGTACAAAAGCTTGAGCTTCTGTCTCGCGCTTCGGGGCATATAAATTCACCGCCTTTCAAAAAGCGGAACGGCTTTCACCGTTCCGCAGGCTGTCAAACTGCGCTCTGACCGCTGTCCTCGGGGGTATCGATCGTCTTTATGTCGGCGCCGACTCCCTGCAGCTTTTCGACAAGATGCTCGTACCCTCTTTCGATATGATAAATGTTCTCTATAACGGTAACGCCGTCTGTGGCAAGCGCGGCTATTACCATTGCGGCTCCCGCACGCAGGTCCGAGCACTTTACGGTTGCCGGTCTGAAGGGCCTGCCGCCCTGTATTACGGCGGTTCTGCCGTCTACTGTTATGGATGCGCCCATGCGCACCAGCTCCTCGACATATTTGAACCGGTTTTCCCAAACGCCCTCGGTAAGAATACTCGTTCCCCGGGCAAGGCAGAGAAGCACGCATATCTGCGGGTTCATATCCGTGGGATATCCGGGATACGGCATGGTCTTTACGTTTATGCGGCGGAGGGGACCTTCGGAAGGGTATATGTGCACCGCGTCGCCGAGGTCCTCGACCTTGGCGCCCATCTCCTCGAGCTTCGCGCTTATAGATTCGAGATGCTTGGGTATTACGTTTGCGATGGTAAGCTCGCTGCCGGTGGCGGCGGCAGCCATCATATAGGTGCCCGCCTCTATCATGTCCGGAATTATTGCGTAGGTTACTCCGTGCAGCTTCTTCACGCCGCGGATTTTTATTACGTCGGTGCCGGCGCCGGATACGTCGGCTCCGCAGGTGTTAAGAAAGTTAGCAACGTCAACGACATGCGGCTCGCGCGCGGCGTTGTCTATAACCGTCATACCGTCGGCGAGCACCGCGGCAAGCATTATATTTATTGTTGCCCCTACGGATACTATATCCATATAGATCGATGCGCCGGTGAGTCCCTCGGGGGGTGCCGAGCAGGTTATGCAGCCGTCAACGACATCGACCTTCGCTCCGAGAGCCTCGAATCCCTTTATGTGCTGGTCTATCGGCCTTACTCCGAAATCGCATCCGCCGGGACAGGCAGCGCGGGAGGTTCCGTATCTTCCGAGTTCGGCTCCGACAACGTAGTAAGATGCGCGCATGGATCTCGCAAGATCGTAGGGGGTGGTGCCGGGTCGTATGTTCGAGGTATCTATTTCGACCGTGGTGCGGTCGATCATTCTTACAGTTGCACCGAGCGAGGAGAGTATATCCAGCGCGCTGCGGATATCGCTTATCTCCGGCAGGTTTTCTATTACGCACCTGTCGCCGACGAGTATGGTTCCGAGCAGTATCGGGAGCGCGGCGTTCTTCATTCCGCCGACGGTAATGCTGCCGTGCAGCTTCCTGCCGCCTCTGACCGAGATTTTTTCCATTTATATGCACCTTTCGGATATTATTCGGGAACAGCTCCGTCTTGTCTCTATATATAATAGCAGAAAATCGGACTTTGTCAAGAGCGTTCCCGTGTTATTACGCAACATTATAATTATATGCGATTAAATAATCCTTGACAAAATGAGGAAATTGCACCATAATATAAACGGATAATTATGCGCATGGAGAATGCGGTTTAATACGATCATTTTCTGAAAGGATATATAATGGCAAAAAACAAAGACAGCAAAAATGACGGCGGAGTCGCCGGCGCGCTTACGGCGGTACTGACCGGGCGCAAAAAAAAGAACGCTTACACGAACCGTGAACCGGCGCCGTCTGACGGTCAGCCGCAGACGGATAAAAAAAAGCAGAAAACCCGCAGGAGCACATCTGATACGGCAAAAAAAGCTCCCGTTCCGGAAGCGGAGAAGCCGCGCACGCGCAAAACGGCATCGGAGGGTCGCACCGTCAGAAAAGACAGCTCCGCAAAACTTAAGATAATCCCCATAGGCGGAGTGGACGGAATCGGAATGAACATGACGGTATTCGAGTACGGAGACGACCTTATCGCCGTCGATTGCGGTGTGTCCTTTCCCGAGGACAGCATGCCCGGAGTCGACCTTGTAATCCCCGATTTCACCTATATCGTACGCAATGCGTCGAAATTCCGCGCGTTGCTTATCACCCACGGTCACGAGGACCATATCGGAGCCGTTCCGTATCTGCTTAAGCAGGTAAAAGTGCCGGTATATGCCAACAGGCTTACGCTTGGGATACTCGACCTGAAGTTTGCCGAGCACGGCATTAAAAACGCCGACACTCATGTGGTTTTCCCCGGGGATACCGTAAGAATATGCGACAGCTTCGAGGTCGAATTCATCAAGGTCAACCATTCAATTCCGGATTCCGTGGCGGTTTGCATTTCCACCCCGGTGGGAAGGGTTATCCATACCGGCGACTTCAAAATCGATTTAACGCCCGCCGGAGGAGATAAGCCGATCGATCTTCACCGTTTTGCCGCGCTTGGGCAGAAGGGCGTAAAGCTGTTGCTGTGCGACAGCACCAACGCCGAGCGCGAGGGCTTTACTCCCTCCGAGAGAACCGTGGGCGATTCGTTTGACAAGATATTCTTCAACTGCGAAAAGCGGATAGTCATAGCCACATTTTCGTCCAATGTCCACCGTATACAGCAGGTTATAAACGCATCGGTGAAGTACGGCAGAAAAGTCGCCGTGACCGGGCGCAGCATGCGGAACGTACTGAAGGCTGCGAGCGAGCTCGGATATGTCACCGTACCGGACGGCACTATAATCGACCCGTCCGAGATGAGGCTTTATAAGGACAGCCAGCTCACGCTTATAACCACCGGAAGCCAGGGAGAACCGATGAGCGGTCTTTACAGAATGGCGAACGGGGAGCACCAGCAGATAACGCTCGGCAGCAACGATCTCGTGGTGCTTTCCGCTTCGGCGATACCCGGCAACGAGAAGCTTATAGACAATATCGTAAACAGCCTGTGGAAGCGGGGCGCCGAGGTGCTTACCGTCGATACGCAGGAATCGGTGCATGTCTCCGGCCATGCCTGCCGTGAGGAGCTTAAGATTATGCATGCGCTCACCGCTCCGGAATACTTCGTTCCGGTTCACGGCGAATACAAGCATCTTATGGCGCACGCTTCGCTCGCGCGCGATATGGGTATGGATCCGAGACATATCATGATACCGGAGAACGGCAAGGTCATGGAGCTGGGAAGACGCGGGCTTTCCGTCGGCGGTACTGTTCCCGCCGGGCAGGTGCTGGTGGACGGCTACGGAGTCGGCGATATCGGTTCGTCGGTGTTAAAGGACCGCCTGCATCTGTCGGAGGACGGCGTTATCGTGGTTTCGGCGACGGTCGACTTCATAACGGGAGAGATGACTCAGGGCCCGGATATAACCACCTGCGGGTTCGTTTATGCCAAGGAGAACGGCGAGCTGCTGGATGAGCTTACGGTCAAAGCCGCAGAGATAATACGAAAAATACTGTCTTCGGGCAAGCCGGATATAAATTCGCTTAAGGAACGCACAAAGACGGCGCTCTCGTCGTTTGTCTACGGCAGAACCAGAAAGAAGCCGGTACTCATTCCCGTCTTTTCCGAGGCGGAGATTTACTGATAAGGCGGTAAAAACCGTGAAGAAAGTCCTGATAACCGGAGCGTCGCGCGGGATAGGACGCGCCTGCGCCGAGGAATTTGCACGCGGCGGCTGGCAGGTGTATGTCAACTGCGCCCGCAGCGTCGAGCTTCTGAGGGAGGTGGCGGAAAGCATTCCGGGCTGCATTGCGCTGCCGTTTGATGTTTCCGACCGCGGCGCCGTATACGACGCTATCGGCGGAATGGAGCTTGACTGTCTTATAAACAATGCCGGAAAAGCACTTTTTTCGCCGTTCGACGCGGTAACGCCCGAACAGGAAAAAGAACTTTACGGCACCGACCTGTTCGGGGTGCTCAATTGCACGCGTGCGGTGCTGCCTTCGATGATACGACGCAGAACCGGCGTTATAATAAACATCGCTTCGATGTGGGGCGAGACCGGAGCCTCCTGTGAGGTGGATTATTCCGCTGCCAAGGGAGCCGTGATAGCATTTACGAAGGCGCTTGCAAAGGAGGTCGGGCCGTCCGGAGTCCGGGTGGTCTGCATATCTCCGGGAGCAGTCGATACGGATATGAATTCGCGCCTCACGGTGCGGGAGTACGAGGAACTGGTCGATTCGGTACCACTCGAGCGCATGGGTCTGCCCGAAGATATCGCTTCGGCGGCGGCGTTTCTTGCGTCGGAGAGAGCTTCTTATATAACGGGATCCGTAATTGACGTAAACGGCGGGCTGATTTAAGCAGAAATATCTTAAAAAAAGAAAAAATATACTTGATTTCCGCAGGTAAGTGTGATATACTTGCTTGTCAAAATATCGGGACGGTCCTCTGCGGCTCGGCACGAACGCCCCAGTATCTTTTATAAAAATAAAGGAGGAAAAGCTTTATGGATTTGCTGAAAGCTTTTACGGACGAGCAGCTCAAGACTGACGTACCCTCCTTCAACGTCGGCGATACCGTAAGAGTACACTGCCGTATAGTTGAGGGAACGAGAGTAAGAACTCAGATTTTTGAGGGCACTGTTATTGCAAAGAGAAGCGGCGGGATTTCCGAGACCTTTACGGTCAGACGCGTGTCCTACGGTGTCGGCACCGAAAAGACATTCCCGCTTCATTCGCCTAACGTCCAGAAGGTCGAGGTCATCCGCGCCGGTAAGGTACGCAGAGCGAAGCTCTATTACCTGCGTGAGCGTGTCGGCAAGCGCGCAAAGGTAAAGGAACAGATTTAAGCTTGCAGTGAAAGTGTCTGGGAACAGACACTTTTCTTCTATCACATCGGGATATGCGGGGTGCCGAGGTATGGATAATAACGGTTACAATACAGAATACGGCGAAAATAACGGCATACAGCCGGAGCTTTCCGTTGCCGGCGGAGCCGCTTCGGAACCGGCTTCCGCCGCGCCGAAGAAAAAGCCGGTCAGCCGCATGGCAGACCTGTACGATTGGGTCGACACCTTCTGCTACGCTCTTGCGATAATGATAATGCTGTTCGTCTTTGTGTTCCGTTATGTTACCGTGGACGGCAATTCGATGATGAACACGCTTCACGACGGCGACCGCCTTATAATATCGGATGTATGTTATACCCCCAAAACCGGAGATATAGTCGTAATATATATCGAAGGGCAGAACAAGCCGTATATAAAACGGGTTATAGCTACCGGAGGGCAGAGGGTAAGAATCGATTTCAATACCTGGCAGGTCTGGGTGGACGGCGAGCTGCTTGACGAGGATTACGTGCTTCGCACCGAGGGCGACATGAATTACGCCTCCTTTTACAACGGAGAGTTCACGGTGCCCGAGGGGCAGATATACGTTATGGGCGATAACCGCAACGATTCGCGGGACAGCAGGGTTATTGGCTGTCTCGAGGAGCATAACATTATCGGAAGGGTTATAATCCGGCTGTTTCCCGCCTTCGGAAAGGTGAACTGATATGCCGGATAATATCGTTTGGTATCCCGGACACATGGCGAAGGCAAAGCGCGAGCTTGCCGAGCGTGCGTCCGGCGCCGACGCGGTAATAGAGCTGCTGGATGCGCGAATACCGTACTCATCGCAGAATCCGGATATAGGCGCAATGTTTCCCGACAAGCCGAGGCTGACTCTCGTAAGCAAATGCTCGCTTGCCGACGAGGAATGCACCGCCGAATGGATATCGCTGCTCCGCGCCGGAGGCCGCACCGTAATACCCATCGACTGCAAAACCGGGCTCGGGCTGAATTCCGTTGCTCCGAAAATCAGAGCAATGCTTTCCGGACGGATAGACCGCGCCGCCGCAAAGGGCAGGAGCATAATCCTCCGTGCGATGGTGGTCGGAATAACCAACGTCGGAAAGTCGACTTTTATAAACAGTTTTACAAAGACTTCAAAGGCGGTCGCCGAGGACCGTCCGGGAGTTACCCGTTCGATGCGCTGGATAGCGTCTCCGTACGGGATCGATCTGCTGGACACCCCGGGGCTGCTGTGGCATAAATTCGACGATCCGGTCGTGGGGCTGCATCTCGCTCTGACCGGCGCCATACGCGACGAGGTGCTCGATACCCTTACGCTGGCGGTTTCGCTTTGCGGCATACTGCGCACCCGTTTTCCCGACCGCCTTTCCGCGAGGTACGGGGTAACGCATGAGGACGGAGAGGACGATTACGGCCTTTTCTGCCGTATAGCAAGAAGACGCGGAATGCTTGTAAGCGGCGGCGAGGTTGACGAGGATCGCTGTGCGAGGGTTTTGCTCGATGAATTCCGAGCCGGAAAGATCGGCAGAATAACACTTGACGAGCTGCCCGCATAGGGCTGAAGACATATCGGATATTTAGTGCGAAAGGCGGCGTTTGTATGCTTAACTGGGACATAGAAAGCGGCGTTCTGAAGGAGGGCTTTACGGTTGTATGCGGCTGTGACGAGGCAGGCAGGGGTCCTCTTGCGGGGCCGGTCTTTGCCGCCGCCGTGGTTCTTCCGTACGGTATCGATATTGAGGGACTCAACGATTCAAAGCGTCTCCCCGCGAAGCAGAGGGACCGTCTTTATGACGAGATAAAAGAAAAGGCGGTCGATTACGCGGTCGCTCATGCCGAGGTTTACGAAATTGAGGCGATAAACATCCTTAACGCCTCCATGCTGGCAATGCGCCGTGCCATAGAACAGCTTAAGACGACTCCGGATATTGCTCTTATCGACGGCAATATAGCGCGGGACTTCCCCGTGGAGGCGCGTCCGATTATTAAGGGCGACGGAAAAAGTCCGTCGATAGCGGCGGCGAGCATACTTGCAAAGGTAGAGCGTGACCGTTTCTGTCTTGAAATGGACGCATTTTATCCCGGCTACGGATTCGCCCGCAACAAGGGTTACCCCACAAAGGAGCACAAGGCGGCGTTGCTTAAATACGGACCGACTCCGGTGCACCGCGCCAGTTTCCTTAAAAAAACACTCGGTGAAGCCTTCAATGAACAGGATATTTGGCAGTCTTGGTGAATCCGCTGCGGCGGATTGGCTTCGAAAAAGGGGCTGGAGGATACTCGCCCGGAATTATGCCGTCCGCGGAGGCGAGATAGACATAGCTGCATTCAGGCTCGGGACTCTGCTTTGCGCAGAGGTAAAGACCCGGTCGCAGACCGATTACGGGCTTCCGAGAGACGCCGTTGACGGTATTAAGATCCGCCGCTTCCGCGAGGCGGTAAGGGATCTGACGGAGAATTACGTAATTAACGGGAGAATACCGGTCAATTTCGGAAAGTTTACCATAAAAAGACGCGTTTTCCGAATTCGCTGCGACATTATCGAGGTATATGCCGCCAGAAACGGAAACGTATCGGAAATTATACAGATAAAGGACGCATTTTGATGAAGTACCGCAGCACAAGAGATACAGAGGGTCGTTTATATTCGGCACCCGACGCCATCTGCGCCGGGATAGCGCCGGACGGCGGTCTTTTCGTTCCGGAATACTTTCCCCGTCTCAGGGGCGAGACGCTTACACGTCTTTCCAAGCTGGATTACGCTGCACGCGCCGCGGAAATACTGGGTATGTATTTTGATTGCTTCGGGTCGGAGCAGCTTGGCTCCGCCTGCGAAGCGGCATATTCTCCCGAGGTGTTTTCGCCGTGTCCCGCGCCTATATCGCTGCTCGGAGAGACGGCAGTTCTCGAGCTATGGCACGGACCGACCTGCGCCTTCAAGGATATTGCGCTTCAGATAATGCCGCGTCTGCTTACAATGTCAATGCGTGCGCGCGGCGAGAGCCGCACGGCGCATATCGTTACCGCTACCTCCGGCGATACCGGCGAGGCGGCGCTCGAGGGCTTCCGGGATCTGCCCGGAACAAAAATAACCGTGTTCTACCCGACCGACGGAGTATCCCGGGTTCAGAAACTGCAGATGGCGACTCAGGAGGGCGACAATGTCGACGTCGTGGCTATCCGCGGCAATTTCGACGACGCACAGTCCGCCGTCAAGGCTATTTTTGCCGACCCGGAGGTGCGGGAAGCTGCCGAAAAGAAGGGCGAATTCCTGTCGTCTGCCAATTCGATAAATATAGCACGGCTGGTGCCGCAGACGGTATATTATATTTCGGCATATCTCGATTTGCTTGCGGAAGGGTATCTTGTCCCGGGAGAGGAGCTCGATATAGCGGTTCCCACCGGAAATTTCGGCGATATCCTCGCCGCATATATGGCAAAGCGTATGGGACTGCCCGTCGGAAAGATGGTTTGCTGCTCCAACCGCAACCGCATACTTACGGATTTCTTCGAAACCGGAGTGTACGATACCCGCCGTGAGTTTTTCACCACGACCTCGCCCTCAATGGATATACTCATTTCATCCAACCTCGAGCGTCTGCTGTATTTTGCATTCGGCGCGGAGAAGACTGCGGAGTGTATGCGCTCACTGCGCGAAACGGGCGTGTTCTCGATAGACGGCGATATGCTCGAAACGCTCAGAGCGGATTTTTCCGCCTGCTCCGCCGACGAATTTGCCACAGCTTATTCCATACGCGATACGTTTGCAAGGTACGGCTATACCGCCGACCCGCATACCGCCGCCGCACTGTCGTATGCAGTCGGCAAGAAGTGCCTTGCGGTTTCAACCGCTTCGCCGTTCAAATTTGCTCCGGCGGTCGACGCCGCTATCGGAGCCAACGGACGCAGTATGCAAGCGCTCCGTGAGCGCACCGGCATGGAAATACCCGGTCCGCTTGCAGGGCTGGAAAAGAAAAAGATCCGCTTCACCCGTGTAGTGGATAAAGCGGATATAAAAACTGCGGTTTACGGCTTGCAGTGACGGCAGCCGTTTCTCGGCCTGAAGGTTATACAGACCGTTTCGGCAGAGGTTGCCGCATTCTCCGGTCCTACGTGTACCTTTTCGGCAGAGCAGCAGTTGTCCGCGCAGTGGTATACACAGTCGCAGCAGGTGCAATCTATACAGTTGTTTTCGTTTTCTTTTGACATTCGGGTTTGTACCTCCCTTTCGGTATTTATTTTGCGCCGCGCGGGGAAATATATTCACAAAGGAGAAGATACTTTTGTCGGTCTACGCTATCGCCGATCTTCATCTGTCACATGGCGCAGATAAGCCTATGGACGTTTTCGGCGCTAAATGGGCGGGACATACCGAAAAAATAGCCGAAAACTGGAAAAAAACCGTTTCCGGATCCGATACCGTTGTAATCCCCGGCGACATTTCCTGGGGTATGGATATGGACGGTGCGGTGGAGGATCTCAGATATATCGATTCGCTCCCCGGCAGAAAGATTATACTAAAGGGCAATCACGATTATTGGTGGATGTCCATGAAAAAGCTTCGGGAGTATAAGCGCATTTCCGGTGCGGAGAGTATCGATTTCCTTTTTAACAACGCTTATATTGCAGATAATCTTATCGTCTGCGGCACCCGCGGCTGGATTTCCGAATCCGACGCGGACGACGACGGCAGAAAGATTATTCTTCGCGAAGCGGGAAGGCTGACGCTGTCGATCGCGGCGGCGGAAAAGCTGAAGGCGGAGAATCCGTCCGCTTCGGTCGCGGTGTTTCTGCATTATCCGCCGAACGCCGCAATAGCCGGAGTGCTGCGCTCCAACGGAATAACCCACTGCGTATGCGGGCATCTTCACGGGATTCAGCCCGGTAAAGCGCCTGCCGAGGTCGAGGGGATATCGGTACGGCTGGTATCCGCGGATTATATCGGGTTCACTCCGGTAAAAATATTCTGAATACAGAATAAACAAAAACGCCGTCCGGCGTCCCCGCTCAAAAGGGGAAGTACGGACGGCGTATGTTTTTACGGCGCGGATTTAATCCTTTCTGCGCAGCGATGATGCGCGGATTTCGGCGGTGGTAACGGTTACACTGTGCTCTATGGGGCTCCAGCTTACCTTAACGAACACCGCGCAGAAGGCTATGGGTATGTATGTAAGCATAAACAACGGGAAGGTAAATATGTAAAGAATCTTCTTGAATGCCGGAGCATTTATGTTTTTCCATTCGCTCACTGCGGTAATCGCACCGATAACGAACATAAGCGAAAGCATGGAAGCAAGTGAATTCAGACATGCCGTCAGCATCGGGACAATATTGCCGCGGCTGAGTATTACCCCGATAATTGCGGCGGAATTTACAAGCAGGCTGATAAACGACAGAAAATATGCCGGGAATATGGACATAAGCAGGTCGAACGACGAAAAATCGCCCTTAAGAGCTTTCTTCGCGAGAGTTACTCCCCATTTTCCGCACACGTTTATATAACCTTTTGCCCAGCGGAGCCGCTGCTTCCACGACTGTGAAAACTTCTTCGGCTGTTCGTCGTAAAGAACTGCGTCGGGACAGAAAGCGACCTTGCGTCCGTTCATTATATTGTATGCGGTAAATTCCACATCCTCGGTAAGCGAAAAGAAGTTCCAGCCTCCGCATTCGCGCAGTATCTCGTCGCTGAACAGGAATCCCGTGCCGCCGACCATGGAGGACACACCGAGCTTCATTCTCGCTCCGTTAAGGAAGCGGGAATCCCGCAGGAACCAGAGAGAATATCCGGCGGTTATCCAGTTATCGCCGTAATTTTTGGAATTGCGGTAACCGGTGACGATTCCGTAGCCGTCGGAAAACGTACGGTTCATCTGCTCGATATAATCTTCTTCAAGCACGTTGTCCGCGTCAAACACAAAGTATCCGTCGTATGCGGATTCGCCCTTTTCCTGCCGTATATGCCCGAGCAGCTCGTTGAGGGCATAGCCCTTGCCGACCTCGCGGCGGTTGAACCGCTCCCAGACCGTCGCGCCGTGAGCCCGCGCAGTGGCACAGGTCGTATCGGTACAGTTGTCGGCAATCACGTATATATCGGTAAGCGAGCTGTCATAGGTCTGCCTGTTCAGTGAATCGAGCAGTCCGCCGATCACCTTTTCCTCGTTTCTTGCCGCAATGAGCACTGCGAACCGGTGCTTTTTCGGGTCCGAATGCTTTGCCGGCTTCTTAAACAGCGCTATCGGTATATATACCAGCTGGTAAAAGTAGCAAAGGAAGAACAGCAGGCCTATTATGAGGTTGAATATCTTTAATATTTCCATACAGCACCATGCCCGTGTAATACTTGTATTAATACAGCGGAATAAGTATATCACGACAATATTCGTTTGTCAATACCGTAATGTGCGGCGGAATCGACATATTGACATTCTTGCGGGGTTGATATATAATTAACAAATGTTACACATATATGACCGTTGTCCGGAGGATTGTGTTTTGTCAGAAAAAGCCGTGATTATCGTAACAGTATGCTTGTATGTACTCGTGATGGCGGGAGTCGCCGTCTATTCTCTCGGAAAGGCCAAACGCGTGTCCGACCTCACGGTCGGAGGCAGAAACGCCGGAGCGTGGCTTTCGGCGCTGTCCTACGGTACGGCGTATTTTTCGGCGGTAATGTTTGTCGGCTATGCAGGGGCGACCGGCTGGAGCTTCTCGCTGTGGGGAATACTCGCCGGACTGGGAAACGCCGTGTTCGGGTCGTATCTCGCGTGGAAGCTGCTGGCGCGCCGCACCCGCGACATTTCCCGCCGTCTGAAGATAAAGACCATGCCTCAGCTCTTTGAGGAAAGATATGCGTCGCCCGGACTGCGGGTTTTTTCGGCAGCGGTAATGTTTGTTTTTCTTATACCTTATTCGGCGTCGGTCTATAAGGGACTTGCCAGCGTTTGCAAGGTAGTGCTCGATATTGACGAGACCGCGTGTATGATAATAATCGCCGCCGTTTCCGCGCTTCTGCTGGTGTTCGGCGGGTATCTCGCCCAGGTGCGTGCCGATTTTCTTCAGGGAATCGTAATGATGGTGGGCGTTTCGCTTATGATTTTCTTCGTCGTGCGGTGCGATTCCGTCGGCGGAATATCCGGTATAATCGATTACGCCGGGTCCGGCGGACTCCCGAAGCTTTCGGCGGGCGAATGGGTAACTCTTTCGGCGACCGTGCTTATGACCAGCTTCGGCACATGGGGTCTTCCCCAGATGGTTCAGAAGTATTTCGGCATACGTGACGACGCCGAGGCAAAGAAGGGAATAATCATTTCGACATTCTTTGCGCTGCTGGTAGCCGGAGGCGGATATTTTATCGGTTCGCTTGCCCATATGTTCTATTCAGAGCTTCCGGAGGGCGGGGTGGATTATCTGGTGCCGAATATGCTTGCGCGCGCTTCGCTTCCTTCGGTTCTTCTCGGAGTGATACTCGTACTGCTCATTTCCGCGTCTGTATCCACACTTTCGTCCATTTCGCTTACCGCTTCGTCAGTGCTTTCCATGGATATAATAAAGAATAAGTTATTCCGGAATATGAAGGACAGGAAGCTGACCGTCGTCATTAAGGTCCTTTGCCTTATGTTCGTCGCCTGCTCGTATCTCGTGGCGAATACCGATACCCCCATACTCGATATGATGTCGTATTCGTGGGGAATTATATCCGGCTCGTTCATGGCGCCGTATGTGCTTGCGCTGTATTCGTCAAAAATAAGCCGTGCGGGCGCGTGGAGCGCGGTTCTTACCGGATTTGCGATTGCGGTAATCCCTGCCGGCAGTAAGGCGCTGCTGCTCGCCGGAGCAACCGGAAGCGCGCTGACATATCTCGCCGGAAAGGGTGCGGTGTTCGCCTGCGCCGCCATGATATCTTCCTTTATCGTGTGCCGTGTTGTCAGCGTGTTTACGAAGGACGGTCACAGTACCGATCTATTTTACGGCAAGGAGAGTGTGATCAATGCCTGAACGACCCGCAAACAGAATATGGAACAAAGAAATCGAGACGATGCCGCGCGCAAAGATGCGTGAGCTCCAGCTCGAGCGTCTTAAATATATCGTCGATTACTGCATAAACAATGTGGAGTTCTACAATAAAAAGCTTACGCCGCTGGGCATCTGCGGCGATAAGATAAAAACGCTCGAGGATATTAAGTACATACCGTTTACCGTTAAGACCGACCTCCGCGACAACTATCCCTTCGGGCTGTTTGCAGCCAAGCGGAGCGATATAGTCCGCATACACGCTTCGTCCGGTACGACCGGCAAGCCGACGGTCGTCGGGTACACAAAAAGCGATCTCGAAAACTGGGCAGAGCTCATAGCGCGAATAGTAACCGCCGGCGGCGCCACGAGCGACGATATAGTGCAGATATGCTTCGGCTACGGTATGTTCACCGGCGCATTGGGGCTGCACTACGGACTCGAGAAGATAGGAGCCGCAGTGGTGCCCACCTCATCCGGAAACACGCAGAAGCAGCTTATGTTCATGCGCGATTTCGGTACTACCGGTATAGTTGCAACTCCGTCGTATGCGATGTATCTCGCCGAGTCGGCGCGGGCGCTCGAATTCCCGATGTCCGATTACAGGCTCCGCATAGGGCTTCTCGGATCGGAGGGCTGTACCGAGGCTCTGCGGAACCAGATCGAATCCACATGGAACATATTTGTAACCGATAATTACGGTCTTTCCGAGGTTATGGGGCCGGGCGTGTCCGGCGACTGCGTGTACCGCACCGGACAGCATATAAACGAGGACCATTTCCTTGTGGAATGTCTCGACAAGAATACTATGGAGCCCGTTCCCGAGGGGGAACCGGGCGAGATAGTCATAACCACTCTTACCAAGCAGGGAATACCCCTTCTGCGCTACCGCACCAAGGACATTTCCGCGCTGCATTACGACGCCTGCCCCTGCGGAAGGACTTCGGCGCGCATGGAGAAGATAAAGGGACGCACCGACGATATGCTTAAGATACGCGGAGTAAACGTATTTCCGTCGCAGGTCGAAAGCGTGCTTGTCGGCATGGACCAGATCAGCACTCACTACAAGCTCGTCGTCCGGCGCGAGGGGTACACCGACACGCTTGAGGTGTGCGTAGAGCTTATAGACGGAAGCCTGCTCGAGCGGTACGGAGAGCTTGAGAAACTTCAGAAGAAAATAAAAGAGAACCTCAGAAGCGTTCTCGGACTTGACGCAAAGATTACGCTGGTCTCGCCCAACACTATCGAAAGATTTCAGGGCAAGGCGGTAAGAGTCGTTGATTTGAGGAACGAAAGCAAATGAAGGAATTACTTATAGGAAATGCGGCCGTAGCCCGCGGCCTCTACGAAAGCGGCTGCAAATATGTGTCTTCATATCCCGGTACCCCGAGCACCGAGATAACCGAGGAGGCAGTAAAGTACAAAGAAATATACGCGGAATGGGCGCCGAACGAGAAGGTCGCGCTTGAATCCGCCGCCGGCGCATCGTTTGCCGGGGCGAGAGCATTCAGCGCCATGAAACATGTCGGGCTTAACGTCGCGGCGGATCCGCTGTATACGATGTCTTATATCGGCGCGTCCGGCGGACTGGTGATCGGAGTTGCCGACGATCCCGGTATGTTCTCCTCCCAGAACGAGCAGGACACCCGTCGCCACGCAATAGCCGCGAAGGTACCGGTTGTCGAGCCGTCCGATTCGCAGGAATGCAAGGATTTCGTCGGGATCGCATATGAAATTTCCGAGCGGTTTGATACTCCGGTTATTTTCAGACTGACCACCCGTGTTTCCCATGCAAGATCGCTCGTCGAGCTGGGCGAACGCACCGAGAGGGAGAATATACCCTACGTAAAGGAAGTTCCCAAGCGCGTAATGATGCCCGCAATGGCGCAGAAGCGCCATCTGTTCGTCGAGGAGCGCACGAGACAGCTCGCCGAATACGCCGAGACCTCTCCTCTTAACCGGGTCGAATACGGCGATACCCGTATCGGCGTTATCTGCAACGGTATTTCATATCAGTACGTGCGCGAGGCGCTCGGAGACGTGAGCGTGCTTAAGCTCGGAATGACATATCCGCTGCCCGACAGGCTGCTTACCGAGTTCGCTTCGAAATGCGAAACCGTTTATGTCGTAGAGGAGCTTGACGGCGTTATCGAGGAGCATTGCCGCGCTATCGGCCTTTCGGTTCACGGAAAAGACGTCTTTCCTCTCTGCGGCGAGTACTCCCAGGGCCTTATCCGCAAAGTCGTGCTCGGCGAGGAGAGCAGAACCGTTTCGGTTGGTGATACGCTTCCGGGAAGGCCTCCGGTCCTTTGCCCCGGATGTCCGCACCGAGGACTGTTCTATACGCTTAAAAAGCTCGGAGTTTATGTAAGCGGAGACATCGGCTGCTATACTCTCGGAGCCGTTGCGCCTCTCGGAGCGGTGGACACGGTTGTCTGCATGGGTGCTTCGATATCCGCACTGCACGGCTTTCAGAAGGTCGAGCCCGACAAACGAAAGGCGGTCGCGGTTATAGGCGATTCGACCTTTATACATTCCGGAATAACCGGACTTATCGATATCGCCTACAACAAGGGCTTTGCCACCGTAATAGTGCTCGACAACAGCATTACCGGAATGACCGGACATCAGAATAATCCCGCCAACGGATATACCATATACAACGATCCCACCGCGGCGGTCGATCTCGAGGCGCTTGCAAAGGCATGCGGGATACCGTCGGTGCGCGTTACCGACCCCAACGACCTTGACGGAACCAGGACGGTGATTGAGGAGGAGCTTGCGAGGGACTGTCCGTCGCTCATAATCGCCCGCCGTCCGTGCGCACTGTTAAAGGGCGTAAAGCATTCCGCACCGCTTCACGCCGATGCCGGAAAATGTATCGGCTGCCGTGCGTGCATGCAGCTTGGATGCCCCGCAATAAGCCTTTCCGCCGGAAAGGCTTCGATAGATCCTACTCTCTGCGTCGGATGCGGAGTATGCGCCGGGCTATGCCGCTTCGGCGCACTGAAAGGCGGCGACTGATATGGCAAATAAAAGCGTAATGATCGCCGGAGTCGGCGGTCAGGGAATACTGCTCGTGAGCAAGGTTATCGGGAGCTTCTGCGCTCATATGGGTTACGACGTGAAGGTATCCGAGGTACACGGAATGTCCCAGCGCGGGGGAAGCGTCGTCACCCACGTCCGGTACGGAGGGGACAAGGTGTATTCTCCCGTAATAGATCTCGGCGAAGCCGATCTTCTGCTGTCCTTCGAGCTGCTCGAGGCGGCGAGGTATCTGCCCTACCTGCGCGCCGACGGTACGGTTATAACCAACACACAGCGGATAATGCCGATGCCGGTAATAACCGGTGCATCGGAGTATCCGGAAGGGCTCGAGAACTCGATATCTTCCGCGGGCGTAAAGCTTATATCGTTCGATGCGCTCACTCCCGCCGAGGAAGCCGGGAATCCGAAAGCCGTAAACATGGTACTTCTCGGGACCGCCGCACGTTTACTCGGCGGAGATTCCGGGATGTGGCACAGAGCGGTTACCGACTGCGCCAAGCCGCAGTTTGCGGAAAGTAATATAAGAGCGTTCGATTACGGATATTCATATGCCGAAAGGAGCAAAAACGTATGAATGTTACGCAGATTTCCGTATTTGTGGAGAACAAGACCGGAAGGCTTTCCGCCGTTACCGGCGCGCTTGCCGGAGCGGGGATAGATATCCGTGCCGTTTCGATCTCTGATACCACCGAATTCGGTATACTCAGAATGATAGTTAACGAGCCCGACAGGGCGTGCGAGGTACTGCGCGCAAACAACTTTACCATTTCGGTGACCGAGGTTATAGCCGCAGAGATCGACGACCGTCCCGGCGCGCTCAATTCCGCTATCGGTCAGCTTTGCGGAGCGAATATAAGCGTGGAGTATATCTATGCGTTTCTGAATCCGCTCGACGGCAAGGCCGCCGTACTGTTCAAGGTGGACGACAACCGGCTCGCCGTGAAGGTGCTCACCGAAAACGGAGTGACGCTGCTGGACGATTCGCGCATAAGAAGCCTGTAAATACGCCGCTTTATCCGGCTGCGGAAAGGAGATGATACCGCAATGGCGAAGATCAGAGAAAAGCTGACCCATACCCAGATCATCGCAATCGGGTTTATCGTGGTCATTGTCATCGGCGCGCTGTTGCTGTCGCTGCCCGTATCCTCGAGAAGCGGTGAATGGACCAATATATTCGATTCGCTGTTTACCTCCGTCAGTGCGACCTGCGTCACCGGATTGGTTGTATTCGATACCTACACGCATTGGTCGGTTTTCGGTCAGACGGTCATACTCGTTCTTATACAGATCGGCGGTCTTGGTTTCATGAGCGTGATTACGATGTTTTTCATATTCATGAAGAAGCAGATAAGCCTGAACGAGCGAAAACTGCTTATGCAGTCCGCCGGCACCATGCAGATCGGCGGAGTCGTTAGGCTGATACGCAGTATAGTTATAGGCACTCTGGCGGTCGAGGCTGCGGGGGCAGTCATTCTGAGCTTCAGATTCGTTCCGAGAATGGGCTTTTGGGAGGGGATCGGCAACGCGGTATTTCATTCCGTTTCCGCCTTCTGCAACGCGGGGTTTGATCTTATGGGCAAATACGGTCAGTATTCGTCGATGACTTCATTTGCCGACGATCCCGTTGTAGTTATAACATTGGCGCTTTTAATAATCATCGGAGGCATGGGATTTCTCGTTTGGAAGGATCTTATCCGGTGCAGATTCCGCATTTCATCGTGCGAGCTGCATACAAAGATCGTGCTTGCGACCGCGTGCTTCCTCGTGGTTGTCGGAACCGGGCTCATGCTGCTTTTTGAATACTCGTCCACAGCTATGGCGGGAATGAATTTCTGGGAAAAGCTTTACAACGCGTTTTTCGCGGCGGTAACTCCACGCACCGCCGGATTTAACACAATAGATACCGCGGGTATGTCGGAATCCGGCGCCGTGCTTACCATACTGTATATGTTTATCGGCGGCTCGTCGGGTTCGACCGCGGGCGGCGTAAAAACAACGACTATTGCGGTACTGTTTTTCGCAGCAGTATCGTGCACGCGCCGTAACCGCAGCGTTACGGTGTTCCGCCGCCGTATAGAGGACGACATTATACGTCAGGCGTGCTCGATAGCGCTTATATACATTTCCGCCGCGTTTGTCTGCACCATGGCTATCTGCGCAATGGAGCCGCTGACTATGAAGCAGGCGCTTTACGAGGTGGTCTCCGCGCTCGGTACGGTCGGACTTTCGCTCGGTATAACCCCAACGCTGTGCGCTGCCAGCCGTATAATCCTTATGCTGCTGATGTTCGCCGGGAGAATCGGCGGTTTGTCGTTCATTCTGTTTCTGGCCGAGAAACGCTCGCATCCGCCGATCGACAGACCGGTCGGCAAGGTTCTTATCGGGTAAACAGAGAAGGGAGATAATTGATGAAATCCGTATTGGTTGTCGGTATGGGACGCTTCGGACGCCACCTTGCCGGAAAAATGATCGAGCTCGGCAACGAGGTCATGGTAGTTGATCAGGACGAAAACATTATACAGGACCTGCCGAATATTTACACCGATTCGCATATCGGCGACTGCACCAACGAGAATGTCGTGAGATCGCTCGGAGTTAACAATTTCGATATATGCTTCGTCACCATAGGCGAAAATTTCCAGTCGTCGCTGGTCATAACCTCACTGCTCAAGAAGTGCGGCGCTAAATATGTCTGCACCAAGGCAAGCCAGGATATACAGGCGGAATTCCTTATGAAAATAGGCGCCGACGAGGTGGTATACCCCGAGCGGGAGATCGCCGAGAAGCTCGCTATCCGCCACAACGCAAAGAACATCTTCGACTATATACAGCTTACCAGCGAGTATTCGCTGTACGAGATTCCGATAATCCCGTCGTGGGCGGGGCAGACGGTTGCCGCCGTCAATGTGCGTAAGAAGTACCGTGTGAATATCATTGCGATCAAGCACGACAATCTGCTCGATCCGCTGCCGGGCGGTGATTACGTATTCTGCGAGGGCGATCATATCGTCGTTATAGGGACATCGTCCGACGTTTTCCGGCTTACTTCGAAGACCTGAACGGATAATTCTATTAAAGCACGGCCTTACGGCAGGTGTCCGTAAAAATGCCGTTAATAACACGAAGTGCGCATGGGCAGGCAGATACTTTCAAGCAAACCGGCTGATATTTTGCTAAGGTGTGCTTTTGCAGACTGTCAGAATAAGTGCATTTTAACGCGGCATGTTTTTATGAAAGATCTTGAAAATCCGGAACTTTTCCGTATATTTCAAAATCCCGGAGTTTACGAAAATACAACATTGGATATCAATCAGGAGGATAACCATGAAGAAAACCATTGCGCTGATGCTTTGCCTGCTTATGGCGGTATCTTTGGCAGCCTGCGGCAGTCAAACGGCAGCGGATGAAAGCAACAACACTCAAAGCACGGATCTGTCGGAAACGGCGTCATCCGGAACCGATGAAAGCGAACAGCCGGAAGACAGCGAGGAATCCGTTGAAGCAGTTCCTGACGAGTCAGAGGAGGAAACACCTGCTTTCGATACAAGCTGGGCAAGTAATGAATTTGAAGCAATGATACCGGAATTGCCCTTTACGGGCTGGACGGTTGTCGAAGAAACCGATACTGTCTACGAACTGGAACTGGGCGGTTTAAGAACGGCAAACGGAGCTGATACCGCAACCGGATTCGAGGAAGATAAAGACGCACTCATCGCATATATCAATTCTTTGCCGGCGTATGGATTTACCGTAGAAGAAACCGGTGAGAATTATAGCTGGGTCGTAACAAACAGCGAAGGCAATACTGTCGAATTCATATGCGGAGACGGATATTGCTGGGTTACGTTTAACAGGGCAAACTGACGGTATTAATCTGTCAATCGGCTTGATTATATAACTTCAGGGGTAAGGTGCTTTTTCACCTTACCCCTGAAGTTTGTTTGTAAAAAGTCGGATTTCAGATTACGGTTTACATCCCAGCCTGACGCGGCTTTATGTATGCTGTGCGCAGAAGGCATACCGTGGAAGCCGTGACATTTTTCGGCCGTTCAGCCGATATGGGGGTTCTGTCTGTGCGCTTCCTCGATCACGGCGAGCTGCTGACGCACCTGATCGAGCCGTATGTCGTGAGGCCGTCCCTCGGTGAAAAGCGCGTATATCTGATCGTAATAGGTCTGCACCGCCGCAATAAACGGCGCGGATGCGTCGCCGTCCCAGCTCATTTCGTGCCAGGTAAGCTTTTCGGAGCAGTAGGCGGGGAGCTTTTCGTCGCCGCCCATGGTAAGCGGTTCTTTTATAAGCTGCTGATCTGGTGCTTCGTCCTCGCGGAAGTATTTCCAGTCGATATGAGCCATGGTACCCTTAAGACTGCCGCGGGTGCCGTGCAGCTTGTAGGTGAACAGCGGATAAGCGTCCGCAGACGATATTTCGAGATCGACCAGCGGCTTTCCGGGAGCGGTAAGTATAAGCTTGCAGTAATCCTCGGCGTCGCCGAAGGTGTTGCAGCGGTCCATCCTGCAGAATACTTCCGGCATTCCGTCGTACATATCCATAAGGTTGAGCGCCTGATCAAGAGGATGAGGTCCGGTGTTTGCAAGATTTCCGCCGTTGAATTCGCGGCAGCACTGCCAGTCCCAGCGGCGGGCAAAGCCGTTGAACTGTATGTTTATCTGTACTATCCTGCCGAGATCGCCGGATGCGATTATTTCTTTTACCTTCTCGAAATAGTGGGCGAACCGCGACTGCTGGAACACCAGCAACACCCTGCCGTTCTTTTTTGCGGTATCGCATAGGTCGTCGAATTCCCTAACCGTCGGCACGCAGGGCTTTTCGCACAGGACGTTAAAGCCGTGGCTGAGCAGGTCCCTGGTTATCGCATAGTGAAGATGGCTCGGTGTAGCGTTTACAACGAGATCGATATCCTTCCTTCCGAACAGCTCGGTGTAATCCGAAAAGGTCTCGCAGCCGTACTCGGCTTCGGCGCGGCGGCGGCGGACGTCCATCTTTTCCACAACTCCGACTACCTTGAACCGCTCCGTGTCCTTTTTGAGGTGAAGCCCGTGTATATCGCGCCCGCTTCGCCCCTGTCCGATAATCACGACGTTTAACTGTCTCATTTTGCACTCTCTCCTTTTGGGGAAGTTTGCGCTAAGTATATCATTGACCGGTGCGGTTGTAAAGACCTTAACGATTAATTTTTTGACATAAGACCGGACTTTTTGTCCCATTTCTGTCTCATTATGTTGGCGTCGGCTCGGTTGTGACCGTCGAATACGAACGCCTGGAGAGTAACCGCCGCGTATTCCGGCGTTTCTTCTCCGTTGTAAATCATAACCGCGGAATACGGTTTAAAGTCTTTTTCACCCATCGCCGCTTTTGCGCGCGGCAGAAGCGAGTTTGCGGCGAACGCGCAGAATTTTTTTGCAAGTTCCTCGTAAAACGGGTTTGCAGTTTTCTTCAGCTTACGGTGCTCGAATGCCGGATAAGATACGTTCACGTAGACGAGCGGTTCGCCGCCGTCGGATACGAGTGTTTTTTTGGTCTGCATCTGTCATTCCTCCCGCTGTAATCGTATGCCGGCGGGAACGGAATGAGAACAGGAGCAGCGGCTGTAAGCGTTATTATCGCCGCACAGACGTTTATACCGCAGAAGCAGAGCGGCAGCGCGGCAAGCGAAGCAAAGAACACCGCTTTCAGCCTGTTTTTGCGCGGCATATGATATCCGGCGTCCGGAAGCATGGCAAGCAGTGCGAGATCGCCGGATATAAACGGATTTACTGAGGAAACGGAGAACAGGGCGCAGGCGGAGCCGAAAACAAGAAGCAGCGGCATTGCGTATACCGTTTTTTTACCGCACATAAGCACGAGCGCAGCGCTGAACGCCGCAAGCAGTGCGTATACCGGATCTCCTCCGCGCAGAAGAAGCAGCGCAAGGCGGACGGGCAGTGCCGCGAGGGGAAAAAGACCGTTTTTGGGCAGAAATGAAGCCGCCGCGGTCAGCAGCAGAAATATACACAGCGCCTGCGGAGACGGCGCCGTTACTGCGGCTGCGGTGAATACCGCACAAACATAGGGGGATATCATACATCCTCCCTCCGGAACAGTGTTTTTTTCGGAATTGCAATAAGAAAATCCTGCATGCCTTTGCGCGAATACGGCATGATCGGCTTCATGTACGGGGTTCCGAAACTGTCCTCGGCGGCCATCGCACATATTATCACTGCCGCCGCGGCGGCGATTCCGGGGAATCCGGTCGCCGCACCGATAAAGACGAGCAGATACCGCATAATAAGCGAGGCATACATGAATACCGGAACTATAAACGCGGTAACGGCGGCGAGAGCGACCAGCATAACGGTTGTCGGGGCAATAAGCCCGGCGGATACGGCTGCGTCGCCGAGAATGAGCGATCCGACTATTCCGACCGCGTCGCCGACTCTCTGCGGCATGCGCACGCCAACCTCGCGGAGCAGTTCGAACACGGTCAGCGCGGCGATCACCTCCGCCCAAAGCGGCAGCGGAAGCACCTCCTTAAGTTCGAGCACCGACGAGTATATTGCCGGAGGTATCGTTTGCGGTGAATGGTAATAAGCGGCGCAGAACATACCGGGCAGAAATACCGAAATAAGCAGAGCGAGCAGCCGGAGAATCCGCATGAACGAAGCATACCACGGAGTCCGGTAATAATCGTCCGCGCTCTGGAGCGATTCCGCAAATACATACGGAGCGGTCAGCACGAACGGGCTTCCGTCGCATATCACACCGACTCTTCCGGCAACAAGCTTCGAGGCCACCTTGTCGGTCTTTTCGCTGCTTCCGAATGCAGGGAGCAGTCTTACACCTCCGATAAGCGTTTCGATATTTCCCGAATCGGTCAGTCCGCGGGCGACCGCTGTCTCCAGAGCGGCTTTTATCCGGCTGACCAGCCTGTCGTCGGCTCGGCCGTTAAGCCATACTATCGTTACTCTGGTATTTGTGACGGTACCTACGGTAATCGTTTCGGATTTCAGCTCCGGAGTACGCAGGGTCCTCCGGAGCAGTGCCATTGAGGTTTCGCCGTCCTCGGTGAAGCCTATTTTCGGACCTCGTACCGTAACGTCGCTGTCAGGCTCTTGCGGGGATCGCTTTTCCGGCGCCGATGCGTTGATAAGACAGCACCGTGCGCCGAACACCGCCAGCGCCTGTCCGTCGAGCAGACCCTTCTCCGCTTCTTCCGCAGATTTGACCGGACTCACCGAAAACGCCTGTACACAGGCGGTAAAATCGCCGTCAAAGCCGCTTTGCTCCATTATCGGTTTTATCACCCTGGAGGACAGGTATTCACGGTCGGCAAGCCCGCGTATATAGCATATGCAGACCTCGCCGTCTCCCGACGGAAACCGGCGCAGTACGAAATCTCCGCAGCGATCAAACCGTTTCATTATCGCGTTAAGCATAGTTGTTTTCCTCTTTCTGCCTGTAGTGTGGGGAAAAAGGAAAATATTTATACACCGCTTACCCCAAAAAAGCATTGACTTAACGGCCTGCGGCGTATATAATCTATATATTGAACGGAACGTGCGAAAAAGGAAGGACGTGAGGGAATATGAACAAATCAAACACCGGACTGTACGCGTTGCTCGGGGTGTTGATGTGCGTCCCCGTCGTTTTTATAATATACTTTGCCGTGCTTTATACATCGCATAACATACCGGTGTCGGAGGTCGTTTCGGTCACCGTCGCGGCCGGTGACGGACAGGTTTATGAATACGATTCCGAGTCCGAGCGTGAGTTTTTCCTTAACGTATACCTCGACGCCGTAGCAGACGATTCGCTTGCCGTTCCGGAGGACGCTTCACCGGTCACCGTGGTTTGCGACCGCGGCGACAAGCGTATAGATTACACCCTGTATCCGTATACGGACGGCTGCAAGGTCCTGCTTATGGATGCAAACGGATATATGTACACCCTTCCGTCCGACGTATCGGAAGCTCTGCTGCTGCGCAGCGAGTTTCAATATCTGTATAAAGGCGATCTGCTTCCGGTGCTGACCGTAATCTCGGGCGACCGCGTATCCGAAGTGCTTCCCACGGAGTATACCTGGGCGTATAAAAAAGCTGACGGAGTTTATTATTACGACGATGTAACCGGAATATACGATGGCACAGCGGATCTGCGCATTTATTCCGACCGCGAGAATTCGTACAGCTTTTCGGTTGAGCCGACCTCGGTCGAGCTTCAGATAAACGGCAGCACGGTTTCACCCGACAGCCTTTCGACCGTATCATATTCGTCCGATACTTCTCTTTCGGTTACAATAAAGGCGAGCTGGGTCAGCGACGGCAAGAGCAATTACGGCACTGCCGTGTATAGCTTCGACGTTTTGTACGATATCCCCGCCAGGGTCCATCTTTCCAAAAACGTATGCTCCCGCGGCGAAGCGCTTCTGCTTCGCGTGGATATGCTCACCTCGGGCGAGAGCGTAACGCTCGATACCGATCTTATAACATCGGAGCCGGAGTTTGCCGTCCAGAACGGAATTGCTTATGCGGTGCTTCCCGTTTCGCTCGAGAATCAGGCGGGCACATACGAGCTGGTCTTTACTTCGGGCGAGAACTCCGTTAAGCTTACGCTCGATGTGGTGGATTCCGAATACGGATTTGCCACTTATCATTATCCGGCGGATATATTCAACTCCAGCGCCTCGTCCGCTTGCTTTGATGAGCTTAAGCAGGTAATAGACGATACTGCGGTTCCGGGCAGCGCCGTGTTTTTCACTTTTGACAGCGCGTTTGCGCCTTCCTGCGATACCTCGAGTCCGGTTGCAAGTTTCGGGACGAGCATCGTAATCAACGACGAATCCGCAGAGGGAGTACCGTACAGCGGATATATACCGGGAAATGTTTACGCCGTGAACGAGGGCATCTCGGTTACCTCGATGCAGAGGGGCAAGGTTGTTTATGTGGGCAGAACCGCGCTTACCGGAAACACGGTTATAGTTTCTCACGGAATGGGCATATACACATACTACTTCCATCTCAGCTCGGTCAGCGTCTCCGAGGGTACGACGGTACAAAAGGGCGCGGTGCTCGGATCTGCGGGTACCAGTCCGCTCGACAGCGATAACGGAACCATAGTGCAGGTTGCACTTTCGGTCGGAAACGTGTTTGTCGATGCGAAGCCGTTTATCGACGGTGCAATTTTCATAGAGGAATAATCAACGGGTCATATCAAAACATCAAGGGAACGACAGCTCGGGTCGTTCCCTTATTTGTTCGTAAAGTTATTTGTTAAGGTTGGATATTTCGTCAAGGAACTGGGATATGTCCTTGAACGAGCGGTACACGGAAGCAAAGCGTATATATGCCACTTCGTCGATTTCCTTAAGCTTTTCCATTACAAGCTCTCCGATGAATGTCGATGTGACCTCGCTTTGCAGCGAATTCTGAAGCTGTGTCTGAATGTCGGTGGCTATAGCCTCCATCTGATCCTGCGATACCTGCCGTTTGTCGCAGGCACGGATTATCGATCTCAGCAGCTTGTTGCGGTCGAAGCTCTCGCGCGATTTATCCCGTTTCACAACGATCAGCGGAACCGTTTCGATAATCTCGTAGGTGGTGAACCGTTTTTGACAGCTTAGGCATTCCCTGCGCCGCCGTATGGTTGAGTTATCCGCCGACGGGCGGGAATCGATTACTTTGCTTTCCGGATATGAGCACACGGGGCACTTCAAAGTCGGTTACCTCTTTTCATAGGTTTACATTATGTCAACATTATAACACCGAAAAAAGCATTTGTAAAGAAAGGAAAGTGTAAAAAAATGAAAAAACGCACAAAAATCTTCACTCCGAAGCACAGACTTACCGGAACTTCGGCGAAAATACTTGTGTCCGGGCTTTTGCTGGTTTTTATCGTATGCGGCGGATATCTGCTGTTCGGAGCCGAAACACCTGCCGAGTCGGCAGAGGCGGGGTACATATTCTGGGTAAGCGCCGCGACCGTAATAGGCGGATCACTGCTCGAGGATGCAGCCGAGAAAAGCAGTTGACAACAGCGCCGCGGATGTGCTACAATAGCGGGCGTAAAAGCGGATGTGTTGGAATGGCAGACAAGCCGGTCTTAGAAACCGGTGCTTTACGCGTAAGGGTTCAAGTCCCTTCATCCGCACCATAAAAGGGCTACAAAATAGATGTAGCCCGTGAAAACCCCGATTTTATCGGGGTTTTCGCCGTTTATACGGCAAGATTTCCGCGAACCGTTTTGACAGATATAAAAATGATGTTTTCCCTTTGTTGGATGTCTTGAACTCTCACACAACCGAATAAT
>SFLA01000043.1 GCA_004553575.1 Clostridiales bacterium
CTCCTCCACACGGTCGGCAAGCTCGTCCTGCGCCAAAATGCGCTCGTCGGGCGTGTTTGCGCCCGTCAGCCATCCGCGATAGATGCGGGGGTCGTTTTGTGCCGTCTGCAGGAGGGAAGCAAGCGTCTCATACTCAAAGCCGCCCTTGGCGTTCTCGGTGTAGTCGGTGCCGTCAAACACGTATCCTGCCTCCTCGGCAAGCTGTGCTCCGACGGGTGCCCATACCGCACGGGTTTCCGCGCGTGTGTCCGTCTCTTTCGCAATCGTAAAGCCATAGCGTTCGGAAGGCGCAAGACCGTTTTCCTCTCTCAACGCGTCTCTCATATCCAGCACGCTGCCATACGGGAATTTGGCAAACTCTTCCCAAAGACTGTCTGCGACATCGGAACCAAGGTAACCGTTATTAACAAGTCCGTTCAGATATTTTTCGAGCTCGTCATCATCCATTACACTTGCTTTTTTGCGTATGTTTTCATATTGCGTTAATGTCACCTGCGAACTTTTACTCGATGAGCCGCCCGAGCTTCTCGACGAACTTCCCGATCTTCCCGACGAGCCCGACCCGGAGGCCGCTGCCGCCGTAAGATTCGCCTTAACCGCTGCGGGGTCAAGTCCGAGAGCCGCGAATTTTGAGAAATCGCCCGTTTTCTGCGCATACGAATATGCATTGTCGAGCAGCGCCGCCTGCTCCGCATTTGAAACATTAAAGCCGAGCGCCTTGTAAAACGAATAGTCGCCGATGCTTGCCGCAATTTTTGCCTTTTCGAGCGCATTGCTGATTTCCGTCTGTTTGCGGTTGTATGCCGTCTCGTCGGCGTACCGCTCGTCCGAAATCCTGTCGCGGCTTCGGCTGTATGCCAGTTCGTCCGCATACCTTGCGTCGGATATCCTGTCGCGCTCCCTGTTATATGCCGTTTCATCTGCGTACCGCTCGTCCTCTTTTTTATATCTGCTGTTCTGCAGATACCAGTTTGCAAGACTCTGTTTTTTCGCAAGGTCGTTCTGATAGCGCGAATACGCCGCGTTCTGCAGTTCCGGGATGATATTGTTCACGTTTTCCAAAGCCTGATTAAACTGCTGCTGCGCCGCCACGGTGCCGTAGGAATTGCCGTAGCCGCCCGTGAGCTTTGCCGCCTGCGCCGCAACGTTCTTTGCCGCAAGCCTGCCCTGATTCATATACGCCTGCTTTGCCGCCTGATAGACGGGGTCGGTGTTGAAATCGTAGCTGAATCTGCTGTTTTCGTAGTCCTTCATATACTTATCCGCAAGTGCGCCGTAATCCGCCGCCGGCGCCGCGCCCGAAGCGGTATTGCCCGATGCGGACGGCACCTTTGTCATATTTCCGAGAACTCCGGAAACCTTGCCGACAATGTTTTTCCCCTGATTTATTATTGCCTGCGCCGCGTCCGCAGAGATTTTCTTTTTATTTAACGCCATTTTTTTTACCCTCCGTAATAAGTCTTTCGAGCCGCTGAAGCTCCTGCCGCGTCTGAATGTTCACGCTTTGCATCCATTCCTTTACCGCCTTTATGCGCTGCCGCTCGTTCATGTTTTCGATGTCGGGAATTTTAACGCTGAACACAGTCGTTCGCCTCCTCCGTCGTTACCGTTATCGAGAATATTACAACCTCGCCGACGCCGCTGAAATGCAGGCGGAAATTATCGCACCTGACGGGCGGCGCATACACTGCATTGAATGTTCCGATAAGCTCGTTTTCCTCCGTGTACAGCTGCTCTCTGTCCTCGCTGTGCCCGTCGTAGCTTATTTCTATCCCGATACGGGCGTTGCTGCCGAGCCGACCGCGAATCTGAATCTGTTTAATAAACTTGTGGTTCGGGTCTTCAAGTCCCATAACGCCCGTGTCCGCGTGCCATTCAACGGTGCTTTCGGCTGTTGCCGCTTCACTGCTCCACCCGCCGAGATTTGTCACGGCGAGCCTATTCACGTTTTCGCCGTCAAAATACTGTATAACGGGCGTGTATATTCCCGCAGCCGTTGTTGTGCCGACCTGCTCAACGGAATCGGCGGGTACGGAGCCTATCGCAAACGCGTTGTTTCTGTAACGTAAAATTGCGGCGGGAGGCGATACGAACGGATTTTCCTCCTGCGTCCACAGTCCCGTCAGAGTGTCGTATACAAAAAGCTCCCGTTCGCTGCTGCCGATACGCTTCATCGACACTATATACCGTTCGCCGTCCGTGCCGGCAATGGCGTCCTCCCATTTGTCGGTGCCGAGCGCGTCCGACACTCTGACCGGGCGTGAATCGGGAGACATTCGCATAATGCCGCCGTACGATTTATAGTACACATATCCGTTTATTACGACCGCGCTTTTGGCGGATCCGTCCTGGATTCCCGCGCCCGAATACTCGTTGAGCGAAAACGGCGGCTCGCCGCCCGTCAGCACATAGTATCTGTCATCCTTGAAGAACACCACGCTGTCCTCAAGCTGCGCGATGCCCGTAAACCTGCCGCCCGTTCCCACCGAAACGGTGTATGAGTCCGCCGCCGTGCCTTCGTACTTGAAGAAGTTCGACATATCGCCGAGCGCGGAGCCGTAAATTTCGTTGAGAAATTCGCCGTCATGCTCTCCGTAACAGCAGCCCCATATTCTGTTGCGCCATGAACAGGCATGCTGCAAAAACGGCGCTTTGCGCGTGATATCGATTTCCGTTATATCCGTTATTCCGTCTATGTAGCCCGTAATTACGATACCGTTCCCGTCGCCGGACACGGAATGAACGATATGCGATGAGACAACGGCATTTGTGCCGTCGGTGACAAAGACGTCGACCGCGTCGCCCTCTTTCAGATTCGCAAAAGTTTTATATGACGGATTAAGCTTGCTCTCGCACGTTATTTTCATATACCCTGTCGGACATGCCGTCCATTCGGAAGAAGCTGCGGAGTATCTGTACATCCCTTTGCTTACCGTGTCATACCAATATGCACCGTTAACGGGATTTACGGGAGCGGAAGCGGAGGACGTCACGCTGACCGCCGCACCGTCTTCGTCGACCGGCGACATGCTTATTTTATTCCATTCGCTGCTGCCGCCTGCCGATTCCTTGACAGAATACAGTTTTTTTTCCGCTTCGTCCTTGTCTCTCTCATAATCCGTATGGAACAGACCGGGATATATGAAAATGTCGCGTCCGCTGTGGAGGATTCCCCATTTTTTAAAAGCGCCGATTCCGGAGGTCAACAGATTATTTGTGATATACCCGCCCTTGACATACTGCGTTGCTCCGCTGCCGTTTCTGAACCGGATATAGTAGGGGCTGAAAACCGCGTCCTTTTGTATTTTGACCTCAATTATATTCAGTTCCCCGTTGAGAATATCCGCATCGAGTATTTGATATTCCCCCGATGCCCTGCGCGTTTCCGTCACGCCGTCAACCGTCACATCTTCCGTAAAAAGCTGCGTTGCCCTTCTGTTTCTCGACGCTGCGCACGGATATTTTGCCGCCGTCATGTTGAGCATATCGCTCCACGCACCGTCCGAAATTCTCTCGCGCCTGTCAAGCCCCGTAAAAACGCCTGTCATTCTGCGTGAATTTTTGCTCTGATTCAAATAGCTTCCCATGCCCCTCACCTCATATTCCGTATATGCCGCTGTGCATTTTGTCCGTCGGCGGAGTATGATTGCGCCGCCAGTATGCCGCAAGCCTGTTCCACGCGTCCGTAAACATTGAATACGAGTTGTTTGCGTTAACCGTGTTGTTTCGCACCGAATCGAGCATATAAAGCGCGTACCACACATATACCTCGCCGTACGGGTCGGGCGCAAGCAGCACCGTGTCTTCGGGCGTCAGCTGACTGTATTTATCGAAGACAAAATCCGCACCGTCTGCGGAGTTGTCGATTATTTCCGTTTTAATCCGCTGTTCGCACTGCGCTATGCAGTTAATCACCGTCGCGCTGTCGGGCGAGGGCGAACGCATGAGTTGAACATTTGCCACGCACTCTTTTAATGTCATGATGTCACTTCCTTAAAAAACGGCGGCAGAAAACCCGGTTTGCCTCCTGCCGCCGTCCGATATTTATTGCGCGTTCGCTTCAATAAAAGCGTCCGCCTTGCGCTGTGCCTCCAGAGAGTTCTGCACTGCCTCCGCAAACGCGGGAGAGAGGTAAACGGTTCTGCCCTTCTGTATAAGTATCCGTTTGCCGTTCACCGCCACAAAAAGGTCGTCGTCGCCCCTGTCCGTTTTCGGAACAAACACGGGTATGCTTCCGCGCGCCGTAACGGGCGCTTCGGGTGCGATTGTTTTAGCTGCCATGTCAAACACTCCTTTAATCAGTTTTCGTCTGCTGTGTCGGAGAACGCCGAACCGCTCTCAAAGCGAATCATATATTCCTCGATAAGGCGCTTTGCCGTCTTGGTTGCCTTCCAGCCTACGGAGGAACGCTGATTCAGAGGGTCGTTGCCGTAGCCGCGCTGCTTAACGATATGCTCAAGACCGCCGCCCTCGATATCCGTAACGCCGTATGCGTTTTCGCCGAGAAACAGTGTGCAGAACACCGCCGAGCCGTCCTTGCCCGCGCCCTTGCCGCAGATAACGTCGCCGACGGCGGCGGATGTGATCGCCGCACCGAGAGTAACAGTGGAATATCCCGTCTTTGCTTCGATCGCAACGATCGTGTTCGCCGCGCCGTTTACGTATACGGGAATCGCAGCGCCGCCCGAATATGTACCTGCCGTTAGCACCTCGTCAACGTCAACGGTGGTGGACGAAGACGATATCGCGGTCTTTACGTGCAGTCTTCCCACGCCGTCCGATATCGCGGCGGGAGCAATTATTTTCGCCTCGGTGCTCTCAACGAAACGCACTCCGCCTATTTCGCCTATTTCGCCCCTGTATATCTTTTCGGGGTTTTTATACTTCTGAATATCGACCCATGTGTCGCCCGCCTCCTGCATAAGGTCGTATGCCACATAGGGGTGAATTATCGCGACATAGCTGCCGTTTATCTTGGGTGCGTTGACCGCCTTAAGCTCGGCGGCAGCCTTAAAAACGTCCTTTACGCGCAGCTTGCAATCGGCTGTGATATCGGCGCGGGAGGTGACCTCCTGCTCTCTGTCCTTTTCGTCGAGAGTGGGAGCATACATAACGTTCGTGCCGCCCATAAGCTCGTTCCTTACAACCGTGTCGAGCGTTGCGCCCGCCTGCGCGGCAAGCTCCTTTGTAGCTTCGACAACGGTGTTGTCGACTGCGGTAAGCTCAAGCATGTCGGTCTGCTCGATATAGTCGCCGTACTGGTCGACGCGTGCGGTCATCGCCGAAACCTTGAGCTTGTTGCCCGTGGGGGTAACGCCCTCGGTAATGGGCGTGAGAGCCTTCGGGAGCTTCGAGAATCTGCGGAATTCGATGGTCTTGCCGCCGTTTTTCGGAATGGGACGCTTCTGTCCGAACTGGTCATGCACGAGATTCGGACCCGCAAGGGTAATGAGCGTCTTGTCGTAGAACGTCTTCATTTCGGGCGAGAGATCACCCGAAGAAACGGGAGTGCCGCCGTTGTTGGCGTTCATCGTGCCCGCGTTCGCGTCGTTGTTGTTGCCTGCGTAGTTAACTACGTCGCCCGCAGCGAAAAGCTGAAGGTCTTTGAAAATTGCTTCCATAATGATACTTCCTTTCGTTTTTTGCCCGTGCGGTCAGAATGAGATTTTCGCACCCCTCGAAACCGCATCGAGAATGTTTAATATATCGTTGTCTTTGAGCGCCGAAACGTCCTTTTTCTGAACGATTCCGCCGCTCCGACCCGTTAACCCGCCCTCGGCGGGACGTGTCCTGTTCTGCGCAATTGCCTGCGCCGTCTTTTCTTTCGCGGACTGTGCCGCTCTGCCCGATATTGCGGCGATATCGCGGTCATAGTAGGCGAGCCGCCGCGCCTCCTCCACGGTCAGAGGCCGTTCGCCCGTCAAAAGCTGCCTGAAGCTCTCGTTCCCCGAAAGCTCCGCCGCAAGGTCGAAGTCGGGGAAAGTCGCCTTCACCTCGTCCGCCTGCGTCTGCCACGCCGAAATCAAATCGTTCTGCGCGATAAGCTCCGCATCTTCCCCGTCTGCCTGTTCGTCGGGCTCGTTTTGAGCCTCGCTGTCCGTTTCCCCGCGAGCCGCTTTGAAATTCTCGCGGTATTCCGAAACGGGAACTCCAGCGTCGAGCGCCTGCCTCGAAAACATCGCGCCGTCGTTGTAAACTGCCTCCGTCAGCGCGTTTACATCGCCCTTTTCCACACCGTAACGGTCGTAAAGCACGCCCGCAAGCGCTTCAAGCGGCTGCATCTGCCCCTTGACCTTTTCAAATTTGCCGTCAATAAGCTTCTGTGCTTTCGCGCCGAACGCCTTTTTGCCCTTACCGCTTATCAGCTTTTCAAACTCCTCGTCGGACATTTCGTCCCCGTCATCGCCGTCGGCGGTTTCGGACGCGTTTTCGGCTGTGCCGTCCGCGTTTTCGTCCGTTTCGTCCGTCGGAGCGTCCTCCGATGCCGCGTCCGCATTCTGCTCCGCTTCGTCCGCGTTTTCGTCCGCTTTGTCCCGTTCCGTTTCGTCCGCACCGCCTAAAACGTACTTCGCGAAATCCGCGTCGAAATCGCCCGAAAGTCCCGTTTCGCCGCCCTCGGCGAACAATTGCAAATTGATAAAAGCCATTAAAAATCCTCCTGTTTAATAAATTTAACGTGAGCCGGGTACATCCGCTCAATCTCCCGCACGCCGTTTTCAAACATCCGCACGGCAAGTGCGTTTTTCGCGTCGATAACGGCGTGATAACAGCCGTTTCCGACCCGCACCGTCTCTTTCTCCGCAAAACCGTTCAGAGCCGCCGCAAGCGCCGTAATGCCCGCGCAAACGATATCTCTGCCGTGCTCCGCGTACCCCGCATGCCCGTTTACATCCGCCGCATAAGCGCCGCCGTACCCGTGTACCGATACCGTTATCATCTCGGCGCCGTCCTTTCGCGCGCTATCGACGTCTGTTTGTCCATATACGCCGAGGACTGCTTCATTCCGCCGTTGATGTCGGTATCCGCACTTCGCGCGGGAGCAGCACCCTGACGCGCCTGTCCTGCGGCAGCCGCGCCGCCGTGGGGCGCGCCCGTCTGTGTCATCGCTGCAGGGTCGACAAGTCCCGCAGCCGCAGCCGCCTCGACCGCCTGTATGCCGATATCGGGCGCGTAGACATTCGCCATGTTGAGAAGCAGCGGCAGAAATTGAGCGTTGAACTGCTCTTTGAGTCCGTTCTTTTTGATAACGTCGATAAGCTCGTCCTTGTTGTCTATTTCAAGCACCGACAGACACGCGAGAGCCTGTGTCGACTGCTCGGGATTGAAAAATCCCATGCCGTAAAAATTGATAATGTCCTGATTCTGCGCCGCTCTCGACCACGTGTTCGATTTCGCCACCTTGACGTTGAGGTCGAATATCGGTTCCTTCATACCGAAGTCAACGCCGAATTCATTCTCCACGGGACGCGCGGTCAGCTCCGAGTTGTCGAACGACGCGTACTGCTGCAGCTTGTCCTCGCCGATTATGCGGAAATATCGCGGAGTGTCGTAAAACTGCCGTATAAGCTCGATTATCATCTGACAGATGAGCTTAAAGGAGTTGTAAGTCTGCGAAATGATATCGCGGCTGACCTTGCTGCCCGCCTCCTGCAAGGCTCCTATGCCCGCCGCCGTCGTGGTGCCGCCCGTGCCGCCCGAGTTAACGTCGCGGTTGAAGGTGTTTTCCTTCATTTCGTTTATCTTGTACTGCTGCAGGTTCACCGCCCCCGCCGACACGTCGGGACGCGCTATCTCTCTGACGTTCATCTCGTCAAGTCCGCCCGCAACGTGCACTATGTCCCTGTTAAGGTCACAGAACTCCGCCGCGTTAACCGCCGCGTTGTCGCGCATAAAGTATCTTACACGCGCCGCACGCTTCGCCCCCTCGACCATAAGCGCGTTAATCTCGTCGAGATCCTCCTGCGTGTCCTTCGATATGTCGATAAGTCCGAACCCTGCGGGCGTGCCCTTGTCGGGGAAAAACACGTCGAAAACGAACGGATAAAGCCCGTGATCATACCACCCTCTGTCGCGCAGCGCGGGGTCATTCTCGGACGCATAGAGGACAATGTCCTGCACGAATCGGCAGTAGTGCAGCACCGTTCTGTCGCCGACCTTGCGCTTGCGGTACCAGTTGACCACATACGACTTGTCCGAAGTGTCTATGCTCTCGTCGAACGAATAGCGCGAAACATCAATGCTCGGCGCGGACAGCTCTTTAAGCTCCGGTCTGTCGGGATACTCCGACACAATTGCGTCGTGCGACATAAGCTCCACCGTAAACACGTTTGCGGAGTCCTGTATGTCCTCGATGCCCGGCTCCCAGAAGATATTAAGCCCGTCCACCGTGCGAATCGCAACGTCGCCGAGGCCGTTTGAAGCGTTCGGGTCCCACCCGACCATATATACGGCGGTGCCCGTCTTTATCTTCTCGTAGCTGCCGTCCGAATACGTCTGCTTCCAGCCGGCGCGGTCAAGCACAACGGGAATAACGGCTGTCAGCGCCTTTGCGGCGTTCTCGTCGCCCGGCTCACGCGCCGAAACGTTTACTTCGGGGAAGTTGTCCATAAAATCGGCGTGCTTGTTCGCTATTGCGGAGAAAAGCCACCCCGTCTGCTTTATCTTCCCGTCGCGCTCGTTCTCCCAGTGGCGCTGCCTGAACCACTTCTCGTTTGCGATAATGCGCTTTTCAAGATTGCTCTTGCCCGCCTTATACCGCTGCAGTATGCTCACCGCTTCGGCTATTTCTTCTTTGCCCACGGCGTCGGTGTGCTCCGTGTCCGCAATCGGCATGCCGTCGGAAACGGGCAGCGAGCCGTCCGCCGCACCTGTCAAAAATTCATTCAATTCAATCACCTCTCAAATTCAGCGGGTCGTCGCCGAATATCTTTTTGTCAACCGCTTTTACGGGCGTTATCGGACGCGACATGCAGAAATACCTGAACGAGTCCGCGAAATGATCCTCCTGCGACGTGTCGAGGTCCTCGGGCTTGTGCTCGTCGTACCGCAAAAGCGGCAGCGTCCTTATCGCGGCTTTGCAGGTGTCGAAGAAATACACCATCGGGTAGCCCTCGCCGTCAAACGCAAGGCGGTAATGCACCTGCATCCACCCCGGCAGACGGTGGTTGTCGCCCGGCTCGAAGTACACAAAGTTCCTCGACGCCGTTTCCGCTACCGATTCCCC